>NZ_LMNJ01000005.1:0-247314 GCF_001423325.1 Methylobacterium sp. Leaf113
CGGGGGCCGACACCATCGACGTGTTCCGGTTCTTCGACACCGGCACGACCGCGCATTTCTTCACGACCAGCGTCGGCGAGCGCGACCAGATCATCAAGACCAACCCGTCCTACAAATACGAGGGCGTCGCGTTCGAGGCCTAYGCSGATGCGGGCGCGCCCGGCACCGTGACGCTGGAGCGGTTCTTCAACACCAAGACCGGCCAGCATCACTTCGCCGGCAATGCCGAGGAGGCCGCCGGCATCAACCAGGGCGCTGCCGGTGCGGGCTGGATCGACGAGGGCAAGGGCTTCACCGTGCACGCGCCCAGCGACGGCATGCTGTTCGCCTGACTGCGTGGTAACGGCCGCCCTACTCGCCCTCTGCCTCGAACATCTCGTCGAAGGAATAGCCCGAGCCGCGCACGGTGCGGATCGGGTCGCTCTGGCGCGGACGGTTCAGGGCCTTGCGCAGGCGGCCGACATGGACGTCGACGGTGCGCTCGTCGATGTAGACGTCGTGGCCCCAGACCCCGTCGAGGAGCTGCTCGCGGGAAAACACCCGGCCGGGGCTCTGCATCAGGAATTCGAGCAGCTTGAACTCGGTCGGCCCGAGATGGATCTCGCGGCCCTCCCGGCGGATGCGGTGGCTGACCCGGTCGAGCTCGATGTCGCCGGCCACCAGCAGGTTGGCCACGTGGGCGGGCTTGGCCCGACGCAGCAGCGCGCGCACCCGCGCCAGCAGTTCCGGAACCGAGAACGGCTTGACGATGTAGTCGTCGGCGCCCGTGCCGAGACCGCGGATGCGGTCGCCCTCCTCGCCGCGCGCCGTGAGCATGATCACCGGCAGGCGCTCGGTCTCGCGCCGGGCCCGGATGCGGCGGCACAGCTCGATGCCCGACAGGGCCGGCAGCATCCAGTCGAGCAGGACGAGGTCGGGGACCTGCTCCTGCAGGCGAAGGTCCGCCTCGTCGCCGCGCGCGGCGGAATCGACGATGAAGCCCTCGGCCTCGAGGTTGTAGCGGAGGAGGAGGGTCAGGGCCTCCTCGTCCTCGACGATCAGGATACGCGTACTCATCGTGCGCTTTCGATCAGGCGGAGTCAGGCCGCGCCAGGCATGTCCACCGTGGCGTAGTTGGACGCGTCGTTCTTGGGTCGCTCCCGCTCCGCCAGCAGGTTCTCGCCGGTGACCAGGTAGTGGATCGTCTCGGCGATGTTGGTGGTGTGATCGCCGATGCGCTCGATGTTCTTGGCCACGAACAGCAGGTGGGTACAGAACGAGATGTTGCGCGGGTCCTCCATCATGTAGGTCAGGAGTTCGCGGAACAGCGAGTTGTAGAGCGCGTCGATGGCGTCGTCGCGCTCCCACACGTCGAGCGCCGCCTTGATGTCGCGGCTGGCATAGGCGTCGAGCACGTCCTTGAGCTGCTCCTGCACGAGGTCGCTCATGTGCTGGACGCCGATGACGATCTTCTGCGGCTGGATCTGGTCGGCGATGGCCACGACGCGCTTGGCGACGTTCTTGGCGAGATCGCCGATGCGCTCGATATCGTTCGAGACGCGGATCGCCGTCACCGTCTCGCGCAGGTCGATGGCCAGCGGCTGGCGCCGGGCGATCAGCAGGATCGCCCGCTCCTCGATCTCGCGCTGAAGGGTGTCGAGGCGGGTATCGGCCGCGATGACGGCCTGAGCCAGGGGAGAGTCGCGGCGCACCAGGGCCTCGCCGGCCTCGGTCATCATCTTCTCGGCGATGCCGCCCATCTCGGAGATCGAGCGGCGCAGGTTCTCAAGATCCGTGTCGTAGGATTTGACGATGTGGTCGGGCATGGGTCGCACTCCTCGGTCGGGCCCGCCTGTCCGGTGCCCGCCATGGCATGGGGTCTGGCGTGGGTTCTGGCATGGGGTCTGGCGTGGACCGGATCAGCCGAAGCGGCCGGTGATGTAGTCCTGGGTCTGGCGCTTCTCCGGATTCATGAAGATGCGCGTGGTGGGTCCGAACTCCACCAGTTCGCCGAGATACATGAAGGCGGTGAACTGCGAGATGCGCGCCGCCTGCTGCATGTTGTGGGTCACGATGACGATGGTGAATTCCGAGCGCAGCTGCTCGATCAGCTCCTCGATGCGACCGGTCGAGATCGGGTCGAGGGCCGAGGTCGGCTCGTCGAACAGGATCACCTCCGGGCGCTGGGCCACGGTGCGGGCGATGCAGAGGCGCTGCTGCTGACCGCCGGAGAGGCCCATGCCGGATTGCTTGAGCTTGTCCTTGACCTCGTCCCAGAGGGCGGCCTTGCGGAGCGATTCCTCGACGCGCACGTCGAGGTCGGCCTTGGGCAGCTTCTCGTAGAGGCGCAGGCCGAAGGCGACGTTGTCGTAGATCGACATCGGGAAGGGCGTCGGCTTCTGGAACACCATGCCGATGCGCGAGCGCAGCTCGTTCAGGTCGACGTTGGAATCCAGCACGTTCTGGCCGTCGAGGAGGATTTCGCCCTCCGCCCGCTGGTCCGGATACAGGCTGTAGATGCGGTTGAAGGTGCGCAGCAGGGTGGACTTCCCGCAGCCGGACGGGCCGATCAGCGCCGTCACCTGGCGGTCGTGGAAGTTGAGGTTGACCGACTTCAGGCCGTGGAAGCTGCCGTAATAGAAGTTCAGGTCCTTGACGGCGATGCGGATCGGCGAGGTCTCGTCGGCCTTGTGGCGTCCGGTGAGCTGCGCGGAGGTGATCCCGGGGGCGGCGTTCATCGGTTCAGCATCCTGTCGAGCGAAGGGGAGGAAGCGGGAGGCGGCACGCTGGAGGTCAGCGCGACCGCTCGGTCTTGATGACGAACCGGGCCACGATCGACAGGGCGAGGATCGTGACCGTGATCAGGAGGGCGCCGGCCCAGGCGAGCTGCTGCCAGTTCTGGTAGGGCGAGAGCGCGAACTGGTAGATCATCACCGGAAGGTTCGGGACGCCGCCCATCAAGTTGGGGGAGAACCAGCTGTTGTTGTTGAGCGCCGTGAACAGGAGCGGCGCCGTCTCGCCGGCGATGCGGGCGAGCGCCAGGATGATGCCGGTGACGATGCCGGCGCTGGCCCCGCGCCAGGTGATGCTCTTGATCACGATGGAGGGCGGCGCGCCGAGCGCCGCGCCGGCTTCGCGCAGGGTCGAGGGCACGAGGCGCAGCATGTCCTCGGTGGTGCGCACGATGACCGGGGTGGCGATGATGGCGAGCGCCACGGCGCCGGCCCAGCCCGAATAGGAGCCCATCGGGCGCACCATCAGGGTGTAGACGAACAGGCCGATGAGGATCGAGGGCGCCGACAGAAGGATGTCGTTCAGGAAGCGGATGACATCGGCGAGCTTCGAGTTGCGGCCGTACTCGGCCAGGAAGGTGCCGGCCATCACGCCGACCGGGGTCGCCACCAGGATGGCCAGGACGGTCATCACGAGGCTGCCCAGGATGGCGTTGGCGATGCCGCCGCCCTCGGAGCCGGGTCCCGGCGTCGGCTCGGTGAAGAGCATCGGCGAGAAGCCCTTGATGCCCTCGACCACCAGCATGAACAGGATCGAGCCGAGCACGACGATGCCGACCAGCGTGGCGATCGTGCTGGCCAGGATCAGGGTCCGGTCGGCGATCCGGCGGCCCGAGCGGACCCGGCTGATCCGGGCCGGGGTTGCGGTGAGGGGGTTGGCGGCGTCCATGATGGGGTTCCTGACGTCTCGAAGCGCGGGGTCGCGGGCCTTGGGGCGATCCGGCTTCAGGCGACCTTGGCGCGGCGGGTGAGGATGCGGGCGATGATCAGGACGAAGAAGGTGATCACGAAGAGGATGCAGCCGAGCGCCATCAGGGAGTTCAGCTGCAGGCCGTCGGCCTCGTTGAACTCGTTGGCGATGCGCGACGCGATGGTGGAGCCCGGATCGAAGACCGAACCCGAGAGCCGGTTGGCGTTGCCGATGACGAAGGTCACCGCCATGGTCTCGCCGAGCGCCCGGCCCAGGCCGAGCATGATCGCGCCGATGATCGAGACCGAGGCCTGCGGCACCAGCACGTGGCGCACCACCTCCCAGGTGGTGCAGCCGATGCCGTAGGCGCTCTCGCGCAGCACGGTCGGGATCTGGTCGAGCATGTCGCGGGTGATCGAGGCCACGAAGGGCACGATCATGATGGCGAGGATGATGCCGGCGGTGAGGATGCCGACGCCGGAGGGCACGCGGGCGTAGAACAGGGTGCCGACGATCGGCATGCCCTCGACGAGGTTCGAGACCGGCACCTGCACGAAGCGGGCGAACAGGGGGGCGAACACGAACAGGCCCCACATGCCGTAGATGATGCTCGGCACCGAGGCGAGAAGCTCGATGGTCATCGAGACCGGCTTGCGGGCCCAGCCGGGGCAAAGCTGGGTCAGGTAGACCGCGATGCCGAGCGACAGCGGCACGCCGATCAGCAGGGCGAGGACCGCCGAGGCCAGGGTGCCCACGATGGCCACCAGGGCGCCGTACTGCTCCTGCCCGATATTCCAGGTGCTGGAGGTGATGAAGCCGAAGCCGAACTCGTTGAAGGCCGGCCAGGCGCCGTAGGCGATGGAGCCCAGGATGCCGGCCAGGAAGAGGAGCACCAGGAGGGCCGAGCCGTAGGAGGCCGTCCGGAACAGGCTGTCGCCGAGGCCGCCGGGCTTCTTGCGGACCGAGGCGCGGTCCCGCGTCAGGGCGATCTGGTCAGTCAAGGCGGCCATCCGAGTGTCTTCTCTTCACCGGGCGGCGTCCTACCCTGCGCCGGGCGTCGGCGCGAGAGGGGATCACCGGATCGTTGCCAGGGGGGGTGCGCCGGCCGAACCCGGCGTCGTGACGCCGGGCCGGTCTGGCACGCTTGCGCGAGGTGGCTCGCCCCGCGGGGCTCGCTGGCCGCGCGGTGTGGCTCGCCCCCGCGGGGCTCGCGGGCCGGAGCCCGCGAGGGTTTCGGCTCACATGTTGAAGACGGGCTTGCCGTCCTTGCCCTTGATCTCCTTCCACGCATCGTGGATCTGGCTCACGACGGCGTCGGGCAGCGGCACGTAGTCGAGATCGACCGCGAGCTTGTCGCCGTTCTTGTACGCCCAGTCGAAGAACTTCAGGACTTCGGCCGTGCGGGCCGGGTCGGCCGGATCCTTGTGGACGAGGATGAAGGTGGCGGCGGTGATCGGCCAGGCATCGTCGCCGGGCTCGTTGGTCAGCGAGATGCCGAAGCCGGGGGCGGCTTTCCAATCGGCGCTGGCGGCGGCGGCCTGGAAGGCCTTGTCGTCGGGCTGCGGGAACTTGCCGGCCTTGTTCTGGATCAGAGCGTAGCTGAGCTTGTTCTGCTTGGCGTAGGCCGACTCGACGTAGCCGATGGCGTTCGGGACCTGCTTGACGGTGGCGGTGACGCCCTCGTTGCCCTTGCCGCCCTGGCCCACGGGCCAGCTGATGGTGGTGGCCGAACCGTAATCCTTCTTCCAGGGCTCGGAGACCTGGGACAGGTAGGTGGTGAAGATGTTGGTCGTGCCGGAGGCATCCGAGCGGTAGACCGGGGTGATGTTGGAATCGGGCAGCTTCAGGCCCTCATTCAGCTTGGCGATGCGGGCATCCGACCACTTGGCGATCTTGCCGGCATAGATGTCGGCGATGACGTCGCCGGTGAGCTTGAGCTTGCCCGGCTCGACGCCCGGGATGTTCACCACGGTGACGACGCCGCCCATGACGGTCGGGAACTGGACGAGGCCGTCCTTCTCCAGGGCGGGGCCCTTCAGCGGCGCGTCGGAAGCGCCGAAATCGACGGTCTTGGCCTGGATCTGCTTGATGCCGCCGCCGGAGCCGATCGACTGGTAGTTGAGGCCGAGACCGCTCTCCTTGCGGTAGGCTTCGGCCCACTTCGAATAGATCGGGAACGGGAAGGTCGCGCCCGCTCCCGTGATCTCGGCGGCCTGGGCCGGTGCGAGGGAGGCAAGGCCAAGTCCCACGAGGGTGGCAAGGGTAGTGAACTTCATCGAAGGATCTCCTGGAGGAGTGCGCACCGGATCACAGGCCGCAGCGCGTCGTCCGGTGTGCACCGCGCCATACGGTGCGTTGGGCCAAGGCGGTATGACGATTGCGCGACAGTCTCATGACACACGCCTCGGCGGTGGTGTGGCGCATTACAATCTGCGGGATTGACTGGTCGAGGCCGGCCCGGAGCGGTGCCGGGCCGCGCATGGGGTCGATGCCTTGAAACCCTGTCGCGGGACCGGTATCGCCGGCTCCCAGGGTGAGTCGGTGCCGAGGGGGCTTCGTGACAGGCCGGCATCGCCGCCGGGTCCGGTGACGTCGCGCCCGACCCCGCACCATCGTCGAAGGGATGCGCCATGACCGAGATCCGCCCTCGCCGCAGCGTCCTCGCGATGCCGGGCTCGAATCCCCGTCTGCTGGAGAAGGCCCGCACGCTCCCGACCGACGTGGTGATGATCGACCTGGAGGACGGGGTCGCGCCGGAGACGCGGGCGGCGACGCGCGAGGCCGTCGCCCGCGCGGTGGCGGAGCGGGGCTTCGGCCGGCGCGAGGTCGTGGTGCGGATCAACGCCCTCGACACGCCCTATGGCGAGGCCGACCTCGCCGCCATCGCGCCCGCCGGCCCCGACGCGATCGTGGTACCGAAGGTGACGGGCGCCGATGCCCTGGTGGCCGTGGGCTCGCGCCTGCGCCGCCTCGGCGCACCGGACCGGACCCGCACCTGGGCGATGATCGAGAGCCCGATGGCGATCCTGCATCTCGCCGACATCGCGAGTTCGGCCCGCGACGTCGACACCCGCCTCGCCTGCCTGATGGTCGGGCCGAACGATCTGGCCAAGGCCAGCCGCCTGCGCCTCGGCGTGCCGGGCCGGCCGGCCCTGATGCCGTGGCTGATGAGCGTGATCGCCGCCGCCCGCGCCTACGAGATCGACGTGATCGACGGGATCTACAACGAGTTTCGCGATGCGGCGGGCTTCGCGTCCGAATGCGCGCAGGGGCGCGATTGCGGCTTCGACGGCAAGATGCTGATCCACCCGGACCAGATCGCGCCCGCCAACGCCGCCTTCGGCCCGAGCGAGGCGGACATCGCCTGGGCCCGACGCATCCTGGCGGCCTTCGCCGAGCCGGAGAATCGCGACCGCGGCGTCATCGGCCTCGACGGCAAGATGGTGGAGCGCCTGCATGCCGCGGAGGCGACCCGGACGGTCGCGCTGGCCGACGCCATCGCGGCGCGGACCGCGTGACCGCCGGACCCGACGGTGCCGAGGGCCTCGCCGTCGACCTCTCCATCGTCATCGACCTCGCCGTCGACGTGCGCCTGCTCGATTCCCGCCTCGCCGGCTGGGGATTTCCGCGCTGGGGCTCAGCCCAGGCCGCCGGCCTCGATCTCCACGCCTGCCTCGACGCGCCCCTGATCCTGGCGCCGCAGGGTCCGCCGGCCCTGATCCCGGCCGGGTTTTCCCTGGCGATCCGCGATCCGCGCTGGTGCGGCCTCCTCTTCGCGCGCTCCGGCCTCGGCCACCGCGAGGGCCTGGTCCTCGGCAACGGCACGGGCGTGATCGACGCGGACTACGAGGGGCCGCTGATGATCTCGGCCTGGAACCGCAATCCGCCCGGCCCGGATGCCGCCGGCATCCGGATCGAGCCGGGCGACCGCATCGCCCAGCTCGTCTTCACCCGCGTGACGCGGCCGACCTTCGCGATTCGGGACGAGACCGGGCATGACGGGCCCGGTGCGGCTCCGCGCATCACCGAGTCCGGCCCCCGCGGCACCGGCGGCTTCGGCTCGAGCGGGCGCCGCTGAGGGACGCCGCTTCGCCCTTACACGATGCCGCTGCCCTCGAACGGCCAGGGCCGGCCGAGCCGCGCGGCGACGGCCTGGGGATCGTGCCCCACCGCCGCGACGGCCGCCTCGACCTCCTCGCGCGGCACCTCGAAGCGGCGGGCCCAGTAGGCCAGGGTCCAGGGCTCCGAGACGTTAACGGTGGCGGGCTCGTGGTCGTTGTCGGGCGTGGCCGTGCTGCTCATCGGGCGGTCTCGCTTCGGTTGCTCTGCGCAGCGTCAACGCGCGGCGCCGCGCGCGGTCCCACCCGAACCCGGCGTTTCGGGGGAGAAACGATCCAGCCCCACGCAAGCCATCCTGGTTAGGTCCGCTCCATCGGATTTTTCCATCCCCAGCGGAGGCGTCGAGCCTTGGGCGTTCTGATCGGCCTCGTCATCGCAATCGGCTGCATGCTCGGCGGCTTCGTCGCCATGGGCGGCCATCTGGTCGTGCTCTGGCAGCCCTGGGAATTCGTCATCATCGGCGGGATGGGGGCCGGCACCTTCGTGATGGCCAACCCGATGAAGACGGTAGTCGACTCGGGCAAGGCCAGCCTCGATGCGCTGACCGGCAAGGTGCCGAAGCGCAAGGATTACCTCGCGCTGCTGGGCCTCCTGCACGCTCTGATGCGCGAGCTGAAGGCCAAGCCCCGCAACGAGGTCGAGCCCCACCTCGACGACCCGGCCAATTCCGAGATCTTCAAGGCCTACCCGGACATCGCCAAGAACGCCGACCTCGTGCTGTTCATCTGCGACTATGCCCGTCTCATCCTGATCGGCAACGCCCGCGCGCACGAGATCGAGGCGCTGATGGAGGAGGAGATCAGCGGCTACCGCAAGGATCGCCTCAAGCCCTACGGCGCGGTCACCACCGTGGCCGAGGCGATGCCGGCGCTGGGCATCGTGGCGGCGGTGCTCGGCATCGTGAAGGCGATGGGCGCCCTCGATCAGTCGCCCCAGATCCTCGGCGGCCTCATCGGCGCGGCGCTGGTGGGCACCTTCTTCGGCGTGTTCATGTCCTACGGCGTGCTCGGCCCCTTCGCCATCAAGATCAAGATCATCCGCGAGAAGCAGAACCACGTCTACGTCATCGTCAAGCAGAGCCTGATCGCCTACATGAGCGGGGCCGTGCCGCAGATCGCCGTCGAGCATGGCCGCAAGGGCATCGCCCTGAGCGACCGGCCCACCATCGACGAGGTCGAGAACGCCACCGTCAACGGCGGCGCGCAGAGGGAGGCCGCCTGAGCATGAACGTCCCCACCGGGAACGCCGCCGAGGTCCGTGCCCGCCTGATCGAAGCGGGCGGGCTCTCCCTCGACCGCATGCCGATGCTGCACGTGGTGTTCGACCGGCTCACCTCGGGCTGCTCGGACAACCTCAAGCCCCTCGTCTCATCGCCGGTCTACTTCTCCTTCAGCGGCGTCACCAGCGGCCGCTTCGGCGAGATGCTCGACGCCTACGAGAACAACGCGATCGCGGGCATCTTCCACGCCCCCGAATGGGACAGCCACATCCTGGTCGGCCTCGACCGCGACTTCCTCTTCACCCTGGTGGAGGCTCTGTTCGGTGCGGATGGGGCCGAGCCGCCGGTGGAGGACGAGCGCCCGTTCTCCAGCCTCGAGATCCGCCTCGCCCAGACCATCCTGGAGCAGGTCGGCAAGGCCCTCGAATCGTCGTTCGCCCTCGTCTCGATGACGCCGTTCCGGTTGGAGCGCACCGAGACCCGGATGGAGTTCGCGGTGATCGGCGGGCGCAACAACAAGGCCGTCGAGGCCAAGTTCTCGGTCCAGGCGCTCAATCGCGGCGGCGAGATGTTCCTGATCCTGCCCCAGTCGGTGATCAACCCGATGCGGCCGGCCCTCGCCAAGGTGCTGACCGGCGACTCGGCCGCCCGCGACCCGAAATGGACGCAGCAGATCGCCGCCGAGGTGCAGAAGGCGGAGGTCACCCTGCGGGCGGTGCTCGAGGAGCGCACGCTCACGCTCGGCGAGATCGCGGACCTCAAGGTCGGCCAGGTCATCGGCCTCGACGCGACGCCGTCGACGCGGGTGAAGCTCGAGGGCAACGACCGGGCGCTGTTCTGGTGCCACATGGGCCAGGCGCAGGGCTCCTACGTGCTGCGCGTCGACGAAGCCATCACGCAGGACCAGGAGGGCGTGCCCCATGACCCCGTGGGTTGATACCATTCTGCTCCTCGCCCTCATGGCGACGAGCGCCTGCGTGGTGCCGATGTACCTCAAGCTGAAGCGCCTCGACCGGACGCAGGCCGAATACGGCCGCATCCTGACGCAGTCCGGTCAGGCCCTGGCCCAGGCGGGCGAGGCGGTGCGCAACTTCAGCACCGAGGGTCGCGAGATCCTCGAAGCACTCGACCAGCGCATCGGCGAAGCGCGCCAGACCCTGGCCGAGCTGGAGGCCAGCCGTCGCGAGATCGCGGGTCGCGAAGGACCAAGTGGCGAAGGACCGGATCGCGAAGGACCGGGCCGTGAAGGACCGGGCCGTGAAGGACCGGGCCGCGAAGGACCGGGCCGCGATGTGGCGGCCACAGGTCGGCACCAACTGACCGCCTGACGCCGATCCGCTTGCGTGCGGACCGACTTTCCCCGATCCTTATCCCTTCCGCACCCGGCCGGACCTCCTGTCCGGCCTTCGATTGCAGCCCCAGACGAGCGGATGATGAGCAACAGCCCCTTCGACGATGCGGACATCGCCGCCGCCGGCACCGCCCCGGTGTTCCCCAGCGTGTCGGTCGACGTGCCGGACGGGAACGACGCGCGGATCGGCGACGGCCGCAACCTCGATTCGATCTTGCGCATCCCCGTGCTGATCCAGGTCGTGCTGGGCTCCGCCACCATGCCGGTGGCCAACCTGATGAAGCTCGGGCGCGGCGCCATCGTGCCCCTCGACCACCGGGTCGGCGAACCCGTCGACGTCACCGTCAACGGTCGAGTCGTGGCGCGCGGCGAGATCGTCGTGGTCGAGGAGGACAATTCCCGCTTCGGCGTCTCCCTGACCGAGATCGTCGGCCCGGCCGACGCCGGCCAGAACGGCTGAGGACGAAGACCGTGGCGAGCGTGCCGATCCCCCAACGGGCCCCGGGCGCCCATCGGCCCCTCAACCCGGTGGACGAGGTCGCGGCCCTGCTCCTGGCCATGGGCAAGCCCGCGGCCGGGCGCCTGCTGAAATATTTCGAGCCGGACGAGATCCGCCGCATCACCCGCTCGGCGACGCAGCTCGGCACGGTCAGCGCGCATCAGCTCGACGACATCGTCGAGATGTTCTCGCACGAGTTTTCCGCCGACGGCCGTCTGATCGGGACCGCGTCCGAGGTGGAGAAGCTGCTCACCGGCCTGATGCCCGCCGATCAGGTGGCCGCCATCCTGGCCGATGTCCGGGGCGATGCCGACCGCTCGGTCTGGGAACGCATGGCGGCGGTCTCCGAGGGCGTCATCGCGAGCTACCTCGTCAAGGAGCATCCGCAGACGGCGGCCCTCATCCTGTCGCGCCTCAAGCCCGCGGCGGCCGCGAAGGTGATGGCACATCTGCCCCAGCCCACCCGCAACACGGTGATGCGGCGGATGCTGAGCTTCAAGCCGGTCTGCGACGAGGTGATCGCCACCATCGAGCGCGCCCTGAACGAGGACCTGCTCGCCAACGGGGCCCGCAATGCGGGGGCGGACACCCACGCCAAGATGGCCGACATCATCAACAAGATGGAGCGCACCCAGATCGACGAGGTGCTGTCCAGCCTGTCCGAATCGCGGCCGAAATCCGTCGAGATCCTCAAGGGCCTGCTGTTCACCTTCGACGACATCGTCAAGCTGGCGCCGCGCGCCCGCACCACCCTGTTCGACGCGGTGCCCAACGATCGCCTCGTCCTGGCCCTGAAGGGCACCGATGCCGAGTTCCGCGGCGTCATCCTGAGTGCGCTCTCCGCCCGCGTCCGCCGCATGGTCGAGCACGAATTGAACGGCGGCGAGCCGGCGGCCCAGAAGGACGTGACCGAGGCGCGCCGCAGCATCACCGATCTCGCCCTGGAGATGGCCGGGCGCGGCGAACTCGAAATCAACGCCGAGGGCGAGGTCGAGACCCTCGTCCGCTAGGGCGAGCGGTCCCGGCCCGGTCGTGCGATGTCCGACGACGACAAGGAGAGCAAGACCGAGGCGGCGACCGAGCGCAAGATCCGCGAGGCGGTCGAGAAGGGCAACGTCCCGTTCTCGCGCGAGGCGCCGATCTTCGCCTCGATTCTCGGGCTGCTCATCGCCCTCAGCTTCGGCCTCCGCGAGTCCCTCACGCCCCTGATCCAGGCGCTGGCGCCGTTCCTCGACCACCCCCGCGACTTCGCCCTCGAGAACAACCAGGACGTGGCGCGCCTCCTCGAGGCCACCGCCCTGGCGACGGCGCGCTTCCTGGTGCCGATCGTACTGGTCATCGGCGGCTGCGGCCTCGTCTCGGCGCTGATCCAGAACGTGCCGAGCCTCGTCCTCGAACGCATCCGCCCGCAATGGTCCAGGGTGTCGCCGATGGCCGGCTGGGGACGGATCTTCGGAAAGGCGGGTCAGGCCGAATTCCTGAAATCGGTCCTTAAATTTTTAAGTGTCAGTCTCATTGCCCTGCTGCTCCTGCGCTCGGAGGGCGGCAAAGTCGTGAGTGCCATGTTCGCCGACCCGAGCCAGATCCCGGATCTCATCCTGACCGTGTCGATCCGGCTCATTTCGGTCGTGTGCATCGCCACGATCGTCATCGTGGCCGCCGACCTGGTCTGGTCGCGGATGCGCTGGCAGCGCTCGCTCCGGATGTCGAAGCAGGATCTGAAGGACGAGCACAAGCAGACGGAGGGCGATCCGCTGGTGAAGAGCCGGCTGCGCTCGCTGGCGCAGGATCGCTCGCGCAAGCGCATGCTCGCCAACGTCAAACAGGCCACCGTGGTGATCGCCAACCCGACGCACTACGCCATCGCGCTGCGCTATGCCCGCGACGAGCAGCCCGCGCCCCTCGTGCTGGCCAAGGGCAAGGACCTCGTCGCCCTGCGCATCCGAGAAATCGCCGAGGCGAACGGCATCGCGGTGGTGGAAGACAAGCCTCTCGCAAGGTCCCTGTACGACAGTGTCGAGGTGGACCAGATGATTCCCGCGGAGTTCTACAGCGCAGTGGCTCAGATCCTGTTCTTCCTGTTCTCGAAGGCGCGCTGATGACCGAAACGTCGTTTTCCGCCGAAGCCTCGCCCTGGCACGAGCCGGACGTGCTCGCCGATGCCGAGCGCGTCTTCGCCACCGCGATCCGCGACTTCATCGCCGAACTCTGCCTGCTCGACGGCGGCATCCTGATCGGATGGGTGCAGGCTGCGCGACACGGCAACATCGCCGACCTCGTCGCCTCCTCGGCCGAACCGTTCTTCAAGGAAGCGACGATCGCCTATGCGGACGGCGCCGACGTGCAGTTCGATTGGGGCCGCTCCCTCACCGTCGTGCTCGACATGGAATTCGTCACCGAACCCGTGACGGTCTTCTTCAAGCTGATCCTCGACGGGGTCTATGTCGGCGTCGCCATCCAGCGCATCCTCGCGGACCGGGATATCCGCGCCGACCAGGACATCCGCACCAATCAGGACATCCGCGCCAAAAAGGAACCCGGCTTCTGCCTCGCCGAATTCAAGGCGGCCCTGGAGGATGCCAGGCTGGTGCGCGCGGCGGCGTGATGCGGCACGATCTCGGGCGCGGCAATTTGGTATGCCAAAGCGGTTCGATCACGTTCGCGTGTGCTCATTAAGCCATTGACGGCGCGGCCGATGCTCGACATTGCTAAATGATAGCCGAATCGAACCGCCCTGCTTTGTCTCCGCCTACATTGACTAAGCGCCGGCGGAACTTTCAGTTGTCTTGCCTATGCGCGTTGACGCGTTCGCCTGTGATTGACGCGCACGGTGACCCGGAGACTGTCGATGTACGTCCTGGTCGATGAGCGGCCATCAGTAAATTCCGGATACAAGGCCAGCTTCGATCGCGAAGGCATCTCCTCCCTGGGACTCGATCCGCAGGAATTCACGCACTGGTTCCAATCCTCCTCGCCGGTCGACCGGGAGGCGATCCAGGGCTTCCTGCTCGGGGATTTCGAGGGCCGGGCGCGCTGCGCGGGTCTGATCCGGAAGATGTCGCGCGCCCCGATCATCGCGCTGAGCGATGTGCGCTCGCTCGATCAGACCCTCCTGCTGTTCGAGGCCGGCATCGACGACGTGCTGCCGAAGCCCGTCCACATCCGCGAGATCCTGGCGCGTTCGGAGGCGATCTGGCGCCGCGTCAACGCCGAGACCCAGCCGGTCCGGGAAACGACGCCCGAGGCCGCGCGCCTGAAGGTGCATTTCGATGGCCGCGACCCCGAGGTCGACGGCGCGGTGCTGCCCCTGCCGCGCCGGGAACGGCACATCCTCGAATGCCTGGTGCGCCATCGCGGCCGCCGCATGACGAAGGCGCAGATCTACAACATCGTCTACGGCGTCTACAGCAACGGCGTCGAGGAAAGCGTCATCGAGGGCCACGTCAGCAAGCTGCGCAAGAAGCTCAGCCAGCGCCTCGGCTACGATCCGATCGAAGCCAAGCGCTTCATGGGCTACACCTTCGTCGGCTGATCTCCCTCACTGGCAGAAGCTGCGCGCCCCCGGGGTCCAGGCTCCGAAGCCGGTGGCGACCATGTTGGTGATGACCCGGCAGACATACTGCTTCTGCGCCGGGTTGTTGTTCGGCCCGGCATGGTAGCGCGCCACCGCCAGGGTCCAGCTGCCCTCGCGCGCCTTCAACTGCTTCAGGAACAGGGTGGCGTACTCGACGTTCTGGCGCGGATCGATCATCGCCTCCAGGCTCGCGAATTTTTCGCGGTGGTAGTGATGGTTGATCTGCATGCAGCCGAGATCGACGAGCTTGATCCCGCCGGCCCGGGCCTGGGCGAGCTGGCTCATCACGTCGGCGGCGCTGGTCCCGAAATAGGCCCGCCCCTGGATGTTCATGGCGTAGGGCTGTAGCGAGCCGCGCCTGCCGCTCTCGGTCAGGCCCACCGCGTAGAGCACGCCGAGCGGTACCCCGTGCCGGGCCGAGGCGCCCGCCATCTCGCGCTCGCAGATATTGGCCGAGGCGGGCAGCGCGGCGGCCTTGGCCGGCGCCGGCGGCGCGCTGTTGGCGACCGCCGCGCCCGGAAGGCTAGAGGTAAACGCCGCTGCGATCAGGGCTGCTCGAAACGCTCTCATGCATCCGCTCTCGGGAATCGTGGGAGGCCGCACCGGACTCGTCCGGGGCACGCCGGCCCGACTGGTCGGGCGTCGCACGGCCGTGGTTCGCGCCGGACTCGCCCTGCGCCGGGAAGCCTTGTGCGCCCTGTCCCTGTTGCGAGCCTGGATTGGCCGACCCGTCGCCCTGCGGGCTGGCCGGCAGGATGGTGACCGTCACGGCCTCGGAACGATATCCGGCCTGACGCAGGAGGTCGTTCAGGACCGCACCGCCCTCGCGCAGGAGACGCGCCGTGTCCTCACGACCAGCCTGCAGGCTCAGCGCGAGCTGACCGTCGCGCAGGCGCATCCGCACCAGGACGGTGCCGAGATCCGCCGGGTGCAGTTGCAGCGTCAGGAGCCTCAAAGGCCCCTCCCCCTGGGCTGCGCCGGGAAGCACAGGCGGGCCGGGTGGAAGCGCCGCCACGACGGCGGCAGCGACCTGCTGCGCGGGGGCGGCCGCGGGGCCGGGCAACGCCCCGGTTACAAGGCCGGGATCGGCGATGCCCGGCAGGGACGGAGCCGGGCTCGGCGCGGACGGGATGGCGGCCTCGCCAGCCCCGGAGGCGACCGCCGGCGCGATCCGCCACCCGGCATCCGCCATCGTCCGGGCGAGGCCGGCGGACTGGACCGATCCACCACTGGACGGCAGCGGACCGCGCAGCGCGGAGGCGACGCCGAGATCCGGCGTCCGCGCGGCCGCGCCGGCTCCCCGAGTTTCGCCGAGGCCGGATCGGGCATCCGCCCGCGCCTCGGCATCCGGGGATGCGGCCCCGAGCCCGGCCGGGGGGCCGCAGGGCGCGCCCGGGAGCGGAGACCCGTTCGCGCCGGCACTCTGCGCGCGCGCCGCCGCCAGCCGCGCCGGATCGGCCAGGGCTGCGGCCATCGCTCGGTCCGGGTCCTGAACCGGGCTTGCCGAGCCCGAATGAGCCGCAGCCGCGACCGGCGCACCGCCCGGAGGTGACACGGACGGGGATGCGGGCATCGCCGCGGCATCGAGCAGACCGGCGGCCTCATGCGCCAGAGATGCCGCATCGGGCGGGCCGAAGGCCGGGGTTCCGGCGATGATCGCCTGGCTGCCCGTCTCGGCTCCCGATGGAGAGGTGCCGGGCAGAAGATTCGGGCGAACCGGGGCGAAGTGGGTTTCGCGCTGGAGTACCGTGACGCGGGTGCGCGCCTCGGCCGTTCCGGCCGCGGCCTCCATCCCCGGCGCCAGAGGGGCGAGGCTGGCTTCCGACCCGGCCGCCAGAGCCACGCCGTCAACCTGCAAGGCCACCGAGGCAACGCCCTGGCCCGGCAGGGCGCGGGCCACCAGCGTTTCCAGCGTTTCTTGAGGCAGGTCGTGCGGTCTCGGTGCCGGCGTCCCGCCGGACGGCATCAGGAGGGCGAGGAGGGCCATCGGGCCGGAGCCCTCGCCGGGTGACGGCGCCTGTGCGTCGGCGGACGCCGGATGGCCCTCCGCCTCCGCCGTCTTGTCCTCCCGCGATGCCGTCTCGCCGTCTCGCGACGCTGTCTTGTCGTCGATGCCGGCGGCGTCCTCTCCGCGCTTCCCGCGCTCGGCCTTCGGCGGAACGGTGTCGCCCGGGGCTCGCGCCCCGTGCAGGGCTCCGAGCACGGTCCCGAAGGCGTCGGCGCCGGGCTCCGGCGTCTCGTATCCGGTCGAGCGGGACCCCGCCGGATCGGTAAGGGATCGGGAACCGGGATAAGTGGCACCGAGCGCGTTCATCGCTCACTCCTCCGCATGATCTCGTCGACGCGCCCGAGCGCGCCCTGCGCCCGCGCGATGGCCGGGGCGACGGGCAGAACCCGGGCGCCCGTCGGCTCCGCTGCGGCCGGAATCGGCGCCGGGGCCGGCGCTGGGGCCGGGGCCGGGGCAAGGGCCGGGGCAACGACATTCGCCCGGATTCCGCGCGCGGTCGACAGGGCCGCATCGAGCAGGTCGCGGTCGGCGGGCTCCAGCAGGGTGCGATCGGTCATCCGCAGAGTCTCGATCGATTCCTCGAAGCGCCCGTCCACCACGACGAGGGCCGCCGCCCGGTAGAGGCGCGCCCGCATGGCATCGACCGAGCCGGGCTCGGTCAGGGTGACGCCGCGCTCGGCGGCGAAGACCGCCGTCCCGCCCTTGCCCTGGTCGAGGGCCGCCCGGGCGACGAGGAGGTAGAGTTCGCGCCGTCCTTCGACCTCGATCTCGTCGAGCATGGCCTGGAGGCGCCCGAACCGGGTGTCGTCCCCGGTGAAGTCGAGCCGGGTGAGCGCGGCGGCGAAGCGCTGGCGGAAATTGCCGGCATAGACCGAGTGGCGGAAGCGGCGCAGGTACTGGATCGCCAGGGTCTCGAACTTGGACAGGTCGTTGGCCTGGGCGAGGACGAAGATCTCGCGGCGCAGGGCCCCCTCCTCCACCAGCGTACCGGGCGCCAGCAGACGCGCCAGGTCGAGCAGGCGGACCGATTGGGTCGGATCATCGCGCACGACGAGCGCGGATTGGGCCAGGGCGAGCTGGCCGCCGAGGCTGACCGGCACCGATTGCGGGTCGATCTTGACCAGCAGGGCCCGGGCCTCCTTCTCGCGCCCCTCCAGATAGGCGAGCGCCCCGAGGACCAGGGGCGTTTCGGCCTCCGGCAGCTTGCCCGAGGCGACGAGGTGGCGCAGCACCGTCGGCCCACCGCCGCCCAGAGCGAAGCTGACGGCCGCATTCAGGGCGGCGGAGTCGGTCCAGACCTCGGGTTCGAGGGCGAGCATGCGCGATTCCGCCAGCGCCAGAAGGGCGCGCTGGCCCTGATGCGCCTGGGCCGAGCCCTGGGCGATGCGGTCCTGCAGCAATTGCAGGGTCCGAACGAGTTCGACCGGGACCGAACGCGGCTTGACCGGCAGCGGCTCGATCGGCGCGGCCGCGGCGGCGCCACTTCCGTGATCGCCGGTCGGAGAGCTTGCCGGGGCGTTTGTCGCTCCCCCCGCAGGGGAACTGCCGTGGCCGCCCGCCGGGGAACTTCCATGAGCATCGGCCGCTCCGGCCGGTGCGGCGAGCATCGCACCGGCGACGAAGAGGCCGCCGGCGAGCCACGCCCGGCGCAATCCGGTGCCCCCCCTCATTCGGGGCGCGCCCGCAGCAGGATCTCGATGCGCCGGTTCTCGGCGGCCTTCGGGTCGGCGCCGTTGCGCGGCTGCCGGTCGGCATAGCCCTCGATGCGCTCGAGGCGGGCATCGGCGACGCCGCCGCGCACCAGCATGTAGGAGGCCATCTGGGCGCGGGCCGAGGACAGGCGCCAGTTGTCGTAGACCTCCGAGCGGAACGGCCGGGCATCGGTGTGGCCGCGCACGATGATCCGCCCGGGACGGTCCTTGAGGATGCGGGCGACCTGCTCCAGGGCGCGCACCACCTTGGCCTGCGGCTCGGCCGACCCGACGCTGAACATGCTGAAATTGACCTCGTCGGTGAGGCTGATGAGGATGCCCTCGCCGGTCCGCCGAACCTCGGTCCGGGGTGCCGGAGCGCCCCCTTGCGACGGCAGGACCTTGGCGATCTCCGCCTTGATCTCGGCCATCGCGGCGGTCTCGGCCGCGTCGGCCGCCTGCTTGGCATCCCGAAGAATCTTCTCCGCCGCTTCCGCAGCCACCTTCGCTTCGGACGCCTTCGCTTCGGACGCCTTCGCTTCGGGCGCCTTCGCTTCGGACGTCTTCACCTCGGACGTCTTCACCTCGGACGTCTTCACTTCGGAGGCTTTGGACTCCGACGAGGGCTTGGAATCCGGCACGGCCTTGCCGTCCTTCGGACCCGCGACCGGATCGGGTTTGCCCAGCATCGCCAGGACCTTGGAATCCGTCTCGCCGGGCAGGGCCGACGCGACACGGATCGGCGCCGGCTTCGGGCCGGGGGCCGCCCCGCGGGCATCGGGCAGACTGTCCTGGCGCAGGGGCGTCACCGTCGCGGTCGAGCCGGCCTGCTCGGTCCGGGTCTTGGCCAGCGGCGCGACCTGCCAGTAGAGCGGGTCGAACGGATCGCGCGCGGCCTCGCCGCCCTTGATCCCGGGCTCGCCGGTCTCGGTGGCGACCGCGTCGGCGGAGGCGGTCTCGGGGCCGGGCTCGATCTCGGCGGCGAGCTTGGCCAGCACCGCGTAGGGGTCCTGGAACAGGGCCGCCTCGCGCGCCCGGGTGCCCGGCGCGGCGGAAGCGCCCTTGCCGTCGCTCTTCCCATCACTTTTGCCCCCGGTCTTGCCCTCCGTGCTGCCCTCGCCCGTGCCTCCGTCCGGCTTGCCCTCCTCGGGGGTCGGCTCTCCGGGCTTGTTCTGGGGATCGCGCAGGCCGCGGCGGTCGAAGCTGGAATCGGCGAGCTTCACCGGGTTGAAGTATTCGGCGATGGCGGATTTCGTCTCCTTGGTGGTGGAGCCGATCAGCCAGAGCACCAGGAACAGCGCCATCATGGCGGTCATGAAGTCGGCCAGCGCGATCTTCCAGGCGCCGCCGTGATGGCCCTCTTCCTCGCCGCCCCGGCGCCGGATGATGATGATCTCCTGGAGCTTGTCGTCCGCCATGGCGTCAGGCTCCCCCGACCGCGGCGGTCATGAGGCGGCCCCAGGCGCCGAGCTGGGTCTCGATCACGGTCTGGTCGGCCTGGACCGACACGTCGGCGGCATCCGACGGCACGAAGGCGACGGAGGCCTCGAAGGGGCCGAGCTTGCCCGCCACCGCCTCGAGGAGGTCGGCCGGGCCGCTCACCCGGACGGGCGCGCGCACGTCGCCGAGGATGCGGGCGAGGCTCCGGGCGAGTTCGTCGACGGCCTGGCGCCGCAGCGCCTCGGTCAGCACCGGCACCAGCAGATGGCCGATGCGGTCGGTCAGACCGGCCCCGAGCGCCTGGAGCGCCTCGGCGAAGCCGGCCGCGAGGCGGTCGCCCTCGTCGGCGCACCAAGCCTGGCGCATCTCGACGAGGCGGGCGTCGTAATCGGCCTGCAGGCAGGCGAGGACCGAGGCGGTCTCGGCCGCCGCCTCGGCCCGGCCGAGGTCGCGCCCGCGCGCCAGGCCCCTGGCCTCGGCGTCGCGCAGCAGCGTCTCGCGGTCCTCGGGCGGGGCCGCGGGCTTGCGCAGCAGAGCCGCGAGGCCGTCGACGGGCCGGGGTGCCGGGGCGGCGGGCGGCCGGGCCGCCGGGGCGGTGCGCGCCGGCGCCACGGCGTCGGAGAAGTCGGGCAGGAAGCGGGCGATCGCGCCGGCCATCACGCGGCCTCACGCAGGAGCCAGCGCTTCAGGATCTCGGCGGCCTGGGCCTCGTCGGCTTCGATCATCTGCTCGAGTCTCTTCTGCGGCGAGCGGTTCAGCTTGTCGGCGAGGTCTTCGATCATGGCGCCGACCGGGTTCGAGGCGGGGGCCGCGAGGCTCGCCACGGCGGCCGAACCCGCGGCCGGCTGGGCGCCGGGTCCCGCCAGCGCGGCGTTCGGCGCGGCATCCGCCAGGGCCTGGATCTCGGCGGCGGCGGCGAGCGCCCGCGCCTCCTCCTGCTGTGCGGCGGGGATCTCCAGGATCGCCCGCATGGCCGGGCGCAGCCCGAACCAGATCAGCAGGCCGGCCACGAGCAGGATGGTGCCGGCGTTGATCAGGGTCGCCGACTGGCGCATCAGCACGTCGGTGAGGCTCAGGGGCGCCACCGGCTCCAGAGGCTGCCCGTCATTGACGAAGCCGACGGCCGCGACCTTCACGTTGTCGCCGCGCTCCTTGTTGAAGCCGGCGGCCGAGCCGACGAGCTGCTCGATCTCGGCGACCTGGGCGTCGATGGCGGCCTTGCTGGCATCCGGCCCGGCCAGTGCCGTGAGGCGGGCGCGGTTGACCAGCACCGCCACCGAGATGTGCTTGATGTTGTAGCCGTCGCTCACCGTCTGGATCGTCTTCGAGGAGATCTCGTAGTTGGTGAGGTCCTCGCGCTTCTGGGTCTCGTTGCTGGCCGAGTCGTTGCCGTCCGAGCGGGCGCGCTGGTCCGGCAGGTTCGCCTGCGCGGTGGTCGGGCGCTGCGCGGCGTTGCGGTTCTGCGAGTTCTCGGTCTCGCGCACGGCGCGGGTGGAGCGCTCGACGCGCTGGTCGGGGTTGAAGATAGTCTCGTTCTGTACCGTCTTGTCGGTGTTCAGGCGCGCCGCGACGCTGACCTCGAAGTTACCGACACCGAGATAGGGGGTCAGCGTCCGGCGGATATTGTCCTGCACCTCGTGACCGATGGTCTTCTCCAGGGTCGCCATCTTGCCGGTGGGGACGGCGTTGGCGTCGTCGCCCGAGAGCAGCAGCGATCCGTCCGAGCCGATCACGGTGACGCGGTCGGGCTTCATGCCGGGCACCGCGGAGGCGACGAGGTGGCGGATCGACTGGGCGCCGCTGACGTCGTCGGCCGGTTCGGTGCGCACCACGACGGAGGCCGAGGGGGGCTGCTGGTCGCGGCGGAACGAGCCCCGGTCGGGCAGCACGATGTGGACGCGGGCGGCCTTCACGCCCTTCATGCCCTGGATGGTGCGGGCGATCTCGCCCTCGAGGGCGCGCACCCGGGTCACCTCCTGCATGAACGAGGTCATGCCGAGGGAGCCGAGATCGTTGAACAGCTCGTAGCCGGATTTGGCGCTCTGCGGCAGGCCCTTCTCGGCCAGCAGCATGCGGGCCTGGGCGGTGTGCCCGTAGGCGACGAGCACCGCGGCGCCGTCGGCGCTGACGTCGAACGGAATGTTGGCGTCTTTCAGGACGCTGCCGATGCGGCCGACATCCTCGCGGCTGAGGCCCGTATAGAGCGGCTCCTGGGCCGGGCGGCTCAGGTAATAGGCGCCGAGGCCGACGGCGAGGAACACCACCACGCCGATCAGCGACAGGGCGGCGATGCGCCGTCCGCCGAGCGCGAGGATGTTGTTCCAGAGCCGTTCGGCGTGCTGAAGACCGGACATTCGGTGGGCTGCTCCGCTTCGGATCCGCGATCCGATAGCGTCCTGTCGCCCGCCAGCCTTGCGCGGAGATTGCGTCGCGGAGATCGCGTCGCAGCGCCATCGGGGCCGTCCGAACCCGACCCGGACCGGCCATCGGTCCGGAATGCGGTGCGCTCACGCACATCGACGGCGCTGCGCTTCATCCCCGTCAGGTCATCGATATCTTTGTCATAGACATCCGACTCCATGCCCGGCTAACCTCTGCATCGCCGACACAAATCGCAAGGTTATGTGGCGATCAGAACCGAACTTTGACGACTGGAATACGATTCGAAAACGCATGATTTCATGTGCAAAGAGGGGGCTTTGCATATCATTGGTCGGCATAAACCAAATCATAGGCTGAGATTTTCTCACAATATGGTCTGAATACAGCCGACGTTCAGCGGGATGTGCGCCATCGATATTCGGCGCCCGCCGCTTTCGTCAGGTATAGGCAAGATGATCAAGCCGGCTCTGCGCGATCTCGGATGTGTCGAGACAGAAACGATCCCTGGCAGATCGAGACCTCGTCCAGCACCTGCCGTCTATGTCGGCGCCCCCAGTCACGCGCAGGCGGCGGCCACGCCGGCGATGCCCCCGGCCCGTCAGGCCGCGCAGCTGGTTTCCCCGCTGATCCGACCCGGTCTGCTGGCGGATCGCTGGTTTGACACCGTATTCCGCCGCGTCTCGGAACGGCGAAGCGTCCGGGCGGCCCGCTTCGAGTACATCGAGCGCGGCTTCGGCGAGGATCTGATCGCCGAGATCGATCCGGCCCGGCTCAAGCGTCGCCTGATCGACGTCGTCTCGGACGGTCGCGACCACGTTCGCCTGTCGCACTGGTTCCTCGACGGAGCCGAGTGGACCTCGGCCCTCGTGCCTCTGGAACCCTCCGAAGTCCACCTGGAGATGGACGCGATCTTTCAGCCGGAAGACCGCCTGCATCAGACGGTCGCGTACCAGCAGCTTCTCGCGGTCGCGGCGCTCGGGCGCCCCCAGATCCACAATGGCGTCCGTCTCGCGACGCCGGAACTGATCCGGGATTATTTCCAACATTACCGGACTCTGCGACAGAGCATCGAGCATCACGGATTTCTGCCACGCCAGCACGTGTCGCGTGAGATCGCCGGCGCCTTCGCCAGCACCAGCGTCCGGAGCGGCCGGGCCGAGCTGAAGGAACGCGAGGTCAGCGTCGCCATCGCGGCCGATGGCGAACTCGTCCGCATCGTCGGAGGGCACCATCGAACCGCCATCGCGCAGCGCCTGGGCCTGCGGCGCATGCCGGTGCAGATCCGCCTGGTGCACACCCAGTGGCTGGCCCAGCAGGTCCGTCGCACGCGCCTTGCGCCGGCAAAGGCGCTACGAGCCGGAATCCGAGACCTGAAACACGCGGTCTGGCTTCTGGCGGTGCTGTGTCAACGCTTCATCGATGAAGGCGGCGCGTCGGCTGCCGTAATCCTCTGAGGCCGCCGGCAGGGCCGGTCGATACCACCTCCGCCACGGGGCCGAGGGGCTGCGAGCCACGCCCTCGAATTTGTCAGGGATTCGTGGAAACCGGATGTCCCGACCCGACAAACGACGAAAGACACCAGAGTCCGGCTGGTTCGGAATGAACCGGACAGATCCTAGAAGAACGACCGGACCAGGCCTCCGACCAGCATGTTCCAGCCGTCGATCAGGATGAAGAACAGCACCTTGAACGGCAGCGAGATCACGGTCGGCGGCAGCATCATCATGCCCATCGACATGATGATGGTCGACACGATCATGTCGATGACGAGGAACGGCAGCGCGATCAGGAAGCCGATCTCGAAGCCGCGGCGCAGTTCCGAGATCATGAAGGCCGGGATCAGGATGCGCAGGTCGACCTTCTCGCCGCCCTCGGCGCGGGGGATGTTGCGGCTGGCCAGATCGGTGAAGGTCTGCAGATCCTTCGGCCGGACATGCTGGGTCATGAACTCGCGGAACGGCTCGACCAGCTTCGGGATCGCCTCCTCCTCGGAGATGCGGTTCTCGGTGAGCGGCTTCAGGCCCTCGTTCCAGGCCCGGTCGAAGGTCGGCGCCATCACGTAGAACGTCATGAACAGCGACAGGCTGACCAGGAAGATGTTGGCCGGCGTGCTCTGGAGGCCGAGGCCCGAGCGCAGGAACGAGAACGCGATGGCGAAGCGCGTGAAGCTCGTCACCATCACGAGGAGGCCCGGGGCCAGCGACAGCACGGTGAGCAGGGCCACGAGCTGCAGGATGCGCCCGCTCGCCGCGCCGTTGCCGGCCGGCAGCAGCGCATCGAGCGCCGGCAGCCCCGTGGCGGACTGGGCGAGTGCCGGCTCGGCCAGGACGAGGCCGGAAGCGAGGACGAGGCCTGCCGTGATGAGCGGTTTCATGAGGACCGGTTTCATGAGGACAAAAGTCTTGGGGCTTCCGACCGGTCGCGTCGCGGATTGCGCCTCGGCGCGTCCGGCAGGGCGGGGGCGACTGAATTCCCGCACCTCCGAAGAAGCGAACCGCGATCGGAAATCGGATGATGGCGGGCAGCCGCGGATGGGCGTGAGGCACCACGGGACCTCCTCTCCTGAAAGAAGAGGGACCCGCGCAACCCGCGCGTTCCGGGAAGGCCGTGGCGGCTGGGGAGAGACCACCGGCCGGGGATGGAGGATATCGCAGCCATGGCGCGCCCTACTGCACCACCAGCGTCTCGACGATCAGTTCGCGCACCTGTCCCTTGGTGCGAAGCGCCACGCGCTCGTTGAGGTCCTCGCGCAGGTGCAGGAGGCCGCTGGGGCCCTCGATCTGCTTGGTCGTGACGGTGCGCAGATAGGCGACGATATCGGAGCGGATCTCCGCCAGGGCGAGGTCGGGGTTCGGCACGGCGCCGGTCTTGAACACCACCGAGGATTCGAGCCGGATCCAGGCCTCGGTGGTGTCGGCGAGGCTCGTCACCACCGAACCGACGCTGCGCAGCGCCACGTCGCCGGTGTATTTCAACACCTTGACCGCCTTGTCCTCCTCGTCCTTCTTCTTCACGTCCACCGCCTTCTCGACGGTGGAGAGGAGGTACATGCCGAGACCGCCGCCGGTGCCGATGGCGACGAGGCTGGTGAGCGCGAGGGCCGCGATCCAGCCCTTGCCGCCGCCCGCCTTCGCGTCGGTCTTGTCGTCCGCCTTGGCCGCCATGGCTCGGGTCCCGCCTTCCGGTTCGTCGAACGGCGCCTCAGAACGGCGCCAGGGTCTCGAAGACCTGCTGGCCGAAGGTCGGCGCCTGCACGTCGGTGATGCGGCCGCGGCCACCGTAGGAGATGCGCGCCTCGGCGATCTTGTCGTACTCGATGGTGTTCTTGCGCGAGATGTCACGCGGCCGGACGATGCCCGCCACGGTGAGCACGCGGACCTCGTTGTTGACCCGCACCTCCTGCGAGCCGCTGATGACCACGTTGCCGTTGGGCATCTGCTCGGTGACCACGGCGGCGACCTGCAGGCGCAGCACCTCGGAGCGGTCGATGTTGCCCGCGCCCTTGGTCTCGGTCGAGGAGCGGATGCCGGTATCGGCGGTGGCCGTGTCCTTGAGGGCCGAGACGCCGTAGCCGAAATCGAAGCCGAGGCCGGACTTCTGACTGCGCGAGCGGTCGCTCGAATTGCCGAACTGCGCCTTGTCGTCGATGAGGATCGAGACCGTGATGACGTCGCCGACATTGCGGGCGCGGGGATCCTGGAACATCTCGGCGCTGCCCGGCGCCCAGGTCGAGTGGTAGGTGCGCCGCCCGAGGGAGCCGTAGGTGGTGGGCAGCGCCTCGCGCGGCGGCTGCAGGCCGGTGCCGATCGGGGTCAGCAGCGGCGGCTGTCCCATCCGGTCCATCGGCGTGTTGCAGGCGCCGAGAGCCGGCGCCAGGAGCGCCAGGGCCAGACCGGCCCGAAGGGTGTTGCGGGACATCAGGATTTCTCGCTCTCGCGGGCCTTCTTGCCCATCTCGGTCATCATGCGGGCCAGCTGCGCGGCGCGGGCCGCCTCCATCTCGCTCAGGATGGCGCTGGCGGTGCGGGCGTTGAGCTTGGTCAGGATCGCGGCGGCCGACTCGTCCGGCATGTTGGCGAGCTGGAGCGCGGCGGCATCCGCCCGCATCTTGGTGTAGATCGCCACCACGCCCTCGTCGGCCTTGGCCAGGAAGGCGTTGCGCCGGGTGAGCCAGGCCTCGTACTCGGCGCGCTTGGCCTCGAGCTGGGCGATGCGCTCCTCGACCTGCTTCTCGAGCACCGCGAGCTGCTCCTTCTGCCAGGCGAAGCGGGCATCGGCGGCGGCATCCGCGATGCTGGCGCAATAGGCCGGCGGCTTGGGTGCGGGCCGTACCGGCTCCGGCGCGGCCTCGGGCGCCCGGACCTCGGCGACCTGGGCGGACTCGATGGGCTTCGACGGCTCGGCGGGTTTGGCGCCCTCGGCCTTCGGGTCGATCGCCCCGGTCGTCTCGATGATCCGGGTGTCGACGATCCGGGCCTCGACCGGCTTGATCGCGACAGAAGGCTTCGGCTGCGCCGGCTTGAACGGGCCGGGGTTCAGGCCCGAGATGGCGGGCTTGGCGCCCTCCAGCGCCCGGGCCGGGCCGAGCCCGAACGAGGCGACCGCCAGGGCGCCGAGGCACACGAGCAGGCGCAGGGCCATCGGGACCAATCCGCCGGGTGGTCCCATCGGGGTCCGGGCCGGCTCGCCCGCCGGCGACAGGGCGTTGCCGGCGCTCATTGCACCACCAGCTCCGCCTGGAGGGCTCCGGAGGTCTTCACCGCCTGGAGGATCGAGATGATGTCGCTGGGCTTGAGCCCGACATTGTTGAGCCCGCGCACCAGGGTCTGGAGATCCGAGCCGCCGATGATCGCCATCCGGCCCGGCTGCTCGTTGACCGCCACCTCGGTGCGCGGCACCACGGCGGTCTGTCCGTTTGAGAAGGGGGCGGGCTGCGAGACCTCGGGCGCCTCGGTGACCCGCACGGTGAGGTTGCCGTGGGTCACCGCCACCGTGGAGATCTGAACGTTGCGGCCGATCACCACCGTGCCGGTGCGCTGGTCGACGACGACGCGGGCCGGGGTGTCGGGATTGACGGTGAGGTCGCCGATCTCGGCCACGAAGCGGGTCTGGGCGATGTTGCTCGGGCGCTGCAGGGCGATGGCGCGCTGGTCGCGCGGCGCGGCCACCCGGCGGTGGAAGCGGGCGAGCGCGTAGGCGTTGATGGCGTCGGCCACCATGGTGGCGGTCTTGAAATCGGGGTTCTTCAGCTCGAACACCAGTTCGGGCAGATCGCGAAAGGTGCCCGGCACCTCGCGCTCGATCAGGGCGCCGTTGGGGATGCGGCCGGCGGTCGGCACGCCCTGCGTCACCGTCTCGGCCTGACCGCCGACGCTGAAGCCCGAGACCGCCAGCGGCCCCTGCGCGGCGGCGTAGGTCAGGCTGTCGCCGCCCATCAGGGGCGTCATCAACAGGGTGCCGCCCTTGAGCGAGGTGGCGTCGCCGAGCGAGGTCACGGTGACGTCGATGCGCGAGCCGGTGCCGGTGTAGGGCGGCAGGTCGGCGGTCACCATCACGGCGGCGACGTTGCGGGTGCGCAGGCGGGCGTCGCGCACGTTGATGCCCATGCGGTCGAGCATCGATTGCAGCGACTGCTCGGTGAACTGGGCGTTGCGCAGGGTGTCGCCGGTGCCCTGCAGGCCGGTGACGAGGCCGTAGCCCACGAGCTGGTTGTCGCGCACGCCCTTCAGGGTGGCGATGTCCTTGATCCGGGTCCCCGCCGCGGTGGCGGGCGCGGGCAGGCACAGGAGCATCGCCGCGATCAGCGCCAGAACGCGGCGCATCAGCGGTCCCCGGTCCGGATTCGGCCGTCGGCCATCACGGTGCCGAGCACGATGCGGTTGGTGTCGGTGTTGCGCACCCGGATGACGTCGCCGAGGCCGCCGTTCTGGAGCGGCGCGCCGACGGCGGTGATGAGCAGGCCGTGCTCCTCGAACACGATCTGGGTCGGCGTGCCCCGGCTTACGAGGCGCGGGTCGTCGACGGCGTTGACCGGCACCGGCTCGCCGGGCAGCAGCATCCGCTTGGCGATGCGGCCGGTGATCGCCAGCGGCGCGTCGACCACGGCGGTGCGGGCCCGGAAGTTCTCGGGGTAGGCCTGCATCCGCAGCATCGTCTCCTTGATGGTGTCGCCGGGATAGATCGTCACCGTGGGGACCGGCAGCATCAGGTCCGCGGCCGAAGCCGAGCCGGCGAGGAGACCCAGCCCGGCGGCGAGGGCCGCGCGGCGCCCGGTGCGCTTGAGAAAACCCATGACGTGGTCGCGCCCTTGAAAGCTGGCCCGGTGGAGCGGCCGCCGGCCGCGCCGGGAGGCCGGAGCCCCCCGACGCCGCGGCGTCGGTGTGAAGGTCGGTGGTGCAGGCGCCGGAGGGCGCCTAGCGGATGCCCTTGGAGACCGTGCCGGCCATCTCGTCGGCGGCCTGGATCACCTTCGAGTTCATCTCGAAGGCGCGCTGGGCCGTGATCATGTTGGTGATCTCCTTGACGGGATCGACGTTCGAGCTTTCGAGGTAGCCCTGCTGCAGCTTGCCGAAGCTCGGATCGCCGGGCACGCCGGTGACCGGCGCGCCGGAGGCGCCGGTCTCGCGGTAGAGGCCGTTGCCCAGGGGCTCCAGGCCGGCATCGTTGGCGAAGTTGGCGAGCGTGATCTGGCCGAGGTTCTGCGGCTGCACCTGCCCGTCGACCTTGGCGAAGACCTGGCCCGACAGGTTGATCACCACGTCGACCGCCCCGTTGGGGATGAGGATCGCCGGGTCGAGGGCATAGCCCTCCAGGGTCACGATCTGGCCGGCATTGTTGCGGTTGAACGCGCCGGCGCGGGTGTAGTTGATCTCGCCGTTGGGGTTGGTGATCTGGAAGTAGCCCCGGCCGTTGACCGCGAGGTCGAGCTGGTTGGCGGTGTTGGCGAGCGGCCCCTGCCGGTGCAGGTTGCGGATGGCGGCGGTGCGTACGCCGAGGCCCAGCATGGCGCCCTCCGGCACCGGCTCCTGGCCGGCCTGGTTGGGCACGCCCTGCTGGCGCTCGGCCTGGTAGAGCAGGTCGGTGAACTCGGCCCGCGCGCCCTTGAACCCGGTGGTGTTCAGGTTGGCGATGTTGTTGGCGATGACCTCGAGGTTCATCTGCTGGGCATTCATGCCCGTGGCCGCGATGGCGAGCGCTCTCATGGGTTCACGGTTCCGTCGGGTCGGTGCGGCAGGGGTTTGAAAAAATCAGATGGGCATGCGGCTGAGTTCGAGATAGGCGGCGACCACCTTGTCCCGGACCGCGATGGCGGTCTGCAGGCTCTGCTCGGCCGACATCACCGCCTCGACCACCTGCTGCGTCGAGGCCTTGCCCTGGATGCCCGAGATGGCGGTGGCCTCGCCGGTGCGCAGCGAGGTGCGCAGGCCCCCGGCGAGCTGGGCCATGACGTCGGCGAAATCGGTGCCGGGGGCGGCCGGGGTGGCCGCCGGCATCACCGGGAAGCTGGTCCGCGCCAGGGGCAGCGCAGCCTCGGTGCGGGTGAGGCCGGCGGCCCGGTCGAAGGCGGCGAGCGAGGTGAGGGCTTCGATCATCGCTTGGGTTCAGGTCCTCAGGAGGTCGATGACGCTGGCGACCATGGCGCGAGCCTGCTTGATCACCTGCACGTTGGCTTCGAAGGAGCGGTTGGCCTCGCGGATGTCGGCCATCTCCATCAGGACGTTGACGTTGGGCATCTTGACGTTGCCCTCGGCATCGGCGGCCGGGTTGCCGGGGTCGCGCTCGATCCGGAAGGGCGCGTCGTCGGTGCCGATCCTGCGCAGGGCGACGGTGGGGCCGCCGGCCGCCCGGTCCAGGGCGGAGCGGAAGGTCACGGTCTTGCGCGCATAGGGGTCTGATCCCGGGGCGTCGCCCGTGGACTGGGCGTTGGCCACGTTCTCGGCGGCGATGCGCAGGCGCAGGGACTGCGCCTCCATGCCGGCGGTGGCGAGACGGGTGGAGGCGGCGAGCGGGTCGATCATCAGCTGCCCCGGACCGCCGCCTTGAGCATCCGGTCGAAGGCCTTCACGATGCCCATGTTGAGGTTGTGCTGGCCGCTGACCTCGCCGGCCTTGAGCATCTCCTGCTCCAGGCTGACGGAGCTGCCCGTCGACAGGGCGTCCCAGGCCTCGGCGGCCGCGACCGGCTTCGTCGGGATGCGGCCCTCGCCCGTGGTGACGTGGGCGCTCTGCGTCATGGCCATGCCGGACGCGGCGGTGCGCGCCATCACCTCGGAGAACGGCACCACGTCCCGCGCCTTGTAGTCGGGCGTGTTGGCGTTGGCGACGTTGCTGGCGATGGTCGCCTGCCGCACCCCGAGGTAACGCGCCTGCTGCGAGGCCAAATCGAAAAGATAGACGCCCGTCACGGCTGGCTCCGGTCCCGATCGTTCATGACCGGAGCATTAGGGCGGCTATCTTGTCCGAGGCTGGCGGGGGTGGACGGGCGATTTTCTCAAGGCTCAAAGCCTCGGCTCGGGCCACCCGGCCGTCAGACTCTAAGAGCCTGCGGTAGCTTCGGAAGAGAGGCCTCGCGGGCGACAGCAACCAAGCTTCGACACGGAATCGACCACCCTCTCGGAGGCGGCTGCGTTGCGCGGCTATTTCCCTTTCAGCCAAGCGGCATTGATCCACGATCGCGGCGCAACACGGAGCGAAGAAAACGCTTTCCCGCCGTCGACGTCTGAGAGACGCAGAACCTGTTCGCCGGGAGGGCATACGATCCCTCCCAAGGACCGACCGCCCTACCGGAGATCCGGCTGTTGCTGCGGAGCCAGTGAAAGCATTGCAAAACCCGTTTTCTCAGCAATCAATTTCGCGACACACTTTCCCGACAGAATCGAGCTGCTGTGTTGCGCGCACGGTCTCAAACCTGCGAGCCGTTGGGAAAACGGTCGGTTTTCTGACATTAACCCGCGGACCGTCTAAATCGGTTTGATCCGGAAGCAATAAGAAAACATTCTTGTATTAACGACGTCGTGCTTGCTCAAGACGGACAAGCCTACGCACAACGATGAGAGACATTGCTAGAGCTGCGCGAGGGACACACCTTTCTCGACAAATAACCGAATGAAACCGATTGCCCATACTCCGCGCCCGCGCTTGACGATCAACAAGTTGTTACAAAAGAGCAGGCAAATCCTCGCCTAGAAGAAGATTTTTGATTTGATAACATCGATCCTAAGTATTTTTTACTCGGTTTACCCCCGTGGATCTTTGATAAGCTCGTAAAAATTTCGGATCGATGAGCCGTAGCGATAGGTTCTTCGGCCTAGCAACACTAAGGATCGCATCCCCATGGCAGACACGTTTACGTTCCGCATTTCGGAAGACCGGTTCGAGTATAAAGCTGACGCTGAGTTCGTTGTAAAGATAAACGGAGTGGCATATAGCGATACGCTTACTTCTACATCATCGCATACAGCAGGATTATACCAGGACTTTAGTTTTACGGGCGACTTCAGTAATGCCCAACAGGTTTCGGTTACATTTCTGAATGATATTTCTAACGGTATGGGTGCTGACCGGAACCTATATGTCGATAGTTTTAGCTTTAATGGTAATACCGTGAGCGGCTCAAGCGCTTCGTATACGAATGGTGCGCCGTCTTTCGGAAGCACAGGTCTTTATAAGACGTTCGATACAGCAGCGTTCAACGTCAATGGGCATGCGGGCAACACCGAAGTCGGTACGTATACGTCTGAGGGTGTGCACCGCTTCTTCAACACGAAGACCGGCGGGCATTTCTTCACGATCTCTGACGCGGAAGATGCACAGGTGCTAGCTACCCGTCCTGATCTGCGGCCCGAAGGAATTGGCTTTGGTGGATTTGCCACGGACCAAGGTGCGGCGACGGAGGAGGTATACCGCTTTTTCAACACCAAAACCGGTGGTCACTTCTTCACGACTTCGGAGGGCGAGCGTGACGAAGTGATCGCCACCAACCGTGACTACAAACTGGAAGGCGTGGGCTTCTACGACTTTGCGGTCGATCAAGGCGCTGCAACGGAGGAAGTGTACCGCTTTTTCAACACGAAGACTGGTGGACACTTCTTCACCGCCTCTGAAGGCGAGCGCGATCAAGTGATCGCTACCAATCATGACTACAAATTTGAAGGTATTGCTTTCTACGCTCCGGAACATGCAGGTACATTTGTAGTTTAAACTCGGCACGACACCAATCAGTCGAATAAACGTCCCGCGAGCGTGACGGCAGATATCTCGCTGCCGTCACGCTTGTGCAGGTCGGCATGGAGAGCCACGCTAGCGAGAGCGAGCTAGTCTTTGCGGACAGCCCCGTACCGGCCCGACCGTGTTGCGTTCAGAACCAAACTTATGATTTCCAATCAGCTTTTCCTAACGGGTTTGAGCGTCAGGTTTACGGTCGTTTGATCGAACCCAAACGTATTCCCGACGGGTGCACGCAATCGCTCATCCGCCGCCCGCTAGGGCAGCTCGGTTCACGCCGGGGCAGCAAGCGACCCTTGGCGTCGTAGCCAACGAGCGGGAATATTTGCGTAACTCCAAATAATCGTTGACGCGAGAATTTATGTGGTTACACATAAGCAATGGTGGAGACCTTCCACCCCGCGAAAAGAGATAAGGCGTTGACCGAGCGCGGCCGCGATTTCGCGCTGGCATCCGAGGTGTTTGCCAGCTCCCTCGTCACCGTCCTCGACGACCGACAGGAATACGGCGAGGAACGCCTCGTCACGGTCGGCCTGCTGATCGGCCGGATGGTGGTGGTGTGCTGGACGCCGCGCGGCGAGGATCGCCATGTTTTTTCGATGAGGAAGGCCAATGATCGCGAGCAAAAGAAGTACGCTTCGCTCCTCCGTTAGGGGGATTGGGGCAACCGACCTCGCCAGGGTGGACTCTCACGAGATCACCGCCGAAGAGTACGATGAGATTCCGGAGCTGACTGACGAGATGATGAGCCGGGCCGTGCCCGGCGACGGCGTCGAGTTGCTCAAGCGGGGTCGCGGCCGGCCGCCTTCCGACAGCCCTAAGCGACAGGTCACATTGCGCCTGGACGGAGATTTGGTCGAGGCGATGCGGGCGAGTGGGCCGGGTTGGCAGACCCGCGCGAACGACGCCCTGCGCAAGCGGTTCAAGGCGTAGTGGCTCGCTCTTCGCCGCGGCAAACATCCGGCTAGGACAACAGACCCGATGGCGATCATCGAAGCCGAGGCCATGTGGGAGACGCAAGGCCCAGACGAGTAGAGAAAACGACCGTTTGTTCCGCCTACCAGATGCTGATTCATTCAATGCCACAGCGGGCGGATACGCACCGGATTACGCCTGCCTTGTGATCGTACAGCCTCGCAGCTTTGATGAGTTGTGGCCCGCTAAACCCCTCACTTCACCTCAGGGCAGGTGCTTGCCTTGATCCCATCGCATCATCCCGCCCGAAACACCGCACAGCGTCACGGCGTCGGACAATCGCTTGCGCTGAAAATCTGACCCGATGGGGACGGCGATCTCTCTTGCAGGTCACCCTGCTTGACACAGCGTGGCCCCACCCCCTCAGTGGCCCTATCGCACCGTCACCGGGGCGCCACAGAACAACAAATCGGCCCCCTCTGTTCCGCACCCCACGCCCCACTGTGCCGATGTCCCCTCCCCCCGTCTCCGTCCGGTCCGCCCCGTGAGCGAGGCGCGCGTGCCCGGCCTTCGGGTCCTGCTGCCCGACGCGGCCCGCTATGCCGGCGGGGCGAGCGTCGGGCCGGAGGAGAACGCGCACTGGGTTCCGGCCAAGAACCGCTGGTCGCGGGTGGTGCTGCCCTTCGGGGGGCTGGTGCCGGAGGCGTGGTGCCATCTCGGCTTCCAGCTCGGCTGGGCGCCGGAGGAGACCGCCGGCTCGGCCCTCGACTTCGCCCTGGTGGGGATCGATTTCCTGGCCGAGGACGGGTCGAGCCTCGATTTCGACCACGTGCCCGGGCTCGACCGGACGCTGCTCGATCCGCACGGCACCTGGATCGCCGGCCCCGCCACCCTGCCGCCGGAGATGCAGGGCGCGCGGGCCGGGCGCATCCACCTCGCCTTCCGGGTCCCGGCCCCGGCCACCCGCCTCACCGTCACCCTCCGCTCCTGGCGCAACAGCGCGCCCTTCACGGTCTCGGAGGCCAGCCTCGCCCAGGGGCCGCAGCTGGCGCCCTCGCCGGCCCTGATCCCCCGGGTGCGGCACCGGCTCGGGCCGGAGCCGGCCTGGATCGACCACGCCCTGGTGCCGGGCGGCGGCCTCGTTTTGCGCGGCCAGCTCTACACGCCGCATCCCGGCGCCCACGCCGCCCTGGCGCGCATCGTCTACCGCGACCGCCAGGGCGCGGATCTGGCGCCGCCCTATCCCGGAACGATCTCGGTGCCGGGGCTCGGGGCGCTGATCGACCTCTCCGCCCACCAGCAGGCCCGGCGCTTCACCCTGGAGCTGCAGCCCCCCGCCGGGGCGGCGCGGGTCTCGGTCGGCTTCGCCACCTGGGAGGCGGACGGGCCGGCGGTGGAACTCCTCGCCCCGCCGGAGGTGGCGCTGGAGGATCGCCTGCGGCTGGAGAGCCTGGGCGCCGACGACCTTCTCGGCCCGACCGACTTTCTCGCCCGTCTGGCCGAGCGCCTGTCGCTGCCCGGCGCCGCCTTCGCGGGCTGGTGCCCGCAGCCCGAGGCGGTGGCGGCCCTGCCCCCGGTGCTCGCCCGCGCCCGCGCGATCCAGCGCGGCGAGGGCCATCGCGCCCTCGGCCTCGACCGGGCGCTGCGCCTCGCCGGCCATCCGGCCTGGACCGTGCCGGAGGCGCCGGACTGGCGCGAGGACCCGTTCCGCTCGGTGCCCTGGCGCCTCGAGTACCAGTCGCTGGCCTGGCTCGGCGCCCTCGCCGAGGCGCCCGGCGGCGGCGGTGCCGCCCTGGCGCTCGCCCTGTCCTGGTCGCGGGCCAACCCCTGGGGCGCGCCCACCGACGGCCTCGCCCTGCATCCGGCGGCGCTGGCTGCGCGGACCGAGACCTTCGTGCGCCTGCTGGCGCGGGCCGGCAAGCCCGGCGGCCCGGCCGCCCTCACGCTCACCGGCGAGGTGGTGCGCCACGGCTTCGCGCTGGCGGAGATCACCGGGCAGAACACCTTCGGTCGCTCGATCCACCAGATCCAGGCGGCGGCGACGCTATGGCTCGTCGCCCGCGCCCTGCCGCTGCTGCCCCTCGCTGGCCACTGGCTGTCCCTGGCCCGCGCCGCCCTCGACACCGGCCTCGCCCCGCTCCTCGATGCATCGGGCCGGTTCTCCGACCCGTCGCTGCACCAGCGCCTCGAACTCCTGACCCTCCTGCGCGCCCTCGGCCTCGCCCTCGACTCCGACGACGCCGCCGAATCGGCCCTGAAGGACCGCCTCGACCGGGCCGTGGCGGCCGGCCTGCCGAGCCTCGCCGGATTGCTCGATCCGAGCGGTCGGCTGCCGCCGTTCGGGGACGCGCCGCACGGCGAGGATGCGGCCGGCTGGATCGGTCGCCTCGGCGCGGAAGCCGGACGCGCACTCGTCGCCGAACGCTGGTCGGAACCCCCGCGACCTCGACGTGACCGTCCTGGTATACCGCGCGTCGTTTCCGAGCCCGCGACGGGCCGGATCGACCCGATCGCGGGCCTGATCGCGCAGCGCCACGACGCCCCCGGCCGGGGCTGGGGCCACTTCGCCTGCACCTTCGCCAGCCAGGGCCAGGGGCCCGGCCCGGGCCATCGCGACGCCGGTTCCTTCACCTATGCCTGCGAGGGCGTGCGCTGGATCGTGGAGGCCGGCGGCTCGTCCCAGGTCGAGACCGGGGCCGCCCGCCACCACCTGCTCTCGGCCGCCGGGCACAATACGGCGACCCTTCAGCACCGCGAAACCACAGCCGGATCAACGCTTTACCTCGGGGCCGAGCGCCTGATCGGCGCCACCGTCCACCGCCTCGCCACCCAGGGGCACGGGCCGGACATCGCCCATCGCCGGGTCTTCCTGGTGCTCGACGACCTCTCCGGACTCGTGGTGCTGGACCGTTTCACCGGCCCCGGCGGTCCCCTCGCCTTCGAGGCCGCGGCCCACCTGTCGCCCGGAATCCTGGTGGCCCTGGCGGGTCCGCGCCGCGCGATGGCGCAGTCCGGCCGGCATCGCCTCTCCCTGTCTCCGGTGGCGATCACCGGGCGAAGCGCCGGCCTCACCCTCCGCAACGGCTGCAACGCCCATCCCGGCGCCCTCAGGGGCTTCGTCACGGCCGCGTCCGGCGGGCTCCAGCCGACGAGCGTGCTCGGCTATGCCTTTGCGGGCGCCGGCGCGGTCTGCGGTGGCCTCGCCCTGGCGGCCGATGCCGACGCCGACCAGCGGCTCACGGCGTTGCTGGAGGAGGCCGCCTTCGGCCGCCTGCTGTCGGAGGACTGAGCGGCCGCCCCTACGAGCGGACCTCGCGCTTGGCGACGAAGTTGAACTCCTCCACCAGCACGTCCTTCACCACATCCGATCCGAGACGGAGATTGACCTGTTTACGGATCTCGGCAAGGCGCTGGGTGACGTTGTAACGGGACAGCCGTTTGAAATCGATCGCCGGGTCTGTGTAGATTTGCCGGAATGTTTCATCGATCACGAAGGCATTTGGTGGCACCGAAAGCGTATGCATCAGGCGCGCATCGGCCGTGAACACCAAGACGGCAATGATGTATCCCTGCACCTTACCGTCGACCACCATCGGAACATTGATGGGTGCTAGTTTTTGATACTGAAGTCCTTCAAGATACGGCTCGGCCTTCTTGGCGAACAGCCCGGCACCCCAGGTCACGGCGCCGTAGCAGGACAGGATGGTGAGGCCGCAGATCCACAGGCCGGTGACGAGGATGCGCATGACGGGGTGCAGGCCTCAGCGTCGGACGTGGCCGGAATAGGTGCCATCGGATTCGGCATCGCGGAGGGTGTCCGCGACGATGCCGGAGATCTCCTCGACGGCACGCAGATGCAGTCCCACGACGTCCTGGTTGCGCTCCAGGACCCCGCGCAGGCGCAGGAGCTGATCCAACAGCGGCGGCTCGAGCTCGGCAGGATCAAGGCCGCGCGTCAGGCGTGTAAGTTCGAGCAGGCTCTGGCTCTTGCGCCGGTTCACCGCCTCCTGATCGATCGGGCGATGCGCCAGGAGCGCTTCGGTCTCGGCCGCGACGGTCGCTTCGAGGCGCTTCAGGGATGCGAGCAGCATGGTCGTTCAGATCTCGGAGGTCTTGTTGGACAAAGCATTGGAGGGGGCCGCCGGGTGCAGCGGACGGGCCGCCTCAAGCATCTTCGCGATACCGAGGCCGCCGGCCTTGGCCACCTGCGTACCGACCTGATCCGCCAGCATCGATTTCCAGATCCCGCCGGCATTGCCCTTGCCGAAAACGGCGTTGGACTTCGACGGCATCATGGTCTCGACGAACTGGCGCAGAACGAACGCTTCGAACTGCTTGTAGGGATCGCCCGCCTTGCCGGCTCCCGAGACCGCGTTGTCGGTCTGCAGGGCGGTCAGCGTCCCGCGTGCATCGAGGGGCATGTGCACCGAGACGCCGGCCATGCGGTAAGCATCACCGAAGGCCGCAGGATCGGCTCCCGGAGCCGACAGCTTGGCGGCTGCCTCCTGCACGCGGCCCGGATCGGCGGCGCGGGCCACGTCCAGGACGATGTCGGTCGGTGGAGAGATGCTCATGGCGGGCGCCGGTCGGGTTCGAGGGGCCGATTGTTCAGGGGCTTAGACGCCGTGGCTTTCGGCAGGCTTGCGTCGTGGCGGCGATCAGTCCGGGGCGTGGCCGGCGCGGGCGACCATGAGGTCGAGTTGCTCCTGCAGAGCGTGCTGCTCGCGCTCGTGGGTGCGGAGCTTCGCGAGGCTTTCGGCCTGCCGCGCGGTGCGCTTTTCGGCGAGGCCCCGGGCGCGCAGTATTTCAGACAGTCGCGTCGAGGTCGCGGCGATTTCGGTCGCCTCGCTGGCGAGACCGCGCAGGCGACGGGACGCGGCGTCCAGGAACAGGCCCTGCATGGTCTCGCCGGCGAGTGTCGTCAGCAGGGCGGCCCGGTCGGCCTCGATCCTGGCGGCCTTCGCGCGGGCGTCGGCGAGATCGCGCTCGGCGAGGCTCCGCATCTGCTCCTGGACCTTGAGTAGGCGCTGGGCGCGGACGAGGCGAAGGCGGGTGGTCATGGTCTCAGCCCCGGCGCAGGTAGTCGAAGTAGCCCATCACGAACTGCATTAGGAATTCGTTGCTGATCAGGTACAGCAGCATCAGCCCCCCTGCCATGATGAACGGCGTGGCGATGAAGTAGACCGGGATCTGCGGCACGAGCTTGTTGATGAATCCGGCCGCGAGATTCACCGCCACCGCGTAGACGAGGAACGGCGCGGTGATGCGCAGGCCGAGGACGAAGGCCGTGGTCACCTGATCGACGATGCGCACCAGGGCGACCTGCGAGCCGATACCCTCGCCGGGCGGGATTCGGCCGTAGGAATCGATCAGGCCGCGAAACAGCTCCCAATGCAGGTCGGCGGCGAACAGCAGGGCGGCGGCCGCCATCATGATCATCGCCTCGACGGCCGGCACCGGGTCCATGCCCTCGGCGACGGAGCCCGGCATGCCGCCGAAGCCCACCATGGTGGCGGCGGCGTTCACCACGGTCTCGAGGACCACGTAGTAGATCCGACCGAGGAAGCCGAGGACGAGGCCGGTCAGGCTCTCGGTGACGATCCAGCCGAAGGTCGCGCCGGGATCCTGCGCGGAGAGCTTGCCCTGGAACAGCGGCAGCAGCAGCGGAGTCAGGGCGAGCGAGACCGCGAGCGAGATCAGGAGGCGGACCTGCGCCGGAACGCGGGGGCTGGAGAAGCCCGGGACGACCAGGAGGCAGGCGCCGACGCGGCAGAAGATCAGGAACACACCCAGGAAACTCTCGGGCGCGAACAGACTCGCGGCCGACAGCACCGTCACGAGATCGTCCCGAGGGAGCGGATCTCGACGCCGCGGGCGATCTCCAGGTGCGAGAGCACGGCCAGCGTCGGATAGAGCCGCTCGATGATCATGCGCACGTAGGGGCGGGCGTCCGGCGCGGTGACGAGAGCGAAGTTGCGGGTCTCGCGCATCTGCTTGCGGATGGCTTCGGAGGCCTCGGTGCCGAACTGCTCCACCAAGCGCGGGTCGATGTCGAACTCGATGACCTCGCCCTTGCCGTCGCGCTTCAGGCTCTGGTGGAAGGAAAGGTCCCAGGCGCTCCCCAGGCGCAGCACCGCCAGAACGCCGTTCTCGGCCAGGTCGCCGCAGATCTGCTGGGCGATACGCATGCGGACATGCTCGGCGATCTGCTCGGCCCGGCGGGCATGGGGCGTGATCTCGGCCACCGCCTCCAGGATGAGGTGCAGGTTGCGGATCGACACCCGCTCGGAGAGCAGCAACTTGAGCACCGCCTGCAGGCCCGAATAGGAGATCTGCGACGGGCAGATCTCGTCGAGCAGGCGCTTGTACTCGGGGTCGAGGCGGTCGAGCAGGTTGCGCATGTCCTTGTAGGACAGCAGCGTCGGCAGGTTGTTGCGGATGACTTCGGACAGATGGGTCAGCAGCACGGACGAACCGTCGATGGGTTCGAATCCGCCGCGCCGGACCTCGCCCGCATAGGCGTCGAGCACCCAGCGCGCCTTCATACCGAAGGCGGGTTCCCGCACCTCGTCGCTCGGCACGTCCGGCACCGGCCCGTCGCCCACCACCACGAGCAGTTCACCGGGCCGCAGCTCCTGGGTCGCCACCACGGTGCCGTGGATCAGGATCTGGTAGGATTTCGGCGGCACAGCGAGGCTGTCGGTCAGCTTGATGTCCGGCACCACGAAGCCGTACTGGCGCGCGAACTTGCGGCGCATCTTGGCGACCCGGTGCGACAGTTCGGATTGCCCGCCCTGGATCTGAGCCGAGATCTGGCGTCCGAGGCACAGCTCGATCTCCGGGGTCTTCAGCGATTCCTTGACGGATTCGCGGACCGCGATCTGCTTCTTCTCCTCTTCATCGGCGGTCTTGGCATCGACCAGAGCCTGCTGGGCGGCGAGCCGGCGCGGAATGGCGTAGGCGGTGAAGGCCATCAGCCCGGACAGGACCATGAAGGGCAGGAACGGCAGGCCCGGCACCAGGGCGAACATCGACATCAGCGCCGAAGCGACCCACAGGGCGCGGGGATAGGCGCCGAGCTGGCCGAGCACCGCCTGCTCGGCCGTGCCGCGCGTGCCGCCCTTGGAGACCAGCAGGCCGGCGGCCAGCGAAACGATCAGGGCCGGGATCTGCGAGACGAGGCCGTCGCCGACCGAGAGCTTGGTGAAGACGTCGGCCGCCTGGCCCAGCGGCATGCCGTGGCGGGTGGTGCCGATGATGATGCCGCCGAAGACGTTGACGGCGATGGTGATGAGGGAGGCGATGGCCTCGCCGCGCACGAACTTCGAGGCGCCGTCCATGGAGCCGAAGAAGGCGCTCTCCTCCTCCAGTTCGCGGCGGCGGTGCTGGGCTTCCTTGTCGTCGATGAGCCCGGCATTGAGATCGGCGTCGATCGCCATCTGCTTGCCGGGGATCGCGTCGAGCGTGAAGCGCGCGCCGACTTCCGCGATGCGGGTCGCGCCCTTGGTGATGACGAGGAAGTTCACCGTGATCAGGATCAGGAAGACCACGATGCCGATGACGAAATCGCCGCTCATCACGAACTGTGAGAAGCCCTGGATGACGTGACCGGCCGCCGCCACGCCGTGCTGGCCGTTGGCCAGGATCAGCCGGGTGGTGGCGATGCCGAGCGCCAGCCGCAGCAGGGTGGCAATGAGAAGGACGGTCGGAAAGGCCGAGAACTCGAGCGGCTTCTTGATCCACAGCGCCACCATCAGGATCAGCACCGACAGGGCGATCGAGAAGGCGAGCCCGACATCGAGCAGGATCGCCGGCACCGGCAGGAACAGGATCGCCAGGATGGCGACGATGCCCGCCGCGAAGCCGATGTCCCGCTGGGACCGGCGCTCTCCTGCAATCGTGGCGCTTGCCGCCATGGCGGATACTCAACCCCCGTGAACCGATACGGGCTTGTCGCTGCGCAAGCTTGCGCGAGGATCGCATCAGGGCTGCCACCGTCAGGAACGGGATCTGCGGCTTCCCTCAGAAAGGACGGGGCGAGGGCGGATTGGACACCCCTCCGTGCAAGCGTCCGACCCATCGATCGACCGCATGGTCCCGACAGGGAGACGCATGTGGTCGAGGACAGCGTGAAGGCCGACGATTCCGTTCCGAAGACAACCTCGTGCTAAAGACGGCGCGGGCGTTGCTGAGGCTCGGGACTTCAACCCGGGCCAGCAACATCCGCGTCGCGTCTTCGAAAGTTTCCATCGACCCATGCCCAAGATCAGCTCCACGCTCCTTCTGCTCGGCGCCGTCCTCTTGCCGAGCAGCGCCGTCCTCTTGCCGAGCGGCGCCCTGGCCCAAGCGACGCCGATCCGTGAGTTGCTGAAGCTCTCCTGCACGGGAGACTACCTCGAGCATTGCAGTATGCATCCGCCCGGCGGACCGGAGGTCGAGGCCTGTTTCCGAGAGAACATCCGCAAGCTCTCGCCGGATTGCGCCCAGGCGATCCGGACCTATCAGCGCCAGAAGAAATCGGGCCGTTGAAACCCGGCGTAGACACCAGGATTCTCCCCTGAAGCGGATCGGGATCACGCCGTGTCGCAGGCCGAAGCAGGAGCAGACCCCGTCCGGTTCCGCGATGCCGGCGAGACGGCCCTGGTGGTCGAGTTCGGAGCGCGGGTCGACCCGGAGCTGAATGCCCGGGTGCTCGCCCTGGACGCGGCGCTGGAGGCGGCCCGGAACGCGGATTCGATCCCCGGACTGCGCGAGACGGTGCCGACCTATCGCTCGCTGATGATCCACTACGATCCGTTGGTGCTCGACCGCGACACCCTCCTGGCGCGGGTGACGGCGTTGCTCGACCGGACCGGCGCGGCGCCGCGCATCGGCCGCGACTGGACGCTGCCCTGCTGCTACGATCCGGCCCTCGCGGAGGATATCGAGGCGGTCGCGGACTGGGTCGGGCGGCCGGTGGATGAGGTGGCCAACCTGCACACGGGGGGCACGTACCGGGTTTACATGTACGGCTTCGCGCCCGGCTTCGCCTATCTCGGCGGCCTTCCGGAGGCCCTGGCGATCCCGCGCCGAAGCCATCCGCGTCCACCCCATCCCGCCAGCGCGATCCTGATCGGCGGCGGCCTCGCGGCGGTGGCGACCCTCCCGATGCCTACGGGCTGGTACGTCCTCGGCCGCACCCCCGAACGTCTCTTCTCCGAGGCCCGCCCACGGAGCTTCCTGGTCGAGCCCGGCGACACCCTGCGCTTCGAGGCGATCGACGTCGCCACCTTCGCGGCCCTCGACGCGCGGGCGGCCCGGGGCGAGATCATCGCGCGGGCGGACGGATGATGGCGGAAGCCAGGCTGTGCATCCTCGGCGCGGGCGCGGGGGTCACGCTCCAGGATGCCGGACGCCACGGCGCCCTGCGCTACGGCATCACGCCGGCCGGACCGATGGACCCGCTCGCCCACGCCACGGCCAACCGCGCCCTCGACAATCCCCTCGGCGCCACCGCCATCGAGGTCTCGCTGGGCGGGCTCTCGCTCACGGTCGCGGGAAGTCCGGTCGACATCGCCCTGGCGGGGGGCGACCTGCGCATCGACCTCGACGGACGCCCCCTCCCCGGTTCCGTCGCCCTGACCCTGCGGCCGGAGGCGCGCCTGACCCTGCGGGCGGGGCGAGCCGGGGCCTGGTGCAGCCTCGCGGTCGCGGGCGACATCGCCGTGGCGCCGGTTCTGGGCTCGACCGCGACCCACACCCGGTCGGGCCTCGGCGGCCTGCACGGCCGAGCGCTCCAGGCCGGCGACACCTTGGGGGTGACGCATCCGCGTGCGGGGATCGGCGAGCCGGCACTTCTCGCGGTCCCCTGGCTGGACCGGCCCCCTAAGGTGATCCGCGTCATCCTTGGGCCGCAGGACGACCATTTCGAGGCCGCCACCCTCGCGGCCTTCCTGGCCGGGCCCTGGCGGATCGGCCCGCGCGGCGACCGCATGGCGTGCTTTCTCGAAGGCCCCGCCCTTCCGGCCCGGACCCACGACATCGTCTCCGACGGGATCGCCATGGGGGCCATCCAGGTGCCGGGCTCGGGCGCGCCGCTGGTGCTGATGGCCGACCGCCAGCCCACGGGGGGCTATCCGAAGATCGCCACGGTGATCGGCGCCGATCTCGGCCGCCTCGCCCAGGCGCAGGCGGGCACGCGCCTGCGCTTTGCCGCCGTCGGCGTATCCGAGGCGGTGGCGGCGCGGCGGGCCGAGCGCACGGCGCTGGAGCCGGCCATCGTGCGCACGCCCCTGGTGCGCACCGAGTTCCCCTCGGAATTTCTGCTCGGCACCAACCTCATTGATGGCGTGGTGGGCTAGGATCGCCCCCGCCGAGGAGACGCCGGATGCCGACCATCGATTTGAACGCCGATCTCGGAGAGGGTTTTGGAGCCTATCGCTGCGGCGACGACGCGGCCATGCTCGACCTCGTCACCTCGGCCAATGTCGCCTGCGGGTTCCACGCGGGCGACCCCGGGATCATGGCCGAGACCTTCGCCGGGGCGCGGGCGCGCGGCGTCGCCGTGGGCGCACATCCGGGCTTTCCCGATCTCGCCGGCTTCGGGCGGCGGCCGATGCCGTTCAGCGCGTCCGAGATCGAGCGGCAGGTGGCCTACCAGATCGGCGCCGCCCAGGCGCTGGCGGCCCTGGCCGGGCATCGCCTGACCTACGTCAAGGCGCACGGAGCGCTGGCCAACCGGGCGGCGGCGGAGCGCGATGTGGCCGACGCCATCGCGCGCGCGGTCCGGGCCGTCGATCCCGCCCTCGGGCTCCTGGCCATCGCCCGCACCGCCCAGGTCGCGGCCGGCGAGGCGGCGGGCCTCTCGGTGCATGCCGAAATCTTCGCCGATCGCGGCTATACCGAGGACGGCCAGCTGATCCCGCGCGACCGGCCCGGCGCCCTGATCGCGGAGGCGGCCGTGGCGGCCGAGCGGGTGCTGGCGATGGTCCAGGCGGGCGGCCTCCTCACGGCCGACGGCACGCTGCTGCCGACGCGGATCGACTCCGTCTGCGTCCACGGCGACAGCCCGCATGCGGTGACGATGGCGCGGGCGGTCCGGGCTCGCCTGGACGAGGCCGGGATCGGGCTCGCGGCCTTCGCCTAGAACCCCGTGACGATGCGCCCGTAGGTGGCTTCGGCGAAGGTGTAGATCTGCGCGCCGATGAACGAGCTGGTGACGAGAAGCACCAGCAGGATCACCACGATCTTGGGCACGAAGGTGAGCGTCACCTCCTGGATCTGCGTCAGTGCCTGCAGCAGCGCCACCAGGATGCCGATCAGCATCGCGGCGCCGATCGCCGGGCCGGCCGCGACGATCACGGTCCAGATCGCGGCGCGCACGAGTTCGAGGGCGTCGACCTCGTTCATCCGGTGAGCGGCCTTGTCCTGAGAGTTGCTACGTCGGGCCGTGTCTAACCCGAACGCCGTCAGCGCGACAGCGAGATGCCTTCGGTGAGCAGCACGTCCTGGCCGTTGGTGAGGCGGGCGAGCGCGCCCTCGCTGGTGATCTTCACCGACTGGACTTCGCCGCTGGCGCTTCCGTCGGCGGAGGTGATGGTGCGGCCGATGATCTGGTCGGCCTGCGACAGGAAGCTTGAGGAAAGCAGCGAGTCGAGCTTGGTGTTGGTCTTCGTCGCCTGCTCTACCTGCGAGAAGGTGGCCAGCTCGCTGACATAGGCCGTGGAATCCATCGGCTTGGTCGGGTCCTGGTTCTTCAGCTGCGTCATCAGCAGGGTGAGGAAGGTGTCGGCGTTCATCGAGGCGGCGATGCCCGTCGCCGACTTGGCGGCGGCGGCGGTGGTGGCCGTCTGAGATGTGGCCGGGCTGGTGACGCTGGCGACGCTCATCGGCGGGCCTCCTGGTGTGATGGCCGGATCAGGCCGGATGGACGGGGGATTCGACGGACGAGATCGTCAGCTCCGGGATGACCGCGCCCGCCTGCGGCGCTGGCGCCATCAGGGCGGCCTCCGCCGGGTAGAGGCCGCGGATCAGCTTCAGCGCCTCGATCAACCGGCCGGTCTCGACCAGCTGGCCGGCGCCGACGACGCCCTCCGCGATATCCGGATCGGTGACGGTGGCGAGAATGCCGGCCTGCAGGCTGCGGCACAGGGTGCGGGCGTCATCCGCGTTGGCCGGCTCCATCAGGATCGTCTGGACCGCGAAGTAGAGCTGGCGCAGGGGCGTGGTGGCGGCCTCGGCCTGGAGCACGTGGGTCTCGAGCAGGAAGGTGGCGTCGTTCAGAAGCTCCAGGGAGACCTTCCGGTCGACGCGCAGCACTGCACCGTTCACGTAGACGCGCTCGCCGGCGCGCAGGGACAGGCGCATGGCCCGGCTCACCGCAGGCCGTCCCGGATCGCGGTGTTGACCGCGATCAGCGACGACAGGGTCCGCTCGGGCGCGGCGATCACCGCGTTGGCCTCATGCATGCTCCACAGGCCGATCGAGACGAGATCGGCGCGCAGGTCCGGCGCCAGGCCGTTATCTTCGCTGGACAAGTCCTCGATCAGCACGCCCCACAGGCTCTGTAGGAAGCCGGCGGCCGAGGCGCGGTCGGTCTGCTGCGCGTCGGGCCGGTCGGCGATGCGCAGGAGGTCGATCGCCCGATCGAAGGCGGCGCGCTCCCGCTCGCGGGCGATCGCGGGGGCTTCCTCCATGATCTCGGCATAGGAAAACTGGTACATGTCGATCCTGTCCCGTGGGTCCGCGGCCCGCCGCGCCGTGGCGCTGGTCCGGGCCGGTGCATCGTGTGGGGTGGGACAACCCGGGCGGAGGGCGCTCCCCCCGCCGGACTGTCGCCCTAGCGTCGAGGCGTTCAGAGATAGTTGACGAGGTTGAGCTGCCGCAGCTGCGCGGTCAGGGCGTAGGAGATCTGCACCTGGGTCGAGAGGCGATCGACCCGGGTCTTGGCCTCGGCCTGGTCGACCCCCTCCATCTGCCCGATCTGGGACTGCAGCAGGGTTTTCTGGGCGTCGAGGCGGGTGTTGGCCTCGGTGATCGCCCCCTGCGACCGGCCGAGATCGGCCTGCAGGGTGACGAGCCCCCGGCTGGCCTCGCCGAGGAGCCCCGCGACCCGCTCGGTCAGGACGCCCCGTGCCTCCGCCGAGAGATTCTCAGCGCCGAGACTGGAGGCCATGACGTAGGCCATCGCGAGCTTGCGCAGAGCCGGCGCATTGGCGCTGACCGAGGTCTGCGTGGTCTCGCTGAGGGAGATCCGGCTGGTCAGGGGCGCGGTGCCCGCCTTGGACCAGGTGGCGCTCCAGCCCGCGGCGTCGAACAGGTCGCGGAAGACCGGCCCGTCGAGGAAGCTCGCCATGGCGGTCGGGGTGATCGCGGCGGCGCTCGGGTCGTCCTGGCCGATGCCGAACGCCGCCCGGAAGGCGGCATCGACGGCGGATTTCGCCGGGGAAGCCGGCGTGGTGGCATAGGCCGTCACCGGTGCTTCGCCGGCCCGCGTACCGCCGAAGACGAACTGGCCGCCCGCGGCGGTGTTGAGGAGCGCCGTCAGGGAGACGAGCTGGTTGGCCGCCATGTCCTTCAGCACCGAGACGCGCTGGACCTGGGGCGTGCCGATCAGCGCCGTCAGGGTGGCGTCGGCGCCGCCCTGCATCTGCTTCAGAACGGCCTGGGTCGTCCCCAGGCGCAGGGTCGCGGCGTCGTTGCCCTCGCGCAGGGCGGTGAGTTCGGCCGAGGTCTGGCGCAGGCCGACGGCGAGGCCGGTCCGGCTGCCGAGGGCGAGGCCGACATCGGCGAAGCGGCCCGTGACCATTTCCTGGTTGGCCTTCGCCATGTCGGCCTGCATGCGGGCGACCCCGATGCGCGGCGTGTTCCAGAAGCTCAGGGTGGAGAGGGCGTTGGTCCGCATCGGGTCTATCGCACCGCATCCATCAGGGTTTTCAGGAGGTCGTTCACCAGCGTCAGCAACTTGGCCGAGGCCGTGTAGGACCGTTCGAGGTCGAGGGTCATCGCCGTCTCGTCGTCGGCATTGACGCCGGTGGCGTTCGAGTAGGCATCCGAGGCCCGGGCCAGCAGGGTCGACTGGTAGTTCGATTCGGAGGTCGCGGCCTGGCGCTGGCTCGCAAGCCAGCCAACCGAGGCATTGGCGAAGTCCTGCAGGCTGGCGCGGCTGTTCAGGTCGGTGGCCGGATCGAACGTGCGGTCGGCCCCGACGAGGGCGGCCAGGGCGCGCAGGCGGTCGGGATAGGCCGTATCGGTGGCGGGCGCCGGGCTCGACCGGTACGCCGCGCCGGCGATGCCGCCATCCCGCAAACGGGTGACGTCGCCACCCTGCTGCGGGTCGACGGCGGCGTTGATCCGGATGCTGGCGGCGCCGCCCGGCTGGCCTGGACCGGCCCCGCCGGTGAACAGGCCCGCTTCCCGCGGCGGCGCACCCGCGACGATGCCGAAGCCGACATCGACCAGTGACCGGCCAGGGCTCGCGTCGATATTCGCGACGGTGAGCTGCGCGGCGGCGCCCGAGGTCGCCGTGGTGATGAAGGTCAGGCGTCCGAAGCCATCGAGGGAGGCGCTGACCTTGCCGGCGAGCGGCGTGTTCGCGGTGTCGGCCGCGATCTGGCCGTTGATCGCGGCGAGAAATTCGGCCGGGGTCACGCGCGCCGGGTCCGCCGCGGCGGAGCCGATCGAGGCCTTGTTGATCACGATGTTCGCCGCGGAGCCATCGGCGAGGCGGAGCGCGAACGCGACCTCGTTGGCGCCGCTGAAATCGGCCGTGCCGGCAAGTCCCGGCGCCGCACCGGGCCGGAACGCGCCCGTGTCGGCGAGCGCGCCGGTGCCGCTGACCTGACCAGTCGACTGTCCGACCGCGAAGGTCCCGGTCTCGGCGAAGGCGTCGACCAGAGCGTCGGCGATGCCGTCGAGCTGGGTCTGGTAGCGGGTGGCGACGCCATCACGCAGTTCGGCGAGCCCGGCGAGGCGGCCCGAACGCAACGGCATCGGCGAATTGGCGCCCGTCACCGGCACGCCGTCGACCATGACGGGGGAGCCCGTGGAGCCGGCCGAGAAGGGGGCGGTGGGCACGAACGAGACGCGGCGGGCACTGCGCTCGAACAGGGGAACGCCGCTGTCGGTGTAGATCGCGACGTCGTTGCCCGCCCGCACGACGGTGGAGATCCCGATCTCCTGCGACAGGCCGGCCAGGATGCGGTCACGGTCGTCGAGGGCGTCGGTGACGTCGGTCCCGTTGGCCGTCCCCCGGGTGACGATGCGGTTGGCCGCCTCGAACTGGGTCAGCAGATCGTTGATGCGCGAGACCGAGTCGGCCATCCCCGCATCGGCTTGCCCCTGCACGGTCTGGACGGCAGCGGAACCGGTGTTGAGGCTCGTGGCGAGATCGCGCGCCCGGTCGACCGCGTTGCGGGCGAGCGCCGCATCGTCCGGCTTGTTGGCGGCGGCCTGAAGTGCCGCGTTGAGCGCGCCGAGGCGCGCGGCGGGCGAGAGACCGTCCTCGGTGTCGCCGACGGAACTCTGCAGGGTGGTCAAACCGTCGAGGACCGCCTCGCTCGCCGCAACCGAAGAGGTTCCGGCGAGCTTGCGATCGAACAGGGCGGAATCGGTGGCGCGCTGGATGGAGACTGCGCTGCCCCCGCCGGCCGCCACCAGATTGGCGATCTTGCGGGTGTAGAACGGGTCGCTCGCCCCCGCGGTGTTGCGCGCGGCGACCGCGATCTGCGTCGAGGTCGCGACCAGCGAGGTTCGAGCTGAATTGAGGGCGAGGGCGAGGCCCATCGGGTGTTTCCTGGCAAGCGGGCGGGTCGTGGAGGGTATCGGCCGCCGCACCGGAGGGGCGCGGCGGTGCAGACGTGAGCAACCGCGCCGGCGCGGCGCGGCATTCCGTCAGCGCTTGAGGTTCATCAGGGTCTCGAGCAGCTCGTTGCCGGTCATGAACACCTTGGAATTGGCGGTGTAGACCGTCTGCGACTCGATCATCGTGGTCAGCTCGGTGCTGACGTCGACGTTGGATTGCTCCAGTGCGCTCGCCTTGACGGTGCCGAGGCCGCCGAGACCGGCGAAGCCGATCTGGATGTCGCCGGATTCGAGGGTGGTCTGGAAGACGTTGCCGGCGCGGGGATTCAGGTTGTCGGGGCTCTTCACATCGGCGAGCGGGATCTTGAAGGCCCCGACCCGGGTGCCGTCGGCATAGGTCGCGTAGACGACACCGTCCGAGCCGAACTCGGTCCCGGTCACGGCGGAGGGCGCCCGGCCGTTGGCGGTACCCTTGAGGTCGTAGGCTCCGGCGAGCTGCGTCGTGCTGCTCAGGTCGAGGGTGACGGTCTTGCCGCCCGGGACCGGCACATCGAGCTCGACAGGGCTGCTCAGCTTGCCGTTGGGTCCAAAGGTGAAGGCGGCCGGCGGGACGAGGGGGAGGTTGTCCGGCCCGTAGACGACGGCAGTCCAGGTGTCGGCGGGAACGGCCGGCGCAGCGGCGACCGGCGGCACGGCGGTCGGGTCAGCGGCAACCGCCGCGCTCGCAGGCGACTTCTTGAGGTAAACGTCGAGGGTCACGCTCTTGCCGAGGTTGTCGTAGGTGACGAGCGACGTCTTCTTGGAATAGTTGTCCTTCGACACGACCCCGGTCTTGTCCGGCGTATCGGCCGAGAGATTGCCGGTGATGGCGGCCCCGTCGGAGGGCGCCGCCCGCAGGCCGAGGCTCGCCATGTTGACCGGGACCAGGCCATCGGTGCTGTTGAGGGCCGGGCTCAGTTCCTTGCCCTCGACGATGGGATAGCCCAGCAGGGTGAAGCCGCCCGAATTGACGAGGTTGCCGCTCGGACCGTCGACCACGAAGTTGCCGGCCCGGGTCAGGTAGGGCGACTGGCTCTCGTCCTGGACCACGAAGAAACCCTTGCCCCCGATGGCGAGGTCGGTCTTCGAACTCGTGAAGGTGATCGGGCCTTCGGCGCCGATCGAGCGGCGGATCGTGGTCTCGACCGCGCCGGAGGTGTAGTTCGCCGTCGAGGCGCCCTCGATCAGCAGGGACGAGAACTCGGCGGCCGAGCGCTTGTAGCCGGTGGTGCTCGAATTCTGGACGTTCTCGGCGACCGTGGAAATGCGGTTCGACTGGGCGTTCATGCCGGAGACGCCGGTGCGCAAAACGCTGATGAGACTCATGACGTCACCTCAAGGATGGGGATCGCGGCACGGCGCGACGGCTGGCGGGCACTAAAGGAAGACAGGCTTGCGCGGGGCTGGACCCTGCGGCGCCGGGCGCGCGCGGGGTCGAATTCGGACCGGAAATCATGATCCGCCTCACGTCCGCAGGGATTGGGCGAGTTCCAGGAACGCGTCCTCACTCGCCGCCATGCCGGGCTCCTGGCGCAACGCTTCGTAGATGCGAGGGACCAGGAGGATGGCCTGGTCGAGCTCGGCATCCTCGCCGGCGCGGTAGCCACCCATCAGGCGCAGGTCGCGGGTCTCTTCGAACCGCGCCATCATGGCCTTGAGGCGGCGCACCAGTTCGCGCTGCTCGGGCGTCCAGACCTCGGATGCGAGGCGTGAGATCGAGCCGAGGAGATGCATCGCCGGGTAGCGGCCCTGCTCGGCGATGGCCCGGTCCAGGACCACGTGACCGTCGAGGGTGCCGCGGATGGAATCGGCGACCGGATCGTTGTGGTCGTCGCCGTCGACCAGGACCGAGAACACGCCGGTGATGCTGCCGGCACCGTCGAGGCCGGGACCGGCGCGCTCCAAGAGACGCGGCAGGTCGGAGAACACGCTCGGCGGATAGCCGCGCGCCACCGCCGGCTCGCCGGCCGCCAGCGCCACGTCGCGGGCCGCATGGGCGTAGCGGGTGACCGAATCGACGATGAGCAGGACGGATTCGCCGGCATCACGGAAGGATTCGGCGATGGCCATGGCCATCTTGGGCGCCTGACGCCGCATCATCGGGCTCTCGTCGCCGGTGGAGACCACGATGACGGCCCGGGCCCGGTTCGGTGCCATCGCGCCCTCCAGGAACTCCCGCACCTCGCGACCGCGTTCGCCCACCAGGGCGACGACGACGCTGTCGAAGCCCGTGGCGCCGGCCAGCATCGCCAGCAGGGTCGATTTGCCGACGCCGGAGCCCGCGAAGATGCCGATGCGCTGGCCGAGGCAGAGGGGGGTGAACAGGTCGATGGCGCGGACGCCGGTGCGCAGGGGTGTCGTGACCCGCGCCCGTTCCATGGCGGGTGGCGGGGCAGCCTCCAGCGGCACGGCGCGGGCGCCCGGCACGAGATCGCCGAGCCCGTCGATGGGGCGCCCGAGGGCGTCGATCACCCGCCCCTTCCAGCCCGGATCGGGCCGCAGGGTCGGGTCGCCGAGGCGATAGGCCAAGGTGCCGATCCCGGCCTCGATCCGGCTGTCGAACGGCTTCACGGTGACCCCGGCCGCATCGACGCGCACGACCTCGCCGATCTGTTCGCGTCCGTTGGCCAAGAAGCCCATGCGGTCGCCGAGGGTCATGAACGGCGCGACGCCGGCGACGCGGGCGGCGCTGGCGGTGACCTCCTGGATCGGGCCGCCGACGCGCACGAGCGGCAGGGCCTCGCGGCCTGTCGCCAGGGCCGCGCCGAGGCGGTCGAGGACATCGGTCATCGGCTCAGCCCTGCGGGCTCAAGGAGCGGATCGCCCCCGAAAAGGTGGTCTCGGTCTCGCTCGACAGGTTCGCGGCGCTCTCGAAGGCGCGCTGGATGGTGATGAGCTTCGTCATCTCCAGGACCGGATTGACATTGGCGCCCTCGACGTAGCCCTGCACCATGCCGATCCGGGTGAAATCCTGGACCGGACGGGCCGGCAGGTTGGAGGTGACGCCGTTCGGCTCGGCGCGGGTGAGGGTGCCCTTCGGGTCGAGGGTGAAGAGCCCGAGGGCGCCGACCTGATTGATGCCCTGGGACACGCTGCCGTCGCGCCCGATCGTGGGCGGGCCGGCCTGGGGATCGAGCAGGATCGGGGCACCGCCCGGATCGAGCATCGGCTGCCCGGTGAGGCTGCGCAGCTGGCCCAGCGGGTCCATCGTCATGCGGCCGTCGCGGGTGTAGACGGGGCCGTTGGCGCCGCGCACCGCGAACCAGGCCTCGCCCTGCACCGCGACGTCGAGGGGACTGTCGGTCTTGATCGTCGGCCCGGCGCGCTGGGAGATATAGGTGTCGCCCGACGACGCGAAGGCCACCGCGCCCTTGCTCGCCTGGGCCAGGAGGGCGGTGAACTTGGTGTCCTCCGCCCGGTAGCCGCTGGTGGAGAGGTTGGCGACGTTGTTGGCGACGGCGTTCAGGCGCTTGTCCAGGGCGACCTGGGCCGAGAGCGCCACGTAGAGTGCGTTCTGCATGGCGCGTCAGCTCCCGAGGCGGATGCGTTGCAGGCTGAGGAGCAGGCTCGCGTCGAGGCCTTGCGCGCTCGAATCGGCGAACAGATTGAGGATCGGGGCCGAGGTGGCGTTGTTCTGCGCATCCCAGATCGCGGTGAAGCGCTGCACGAAGCGCTGCAGCGTGACCGGGTCCTTGAAGCTGGTGAGGTCGACCCGCTTCTCAATGATCGCGGCCTGCCGGGCGATGGCTTCGGACGACGATGCGTCCGGCAGGCCCAGCACCGTCTTGACCACCTGCGACAGGGCCGGATCGCCGAGCACGCCGTAGCCCGAAGACACCGTCGGGGCGATGCGGGCGAAGTAGAGCGCGAGGCGGACGCCGGCGTCCTCGCTGCCCGCGTCGGTTTCGAGGCTCTGGCGCAGATAGGCGGCGGTGGTGTCCGTGGTCGCGGCGGCGAGCGTCGTCGTGAAGGCGCCGTAGGTCTTGAAGTCGAAAGCCTTGGCGAAGGCGACGTAGCGGTCGTCGGCGAGGCGATTGGCGAAGGCCGTGCGATCGGTGACGCCCTCGGTCAGGACCTTGCGCATGAAGGCCTTCGCGTAGGTCATGTCTTCGAGGCCGTAGGCCTTCATCGCGTAGGCATAGAGGCGCCGGTCGCCGAGAAAGTCGTCGATGGATTTCACGTCGGCGATCTTGGCCTTGTAGTAGGCCGTCTCCCGGGCGACGTCGGGCTGCTTGGCCTTGCGCGCCAGGGTCGCGTCGAGGTCACGCGCGAGCAGCGAATAGCTGGTGAAGGTGCTGGTCATGACGGGGCGCGATCGCTGGTGGGGCCGGCGGTGTCTGGGCCGAGGGAGATCCGGGCGGACTCTCCCCGCTGTGGGCCGGATCGCTCTGGACCGGGTTCCTTGCGGCAGGCTGGTGCCTCCACGACGCGGCGACGAAATCCGGATCGGCGGAGCCTCACAGCGGTGTCGGCCCGATGATCGTCTCCGAGGTGATCACGACCCAGCCGGCGCCGGTGGCGCGGATGGACAGGATGCGGCCGGCGCCCGGCAGGACCGCCCCGGGCACCACCTGCCGCAGGCCCTCGGGACCCTCGACCAGAGCGGCCCCGTCGGCGACCCGGCGCAGGACGTATCCGCCGCGCGCGCTCGGCGATGATTCCGCCCGCTCCGGTGCCGAGGGCAGCGGGACGGGATCGGGCAACGCACCCGTGGTGGTCGGATCGAGGTCGAGGGCGGCCTCGCGCACCGGGGCGGCGCCCCGCTTGAAGAGGAAGCCGCCACCGCCCGCCGGGAGGAACGGCTGCACCGAGTAGTTGTTCGAGGCGCCGGTGATGGCATAGGCCGCGAAGCTTCCCGAGACGACGGCCAGCCCGAGGCAGACGGCGACCGCGGCCCGCTCGATCGCGGCGGCGCGGGACCGGCGCCGGATCTCCGCTCCGGCGGATGGGCGGCGATAGCCCGGACGCTGGGGAAGCGGGGATGCCGAACGACGTGTGAGTGACGCAGTCATGACCACCGCATGAGAAGACCGGCGATTGAGACAAAACACTCTCAAATCATAGTTACGATCCGGTTAATGCCCCGACATCGACAGACCGGATGCCTGAGGCTATGCCCGACGACACTTGATAAAGGGAGCGGACCCTCGATGGCGGATTGGCAGGAGGCGGTCTCTCGCGGGGACAGGCCCGCGCGTGGGCCATCGCCGAAGCGCCACCGCGTCCTGCAGCAGGGGCGCATCGTCCTGGGGCCGGAGCGGCTCCTGGCCTGCATCATCCGCGACCTGTCGCCGACCGGTGCCTGTCTGCGCCTGCCGCGCCCGACCTCCCTGCCCGAGCGGTTCGACCTGGTGATCGCGGGCGACGCGCTGCGCACCGTCACCGTCCAGTTGCGCTGGCAGCGGGCGGATTTCGCCGGCGTGACTTTCCTGGCCGAGGGTTAGGCGCCGGGTTGTCCCCAGGCATACCGGCCCGGCGCATCCGGGCACAGGCCGGGACCGGTCGCCTTAAGCTCCTGCTAATCCGGAGCGGGCATATTCGCTTTATCGGCAAGCGACTGTCCCAAGAGGGAACAAAGCTTCCTCGATGCGAACGCGGTGGATAGGTTTCGTGGACCTATAGACATGATGTCGCCCCACCGCTCCGGTGAGAATCCGGGATGTAGACAGCAGTAGCCTGGCTTTACTCGATGAAGCCTATCCGCCCTGGCGGCCTGCTGCGCGGCCACACACACGAATTCCTTGCAATTCCTGTCAACCGGACATCCTCGCAATGACCAGCCTGCTGACCAACAACGCCGCAATGACGGCGCTGACGACCCTCAAGAGCATCAACACCCAGCTCGATATGACGAGCAACCGGGTCTCGACCGGCCAGCGGGTCTCGAACGCCTCCGACAACGCCGCCTACTGGTCGATCGCCACCACGGTGCGCACCGACAACGCCTCGCTCTCCGCCGTGAAGGACTCGCTCGGCCTCGGCTCGTCGGCCGTCGACACCGCCTATAACGGCCTCAACAGCATCATCACCGACCTGCAGAACATGCGCGCCAAGCTGCAGACCGCGCTGCAGCCCGGCGTCGACCGCTCCAAGGTCCAAACCGAGATCACCGCGATCCAGAACAAGATGAAGGCCACGGCCGACTCGTCGAACTCGAGCGGCCAGAACTGGCTCTCGGTCAACTCGGCCACCTCGAACACCGCCTATCAGCCGATCCAGAACGTCGTCGCGGGCTTCTCGCGCGATCCGAGCGGCGCGATCAACTTCTCGAAGGTCAACGTCGACGTCAACAACATCAAGCTGTTCGACGCCAACAGCACCAGCGTGACCACCACGGCGACGAAGGCCGTCGTGTCCGCGGCGAACTCGCTGACCGGTACCGCGGCCTTCGTGCGGGGCGGGACCGCCGACTTCAGCGGCACCGCCGAGTCCGCGATCAAGATCACGATCGGCGGCGTGAACGATACGATCAAGCTCAACAAGGAGACCCTCGCTTCGGCAGCGGCGGACCTGACGAAAGTCACCACGGAGGAATTCCTCAGCGCGCTCAATAACCAGATCGCCGCTTCGGCTAACCTCGCCGGCAAGGTCAAGGCTGACCTCGATACGCAGGGCCGCCTGACCTTCACCTCGACTGCGACCGGCGGTGCCACGAAGATGACCATCGAGGCCGGCACCGTCACCGGCGGCAAGGCTCTGGTGGACGTCGGCTACGGTCTCGCGGCCGCGACGGACCTCGCGGCTCCCAGCGTGACCGGCGGCGCCTACACCGCTTTCGACCTGAGCGGCACGAACACGAAGGTGCTCACCATCAATGACGGCTACGGGGCCAAGACCGTTACCCTGAACGCCGCGAGCTTCACCGCTCTCGGCGCTGCGGCGACCTCGGGCGCCAACACCGCCGTCAACGGCGCCGACGTTGCCGCGATGATCAACAAGCAACTGGCCGATCAGGGCAGCAAGGCCACCGTGACGTTCGCCGCGACCAAGTTCACGGTCGCGACCCCCGAAAAGGGAAGCCTCAACAGCGCCGGCACCGCCAATACCATCACGTTGGGCGGCGCCGACGTGACGGGCTTCGGCCTCACCGCGGGCGCGACCACGGGTACGGATCTGGTCTCGGCCTCCCTCGTGCGGGTCGGCTACGGCACCGATGCCGGCACCACGGTGGCGCGCGGCATCCTCGACTCGATCGACAACGCCACCAGCGTGTCGGTCGCCAACGTCGACATCTCGCAGATGGTCGGCACCTCGGGCGATACCGCCCTCAGCGCGATCATCACGCAGATCGACAAGGCCATCGCCAAGGTCACGGATTCGGGCACCAAGCTCGGCGCCAACAAGACCCAGATCGACGGCCAGAAGACCTTCGTCGACACCCTGATGAAGGCCAACGACCGCACCATCGGTATCCTGGTCGATGCCGACATCGAGGAGGAGTCGACCAAGCTCAAGGCCCTGCAGACCCAGCAGCAGCTGGCGGTACAGTCCCTGAGCATCGCCAACTCCTCCAGCCAGGGCATCCTCTCGCTCTTCCGCTAAAACCCGACAGCCCCCCCGGGGAGGTTCCGGGGGCGCTCCAACGCAGAAAGGCCACGCCTCCGCGAGGGGGCGTGGCCTTTCTGGTTTCAGAACGGCGTCTCCGGCGTCGGCCTCGGACCGGCCGTCCGGATCAGCCGATGAAGGTGTACCCGGCGAGCCGCTTGGCCTCGATCGGATCGTAGCCGAGGCGCATCCGCAGCTTCTTGCGCAGCTTGCTGATGTGGCCCTCGACCACGCTCTCCTCGACGTCACTGCCGTGGTCGGCATAGACGGCGTTGAAAATCTGCGTCCGGCTGAGTTGGCGGCCGCGATGGCTGGCGAAATATTCCAGGATGTGGCGCTCGCGGCGCGGCAGGATCAGGCTGGCGCCGTCGATCTCAGGATCACGTCCGTCGGCGAACACCTTGAGGCGGCCGCTGCGGTCCTGGGCAGGGGGGGCCTGGATCTCGCCCCGGATGCCGCGCCGGCGGATCGCCTCGACCCGGGCTAGGATTTCGCGGACATGGACCGGGCGGCGCACGACGTCGTCGATGCCGGCGGTGAAGAGATCGAGGGTCTGCTCCAGGGAGCGGGTCTCGTTGAGGGCGATGATGGGCGCCTGGGAGAGGCTGCGGATCGCGGCGGTCCGGCTGGCCCGATCGGAGCATTCGCCGAGCACGATCCCCTTCAGGCTGTCGGTCGGATTGCCCGCAAGCCAGACGAGAAACTCGTCGGCGTTGCTGCTACGGGCCGGAACCGCCTGCGCACCGAAACCTGCCACGTACTCGGCGGCAACGGCCTGTCTCTCATCCACAACGATATACATTTCAGCGCCCCGCCGAAAACGAATTGTTGGGCAAATCCGGCGGACGATCACCTTGGATGCGGAGCGACTTCGTTGTTCGCTCTCGGCATCCTGGTTTTGCTTGATGATACTTTCGCAGCAGATCCTCTAGTGGGATCTATTCGCTGCCGCCCGCCGTTTTGCGTTAACAATGTTTCTTTAAGGAAATGGTTAATTTTGCATTAAGTGTGCCGGCGTCCTGTGATCCCGGTTCATTTTTACCGGTACGGCGGACCCAGTATCGCTCTCCGGCGCGTCGACTGTGCCCGATCGGTGACAGTCCTATCAGGGATCCGCACGGCCGGAGGTCCGGCTGCGAATCGCAGCGCCGATGAGGCCGAGCCACAGAGGCCGAGCCCGGCTCAGCCGGTGCCGACATGCGGTTCCGGGTACCGCTCGGGTCCGGGTCGCCACGGCCGACCCGACAACTTCCCGGGATCGAGCGAGCGCCGCGTCAATGTCCCGGTAGGATCTGCGGAGTTGGAGTCTCGGCCCCCCGCCTGGTGGAGGGGTTCAGGGTTTCGGCCAGGAGTTCGACCTGGGCGACGAGTCGGCTCAGTCCATCGCTGCGCGGAGCCGTCGGCATCGGTGGCATCGCCCCGTCTCCACCGAGGCTCGACAGGGCGACGGTGACCCAGCCGCTCCAGGCGGCCAGGGCTTCGGGCTCCGCCGTTTCGACGGCATAGCGCAGGGCGGTCAGGCGAGCCGAGATCCGCCGCAGGGTGGCGTCGGCGACCATGGCGGATTCCACCTGCGGGTGGCGTCCCGCCCGGGGCTGCTGCAGGGCGCGCGCCAGGGCCGCCTCCAGATCGTTGAGAGCGAGGCCCGCGCCACGGGAGGCCTGGGCGCGCAGGCCGGACGCTTCCGCCTCTGGGCCCGCGCAGAGTACCGCGCGGGCGAAGGCGGCGTGGGCCCGAACCGCCTTTCGCAATTCGAGGCGAACTTGGTCGGGTTCCCAGATCGGCCACAGCACCAGGGCGCTCGCCACCGCTATGGCACCGCCGAGCAGGGTGAGCAGGGCGCGCATGCCGACCACCTCCCACGAGCCGTGCCCCGGCTCGATCACTTCGACGAGGAGAACCACCAGCGGCGTCAGACAGGCGATGAACACGCCGTAGCTCACTTGGCGCGCGGCAAAGCCGACGATGCTCAAAGGAAATACCAGGGCGGCGAGCGCCAGCGGCGTGGTGGCGACACCCGCGAGGGCGGCGCCGATCAGGCCGCCGAGCACGGTGCCGCCGATGCGCTCCAGCGCACGCTGCCAGGTTGCGGCGTAGAAGGGCTGCATGGTCAGCACCACCGTGATGGTGAGCCAGTGCGCGAACGGTCCCGACCAGACCAGCGTGGCCCACAGGGCCGGCGCCGCCACCACGGTGGCCCGCACGGCGTGCCGCAGGTTGGCCGAGGCCAGCGTGAAGTTGGTGGCGAGGGGCTCGCGCAAGCGGGTCCCCAGGGGCAGGCTGGCACGGCCCAGCAGGGCGCCGCCGGGGCGATAGCCGTCCGGCGTCGAGAGCTTGGCTCCGATCCGGACACGATCAAGGATGCGCGTGGCCAGTTCGTGCAGGCTGCGATCATGCGCGAGGCGCCGCGTACTGCGATCCATCGCGCGCTCCAGGCGGGCGAGATCGACCACGCTGTCGTCGCGGATGGCGCGGGCGATGACGCCCAGGAGGGGGCGCAGGCGGCGCAGGAACCGGCGCACCATGCGCCGCCGGCGCGGATCGGGCTCGCTCTCGATGAGGTCGGACACGGCGATCAGGGCCGCGAAGATCTGCTCGGCCGCTTCGAGGCGGATCAGGGCCTGGGCCGTCCGATCCGAAATTCGCTCTCGACTACGGGCAAGATCGACGATCACCGTGCGGGCCTGCTCGATGGCCTCGCGTACGCCCCGGCGATGGGCGCGCGCATGCCGGTCAAAAGCCTGGTGATCGATGATCTGGGGGTCGTAGATCTGGAGGTCCGAGGCGTGGGGATCGGAAGTTTGAATATCGGAAGTCTGGATGTCGGAGGTCTTGATGTCGGAAGTTTTGATGTTGGACGTCTGGCGATGGCCGTCCTGCGGCATCGCCCGCGTGCCGGGCGTTTCGGGGCTGGCTGGCGAGGCAAGGTCCTCCAGGTCGTCGCAGAGGCGGGTCAGACGGCGCCAGACCTCGGCCACGGCGCGGTGGGTCGGGCGGTAGGGATGGAGCCGCCACAGGAGGAGCGCCAGGAGCGTCGCCCACAGGCCGCCGGCGCTGAAGACGAGTCCCGCCACCAGGGCTTGGTCCGGGCTGAGAGGCCGATCGAGGGCGAAGCACAGCACCAGGACCAGGACGTTGCCGGCGGACTGCGCCTGCACGCCCCAGACCCGCGCATAGGTGCAGGCAAAGATGACGATGCCGGCGAGCGGCACCACCGGCCCCGGCCCCAACGGCTGCATCAGGCCGAACAGCCCCCAGATCACTCCACCGAGCAGCGAGAACAACGTGAGCACGAGGAGGCGGGAGCGCATCGGACCGCCCGCATCGGCGAAGCAGGCGAGGTTGGCGGCGAGTGCCACGGTCAGCAGCGGCGGCCACGCCACCCACTCGTGCAGCAGGATGACGAGGCCGAAGGCCAGGGCCGCCCGGATCCCGTCGAGAAGGCTCAGGCCGCGGGGATCGAGGCCGATGGGCAGGCGCGTGAGGTCGAGCCCCGGATTGGTCAGCGTTCCGCGTCCCCGCAGGAACGCGACCGCCCGCATCCGCCGGCGTGGTCCGGCAGCGGTGGCGGGATCGGCAGGGGAGGTGGAATTCGGGGACACGCGGGAAGGCTCCCGGTGGACGCGACCTCCACCGTCCCGACGATCTAGCGCCGCACGCGGCCCGGTGGAACCGCCCGACCCGACACGGGAGCCCTGCATCTCGGGGACACCGGCAGCCCCCGTCCGTCACGGGCGGCGCCGGCGAGCCCCTTCTGGCGGACGAGCCGCCCGGTCAGAACTTGCCGCCGAGGCCGACGCCGCCGCCCTGGCTCAGTTGCGGCGCCAGGCCACCCGAGCTCGACCGGCTGTTGGTCTCGCCTTCGATGTCCTCCCGGCGGACGCGACGCTCCTCGTTCGCCGCCGAACGGGTCTGGGCGCCGGAGGCGTTCGGGATGTTGAGGCGGCGCGTCGGCGAGGTCTGGGGCGCGGCGTCGTCCGGGTCGATCTGGGCGGCGCGGCCACGCTGAGGACCGGGCACGGTGCCGCGCATGGAGGGGGGCGGCCCGACCTCCGTCTCGGGCATCACCCCGCCGCCTCCGCCGAGGGCTTGGCACCCGGCGAGCGCGGCGGCAACGAGCGCGACGGCGCAGGCTTTGGACGGAAGGGACATCGGCTGCAGGTCCTCGAAACACCGGCGACCACCTCGGGCCACCCACTTGAGCTGATGGCCTCTCTACGACGCGGTCTTGTCGAAAACCAGACGGCGCCGCCGGGTGACGCCGGGACAACCGCTCGTGCCCGCGGGCTGATCTTGCAAGACGCGAATTTTGCAAGACGCGGATTTTGCAAGACGCGAATTTTGCGCGACGCGAATCCTGCACGACGCGAATGTGAGAGGTGCGAATTTCTGAGACGGGAACCTGCGGGAGGCCAACTTGAAAGACACGGGCGGGCGGGATGTCGCCCGGGGCATTGCGGCCACGCTTCCCCCGGTGCGAGAGTGCGCTTGCAGGAGCGGGGTCGCCACGGACCGGTCCAGTTCTTGCGCCCTACCCTCCCGACTGCCCGCAGCCAATCCCGGTTGGCGACGAGCGATCGAGGGCCGCTCCCGCCCACCCATCCATGCCAAACGTCCATCCACAACTTCGCCTTGGTCCACGCGCAATGAGACCGGAGCCGCCATCGGGCGGAACCCGCCGCTCAAGCTGCCATTGTGTCAGGCCGGCGAGACGCACAAACCGGGGAACGCGCGTGTTCAGAACTGTCCGGATGATCGCCACCGCGACGATCACCCTGTTGGCCGCCTCCGCGGCCGCCGAAACCCCGGCGCCACCGCCGGTCAAGGAGCCCGTGTCGAATTCCGGCGACGGGACGACCGGCACGACCGGATCACCAGCGCCCGTCGCGCCGGCACCACCGCCGGCCGCAGCGCCCGTAGCAACGCCGCCCGCCTCCTCTCCCCCGCCCGCGTCGCCCCCCGTCGCGGCACCACCCGCCGTCGTACCAACGCCCGCGTCGCCGCCCGCGGCCACGACGGGACCGACTCCGCCGGTCACCGGCACGCCTGCGACCGTGCTCGACACCCAGGATTACGAGGGCATTCTCGGGAAGGCCGTGCGCAGTTCCACCGGCGAGGATATGGGCCGGATCATCGACATCATCCTCGACAAGGATGGACGTCCCCGCGCGGCGATCATCGATTTCGGCGGCTTCCTCGGGGTCGGCTCCCGCAAGATCGCGGTGGACTGGCGCGCGATGCGCTTTACCGCCGACGGCAAGGCCAGCCGGCCGGTGCTTCAACTGAGCCGCAACCAGGTGCGCGTCTCGCCCGAATACAAGCCCGGCGAGCCGATCGTCGTGCTCGGCCCGGCCAGCCCCGCCACCCCGCCGGAGGGTGAACCCGCAGCCAACGCCGTTCAGGGTCCGCCCACGCCGCCCGCTGCTGCGGCACCTGTCGCGGCGCCAGCGGCTTCGCCACCCGTCGTGGCGCCAGTGCCCGTACCTGTCCCGACCCCCGCGCCCGAGAAGGCGCCGGATAAGCCGGCCGAGAAGTCACCGGATCGATGACGGTACCGCTTCCGAAGGATCGCCGGGCGCTCAAGCCGCGTGAAGTGTCGCGTCCGGACTTCCGGCCGCGCCCCCTCCCCCGTCGCGACGCCCTTACGGACGACGGTCCGACGTCGACGGCAGCGGAGGCCCCGGCCGACATGAAGGTGATCTCGCGCACGAGCACGCGTGGCCTCGACGGGTTCGCGTTCTTCGTAGCGAACCTGCAGACCGGCTTCGGACCGTTCCTGGCGGTGTACTTCACCCAGGCGAAATGGACCCAGTCGGATATCGGCTTCGCCCTCACGGTCGGCAGCCTTGTCAGCCTCCTCGGCCAGGTGCCGGGCGGGGCCTTCGTCGACGCCGTGCGCTCCCGCCGTTTCGCCGCCGGCTTCTCGGTGGTTGCCATCGCGCTGAGCGCTTTCGCGCTCGCCATGTGGCCGAACTTCCTCGTGGTGCTGCTGGCGATGGCGGCTCATTCGGCCGCAAGCTGCATCCTCACCCCGGCCATCGCGGCCATCAGCATCGGCCTTGTCGGCCATGCCCGCGCGGGCGAGCGGCTGGGGCGGAATGCCAGCTTCTCGGCCCTCGGCAATGCGGTGGCGGCCGCCGGCATGGGCGCCTGCGGCTACTATTTCTCGAATGACGCGGTCTTCTATCTGACCGCCGCCCTGATGGTGCCGACCCTGATCGCGCTCTCGCGGATTCGCGCCGACGAGATCGAGCCGCCGGCGCGCACGAGGGCGACCGAGAGCATCCCGGCGCCCCGGCGCGACGCGGGCCTGCGCGCCCTGCTCACCAACCGCGCTCTGCTGTGCTTCGGCGCCTGCATGACCCTGTTCTTCCTGGCCAACGCGGCGATGCTGCCGCTGGTGGGCAGCATGTTGACCCTGCGGGCCAGCGAGACCGCCACCGCGCTGATCGCGGCCTGCATCGTCGTGCCCCAGGTGGTTCTCGCCCTGTCGGCCCCGGCCGTCGGGCGCGCGGCGGAGCGCTGGGGCCGTCGCCCCCTGCTGCTCATCGGCTTCGCAGCGCTGCCGATCCGGGGCCTGCTCTTCGCCTACGTCGACAGTCCCGAACTGCTGGTGGCGATCCAGGTCTTCGACGGCGTCTCGGCCGCCGTGTTCGGCGTGATGGTACCGCTGGTGGTCTCGGACGCGACCCGGAAGACCGGCCACTTCAACCTCGCCCTCGGGGCGGTCGGGACGGCGATGGGGATCGGAGCGGCCTTGTCGACCTCACTGGCCGGCATCATGGCGGACCGGCTCGGCAGCCATACGGCCTTCCTGGGGCTGGCGATCGTGGGATTCGCCGCTTTCGCGCTCGTCGCCCTGATCATGCCGGAGACCAGACACGCGCCCGAACCCTGAGGGAAACGCCCGAAAGCCGCGTTCCTCGAAGCGGACGGCATCGAATTCGCTTGCCAGAAAATCCGCGCATGGGAATTTGCTTGATCGGGATTTCGCTTGCCGCTCAAGCAACATTCAGGTTCGCGCGCTATAACGCGCGAACCTACGCCCGACACCGCAACGCTTGGGTTCGCTTTGCGTTGCGACCCAGGGGGACTCAAGATCCCGTGTGCGACATGCGCGGGAAACCAGGGTCCGTAAGGACGCCTTCATAGAAACAGGTTCACGCCACTGCCGGGTGAACCTTCGACACCGGGATGGTCACCCTGATGGAAGACCTCTGCGTTTATGCCGATCGGCCCTTCGCCTTCGTCGGTCGCTATCTGCGCCGACGCGCCCTGCCGCATATCGTGATCCTGTGCGCCGTCCTCGGCGCCGTGGGTTTCTCGGTGAGCACGGATTATGCGCTGAAGGGCGTGGTCGACGCGCTGAGCAAAGGCCCCTCCTCCGGCCTGATCTGGGGCGCGCTGGGCGTCCTCATCGCCTTCATCGCCGCCGACAACATGCTGTGGCGCGTGGCCAGCCTCGTCGGCTCGTTCACCTTCGTGGGCGTGACGGGCGACATCCGCCGCGACCTCTTCCGGCACATGACCGGGCACTCGCCGTCCTTCTTCGCCGATCGCCAGCCCGGGACGCTGGCCTCGCGCATCACCGCGACCTCGAACGCGATCTTCACGGTCGAGAACATGTTCGTGTTCAACGTGATGCCGCCCTGCGTCGCGGCCTTCGGCTCGATCCTCTATATCGGCACCGTCAACCTCACGATGGCCCTGGTGCTCGCCGGCATCTTCGCCGCCGTGGTGGTGCTGATGTTCAAGATGGCGGCAGCCGGCAAGCCGCTCCACCACGACTTCGCCGCGAAGGCAGCCTCGGTCGACGGCGAGATGGTCGATCTCGTCGGCAACATGCCTCTGGTGCGGGCCTTCTCGGCCTTTAAGCGCGAATACACCCGCTTCGACGGCACCATCGGGCAGGAGATGCGTTCGCGCCGCTCCTCGCTGCTCTACCTGGAGAAGCTGCGGATCGTGCACGCGATCCTCACGGTGCTGGCGGTGCTCGGCCTGCTCTACTGGGCCATCAACATGTGGGAAGCCGGCCAGGCCACCAACGGTCAGGTCGTCCTCGTCTGCACCCTGGGCATCCGCATCCTGGCCGCCACCCGCGATCTCGCGGTGGCCCTGGTGGACGCGACCCAGCACACCGCGCGCCTGTCGGAGGCGCTCCACACGCTGCTGCAGCCGCACGACCTGATCGACCATCCGGAGGCGGAGCCGCTCTCCGGCACCCATGGGGCCGAGATCACGTTCGACCACGTCGCCTTCTCCTATCCGGACGGCCGCGGCGTCTTCACCGACTTCGACCTCATCATCCAACCCGGTCAGCGGGTCGGCCTGGTGGGCAAGTCCGGCGGCGGCAAGTCGACCCTGTTCTCCCTCCTGCAGCGCTTCTACGACGCGCAGGGCGGTCGCATCCTGATCAACGGCCAGGACATCCAGCGGGTGACCCAGGAATCCCTGCGCGAGGCCATCACGGTGGTGCCGCAGGACGTGTCGATGTTCCACCGGACCCTGCGCGAGAACATCCGCTACGGCCGGCCTGACGCCTCCGACGAGGATGTGTGGAAGGCCGCTGCCGCGGCCCATTGCACCGACTTCATCGAGGCCCTGCCCGAAGGGTTCGACACCATCGTGGGCGACCGCGGCGTGAAGCTCTCCGGCGGCCAGCGCCAGCGCATCGCCATCGCGCGCGCCATCCTCAAGGACTCGCCGATCCTGCTCCTCGACGAGGCGACTTCGGCCCTCGACGCCGAGTCCGAGGAAGCGATCCGCCACGCCCTCGCCAACCTGATGCACGGCCGCACCGTGATCGCCATCGCGCACCGGCTCTCGACCCTGAAGGACTTCGACCGGATCGTGGTGCTCGAGGGTGGCCGCATCATCCAGGACGGCTCGCCGGACAAGCTGACTCATCTCGACGGGTTCTACCGCGAGCTGATGAAGAAGGAATCGATGTCCATGGCGCTGGCCGCCGCCTGACCCTCCGGCGAGCCGCCAAGTGCTCGCTCTTGCCTGAACGGGATCGCCCACCGCCGGCTTCCCCGTTCGGCCGGCTTAAGGTGCCACGACGAAACTCTGCTCGGTGGACACGGAACGGTCGGAACGCTTGTCCCGGGCGCTGAAGCCGAGGATGTAGGCGCCCGGCGGAAGACCCGAGATCGCCAGATCGTAGTTGATGAAGAACTTCGGTTGGCCGTTGAGGAGGTCACGCGCGTCGACCACCAGATCCTTGTCGATAGCGCCCTTCTTGCCCCAGAGGATATCGCCCTCCGGGTTCCGGACATCGACGTCGACGATGTAGCCGAAGCGCCGCTTGTCCCCCTCGACGGGTACCAACGTCGCGCCGGTGGCCTCGAGATAGGTGAAGATCCGCTCGTCCTTCCGGAACGTGTTCGAGGTCCGAGAGGTGTACGATCCGAAGCCCGGCGCAGTCTCGGTGACGAACAGGTTCCGGGGCACGCGCAGGGGTGTCGGGGCCTTCGGCGCGACGCACAAAACCTCACTCGCAGTATTCGTTGAATGGTCGACCGTCCTCGGGGCCTCGGCCACCGGCGCGGCGCCGCCCGACCAGAAGCTCGATGGGGCTGAACCGGAATCGGCCGGGAGCTTGATGCTGTTCATGACCGCCGACAGAGTGGCCTCATTCGCCGTCCGCTCGTCCTTCGTGCCCCAGATGGTGATCAGCACGACGCGGTCGCGGCTCGCATCGACAGTGACGAAATCCACGATGGTTTTCTCGGAACCGGCGGTGGTGGTGTAGCGCTGGACCTGGGCCGGGGTGCCGCCGATATCCAGGGTGACCGCAACCGGCTTGACGCTCACGTCGACCTTGCCCTTCTTCAGGTAGGCCCTGGTTTCCTTGATCAGGTTTTCAAGATCCGATCGGTCGCCATAAGCCACGTTGAAGACCAAGTAGCCGTCCGAGGCGACAGAATTGATCTCGTTTTGCTCTGCAGTGACGTTCCAATTATCAGGAATCGTCAGCGTTATGGCCGGGCTTTTGGCAGGAAGCGCGTAAGTCTTGGCCTCTGCCGGCAGGGTGAACGAGGCCAGCAGAGCAAACGTCAACATTCGAGTCAGCATGGGCGCGTCTCATCCGGAAACCGGTCCCACCGATGCGACGACCAGAACTCCGCTGATAAGGGAGGAAACTTGCCATCGTCTTCCGATACATTGTGTTCGGGCGATGTGCCGGCACTAACCTCCGATCACGGAGAAGAATCGATGAAACGCCCCGGGACAGGTCGGTCGATCGGCTCATCCCGCGCGCTACGGCTGCGGTCCGGCGCGCATGCTGGAGACCGCGAACCAGCACGTCTGCCGGATAGATCCCGGCGCGATCCGGGATGGTCGGGTCTCAGTTAGTTGTGCGACTGGATGAAGTTGCGCACCAGCGGGTAGGTCTGGCTCTCCCACTTGCGGCCCGAGAAGACACCGTAATGTCCGACGCCGGCCTGGAGATGGTGGCTCTTCATGTGGTGCGGCAGGCTGGTGCACAGGTCGTGCGCCGCCATGGTCTGGCCCACTGCGCAGATGTCGTCGCGCTCGCCCTCGACCGTCATCAGCGCGGTTCTGCGGATGGCGCCCATGTCGATCGGATTACCCCGATAGGTCAGCTCGTTCTTGGCCAGGGTGTAATCCTGGAACACGGTCTTGACCGTCTCGATGTAGAACTCGGCCGCGAGATCGAGCACGGCGAAATATTCGTCGTAGAAGCCCTCGATCTGGCGCGCCTTTTCGGTTTCCCCGTTGGCGAGGTGCCAGAACAGGTCCGCGTGCCCCTGCATGTGGCGCTTGGCGTTCATCGACACGAAGGCCGAGACCTGCATGAAGCCGGGATAGACCCGCCGTCCGGCGCCCTTGTGCCGATCGGGAACCGTGGCGATCAGGTTCTTCTCGAACCACGCGATCGGCTTCGAGGTCGCGAGGTGGTTCACCGAGGTCGGCGAGATCCGACAATCGACTGGGCCGGCCATCAGCGTCATGCTGCGCGGCTGCGCCACGTCCTTCGTGTGGGCCATCACCGCAGCGGCGGCCAGCGCCTGCACCGCCGGCTGGCACACGGCGACGAGGTGGGCCCCCTCACCGATCGCCCCGAGGAACTGCACCAGATGGTCGACGTAATCGTCGAACCCGAAGGCACCGGCGGAGAGCGGCACGTCGCGGGCGTTGTGCCAGTCGGTGATGTAGACGTCGTGATCGGGCAGCAGGGTGCGGACCGTCCCGCGCAGCAGCGTCGCGAAATGCCCGGACAGGGGCGCCACCACGAGCACGCGCGGCTGCTCGGTTTCCACGTCCTTCTTGAAGCGCAGCAGGGTTCCGAACGGGGTGGCGAACGCGACCTCTTCGGTCACCGGCACCTCACGGTTGCCTACTGTCACGCTGTCAATCCCGTAGGCGGGTCGCGCGAAGGTGAGGCCGGCCCGCATCATCATCCGGGCACCGGCCGACCACCAGGTCAGCGGCTCCTTGTAGCCGGCGGCGGTCCAGGGCGAGACGGCGTCGTGGACAAGACGTCCCCAGGCGCGCGTCTGCTCAGCCAGATCCGACTGGGCATCAAAGGCACGATACAGCATGCAGCCCGAACTCCTACGCGAACGGTCGAATCGCAGAACGTCCGCGGCAAGCGGGCGCGGCGGCAGAGCCGCCGACGATGGGGCGCTAGGCTGCGGCACCCCGGCCCCGGACGCAACGGCCTTAACGTGTGATATCCTGCGGTTGTTGTGCGTATGCATCACCGGAGAAGTGTCGCGCGTCGCTTCGGAATAACAGGTGAACATGAGGTCGCCGCCGGCCGTGACTGTGAAAGGACAACCTACACGTTGGGAAAAGGCTCCGCTGACGGCCAGCGACACCGCGGCACGACCGGAACCATCGTGCCTGTCGGTGGATCGCGGCGGCACGAGTCTTGGATCACGTGTCGGCGAGGAAACATCAGGGGGGACACGACGATGCCTGCGGCCACGCTGACCATTTCGAGCCGGAATTATTCGTCGTGGTCGCTGCGCGGCTGGCTGGTCTGCCGGATGGCCGGGATCGACTTCGAGACGGAGTTGCTTTCCGGAAACGACGCCTCGACCCGCGCCGAGCTTCTGCACCTGTCGCCCTCCTTCCTGGTTCCCCGCCTCGTCCATGGCGAAATCATCGTCTGGGATACCCTCGCGATCGCGCAGTATCTCAACGAGATCCGGCCCGAGGCCGGGTTCCTGCCAAGGAACGACGTGGCGCGGGCCCATTGCCGCTCGATCTCGGGCGAGATGCATGGCGGCTTCATCAACCTGCGCTCGGCGCTTCCGATGAACCTGAAGGGCCGCCATCCCAACTTCAGGATCTTCAATGGCGCCCGGGGCGATATCGAGCGCGTCATCACCATCGTGGACGAGTGCCTCGACCGCTACGAGGGCCCGTTCCTGTTCGGGGCGACCCCCAGCCTCGCCGACGCGATGTTCGCCCCCGTCTGCACGCGCTTCCGCACTTACGACGTCCCCCTCTCGGGCCGGACCGCCGCCTATCGCGACACCATCCTCGCTTGGCTCCTGATGGAGGAATGGGCCGAGGCGGCGGCGCGCGAGCCCGACGAGATCGAGGAACTCGACATGGAGTTCTGAGGGCGCCTGCACGAACCCGCTCGCGCGCCGAGATGGACCGTGCGACCCCCGCGGGCGCCACGTGCGAAGCGACACGTCAACCTGCCAAGACGACCCCTATATCACTCCCGTCTCAGTCGAGACGAAAACAACTAAAGTCTTCGCCTCACGCAGGAGTTATCTAGCCAGATGAAAACCCGTCTTTCCGCCCTCGTTGTCGCTTCGGTTCTTGCCATCGCGGCTCCGGCGACCGGAAGCTTCGCGTTCGACCGCGCCGCCCCGGCCTATGGCGAGGTGCCCGCGTCGCGCTACGACGACATCACGACGGGCTCCATCCGCTCCTACAATGTCCCGGCGACCGGCCGCTGCGCCGAGAGCTCGGCCGCCGAAGGCAACGCCAACCAGCAGAACTTCCCGGTCCAGCAATACGGCCAGACCTCCGGCGGCCCGCGCTGCTGATTGCCTGACGACTTGGCATGATCGAGCGCGCGAGCGCCCGACGTTCCGAAGAATCCTATTCGAAGGCCCGGCCCGCGTGGTTCGGGCCTTTTTCGCGCCCTCACGGCCGGCGGGCGGTACTCATTCGGCGGCGGCGCGGTGGGTGGCCTCTGCCGGGGAGTTCGACGGGGAGGCCGCGGCGGCGCGCGGCAGCTCGATCCGGGCGGTCAGGCCGCGCGGGGTCCGGTTGCGCAGGGTGAAGCGCCCTTCGTGCGAATCCACGATGGCGAGAACGATCGACAGCCCGAGGCCGAAGCCGCTGGCGGTGTCGAGGTTGCGGGCCCGGTCGCCGCGGACGAAGGGCTGGAGCATGGCGTCCCGCTCGGATTCCGGGATGCCCGGACCGTCGTCGCTGATGTCGACGGCAATGCCCCGCTCGGTCTGCGTCACCGTGAGCCGCGCCGCGCCGCCATACTTCACGGCGTTGTCCACGAGGTTCACGATCGCGCGCTGAAGCTCGTCCGGGCGCCCCTGGACCAGCACGTGACGGGTCTCGTCGACCCGGACATCGGCGCCGATATCCGCGAACTCGTCGGCGACGGTCTGCACGATGGAGGCGAGGTCGACCAGGATGCGCGCGCCTCCGCCGGGGCTCTGTCCGTCGCGCACGAAGGAGAGGGCCGCCTCCACCAGCCCGTTCATCTGGTCGAGGTCGCGCAGGGTCATGCTCCGGGCGTGGTCGTCCTCGATGAACTCGGCACGCAGGCGCAGGCGGGTGATCGGCGTGCGGAGATCGTGGCTGATGGCGGCGAGCATCTGGGTCCGGTCGTCGACGAGGCGGCGCACGCGCGCCCGCATCCGATCGAGGGCACGGGACAGCGTGACGACCTCGCGCGGGCCGTTCTCGGGCAGGTCCACAAAGTTCATGCGGGTGCCGAAAGCGTCCGCCGCCTCGGCGAGGCGGGCCAGGGGAGCCGTGAGTGCCCGCGTCGCCCACAGCGAGATCAGCGAGACGGCGACGGCCAGGAACACGAAGGTGAAGATGATGGCCCCCTGCCGCATCGGCGGCCGGTCGTCGTCCGGCACCAGGGCGGAGAGGCGGGCACCGGCGGGCGTGACGAGGCCGACGCGGACGCCCGCCGGCGTATCGGCCGGACGCCGATCCGCCCACAGGTCGGTGATGCCGAGGGGGCGGCCGAAGCCGTCGCGCAGGCGCTGGACCATGGAATGGTCGCCGAGCCGGTCGCCAGGCCGGTCACCAAGACGGTCACCAAGACGGTCGCCGCCCGTCGCTTCGGAACGACCGGTCTCCGGGCCGGTGCCATCCCAGGGCTCGATACGGAGGGTCGGCAACATCCGGGCCGCGTTGGCCAGCAGCGCCGGGCGGTCGGCAGGGGCGGCGCCGTCGAGGAGACGGGCGACCGTCGCGAGGCGGGTTGCGGCCACGCCGGGATGATCGTCGGGCCGCCAGGGCTCGCGCAGGGTGAAGAACGCCAGCGTCGCCATCGCGTGCGCCAGAACCACGGCGGCGACGATGAGCAGGGCGATCTGTCCGGCGACGCTCGACGGCACCAAAGTGCGCAGGCGGGTCCAGGGCGCCCTCATGTGCGCGTCACCTCGGGCGTGAAGAGGTAGCCGCCGGAGCGGATGGTGCGGATGATCTCCGGGTTGCGCGGATCCGGCTCGATCTTCTGACGGATGCGGCTGATCAGGACGTCGATGCTGCGCTCGAAGGGGCCGGCCGCGCGACCCTGCGTCAGGTCGAGAAGCTGGTCGCGGGACAGCACCCGGCCGGGGCGCAGACAGAGGGCGTGAAGCAGGTCGAACTCCGCGCCCGTGATGGCGATGCGGGCCTCCTCGGGGCTGAGGAGTTGGCGCAGGGAGATGTCGAGGGTCCAGCCGAGGAAGTGCAGGCGCCGCACGCCCTCCTCGGTTTCCGCCTCCGCCGCGGAGCCGCGCCGCAGGATGGCGCGGATGCGCGCCAGGAGTTCGCGCGGATTGAACGGCTTGCCGAGATAGTCGTCGGCGCCGATCTCGAGCCCGATGATCCGATCGATCTCCTCGGCCTTGGCGGTGAGCATCAGAATCGGAATGCCGGAGGCGGCCCGCAGGCGGCGGCACAGGCTCAGGCCGTCCTCGCCGGGGAGCATCAGGTCGAGCACGACGAGGTCGACGCGAGCATCGGCCAGCACCTTGTCCATGGCGGCCCCGTCGCCCGCGAGACTGACCCGGCACTCGTTGGCCCGCAGGTAGCGCGCCACCAGGGCGCTGATCTCGCGGTCATCCTCCACGAGGAGGATATGCGGCTGGGTCGTGGTCATCGGCGTCAGGGTCCCGAGCGTCGCGGCTGTCTCCGCACCCGGGCGGATTTGTCGGCTCGAGAGTATGCACCGCCGCGCACCGTCCCCGAAGGCCCGGCGCGGTGGGGATTTGTAAATGGCTGTTTCGGAGCGCCCGTCCGCCCAAACCGGGCGTCAGGACTCGTCAGGGCCCGAACCGGCAGTGCCGGGAAACTCATTGCCGGGAGACCCGCCGATTCTTATGTCGGTGCCCACAGGCGCCGGTCTCGTGGCCGTCACGGACGGATGGTGACCTCAAAGCTTCGGGAGACGACGATGCAAGGCTCGAACCGGCTGTTCGACGATTTCGCCCGCCTGATGACCGACGCCGCCGGAGCCGCCCAGGGCGTGCGCCGCGAGGCGGAGACGGTGTTCAAGGCCCAGGTCGAGCGCCTGATCCGCGACATGGACATCGCGTCGCGAGAGGAACTCGACGTCCTGCGCGACCTCGTCTCGGCACTGCGCAGCCAGAACGACGCCCTGGCCGCCCGGATCACCGCCCTGGAGGCAAAGGTCGGCGCCGCGCCGGTGGCCGGAGCCAGCGAGGCCATCTGATTCCAGGTTGATTCGCGCCCCTTCGGTCGCCGTCACGCTTGTACACAGGAAGGAACGGTGGACGGTCGCTTTCCTGTTCACCGGCTTCCCGGGCCGCTTTGAAACGCGAGTCCAGCCCGGTCTATAGTGGGTCATGACCTGATTCGCTCCCGACTCGAACCACCCTGAACCGAACAGAATCCGCGCCTGCCGCACCCCGACCGGGTGTGTCAGGTGCAAATCGGGATCCGGGCGGTGCCGGCCTCTGGCGTGAGTTTCACAACGACTTCGCCGATCTTCGCCCAGATCGACATATTGGACCGCCATGACCCAACTCCACATCGAAGATCACGATCGGCACGAGCATCCCCTCGACATCGTCGAGCGCCTCGCGTCGCTGCGCGACTGGATCTTCGACCGGGCCGAGACCGACGAGATGTCTGTTTCCGTCGCCGGGCGCTGGGCCGACTACCATGTGGCGTTCACCTGGATCGAAGACGTGGAGGCGCTGCACGTCGCCTCCGCCTTCGACCTGAAGGTCCCGGAGCGCCGCCGCACCGAGATCCTGACCCTGGTCTCCCTGGTCAACGAGCAATTGTGGGTCGGGCATTTCGACCTGTGGTCGACGGACAACGTGGTGATGTTCCGCCACTCGCTGCTCCTCACCGGGGGCGCCGCCCCCACGCAGGGTCAGTGCACCATGATGCTGAAATCCGCTGTCGACGCCTGTGAGCGCTACTACCAAGCCTTCCAGTTCGTGCTCTGGGCCGGCAAGTCGGCCCGCGAGGCCCTCGATGCGGTGCTGTTCGAGACCGAAGGCGAGGCGTGAGCGCAAATTCCCGTCCCGACACCGCTGCGCCTGACGCCGCACTGCCCCGGTCGCTCACCCTCGTGGGGGCCGGGAAGATGGGGGGCGCCATGCTGGCCGGCTGGCTCGCGGGCGGCCTCGACCCGCGTCGAACCACGATCATCGATCCGCAGGCCCCGCCGGAGATTCGAGTGCTCTGCGCCGCGCGGGGGCTGAGTCTGAATCCGGCCGAGCCGCCGGTCTCCGAGGCGCTGGTGCTCGCCATGAAGCCGCAGGGCCTGGAGGGCGCAGCCGCCGGTCTCGCGCCGCTGATCGGGCCGGACACCCTGGTGGTGTCGATCCTGGCGGGTAAGACCCTTACCAACCTGCGCGACCGCCTGCCCGGCGCCCGCGCCATTGTACGGGCGATGCCGAACCTGCCGGCCAGCATCGGCCGAGGCGCGACCGGCGCCGTGGCCAGCACCGCCGTCAGCGCGCAGCAGCGGGCGCAGGCGCAGGCACTTCTCGCCAGCGTCGGCCTGGTGGAATGGCTCGACGACGAGGCCCTCATCGACGCGTTGACAGCCGTGTCGGGCTCAGGACCTGCCTACGTCTTCCTCCTGGCCGAGGTCATGGCGCAGGCGGGCGTGGCCGCCGGCCTGCCGGCCGACATGGCCGCGCGGCTCGCCAGGTCCACCGTCTCGGGGGCCGGGGCTCTGCTCGAGTCCAATCCCCGCGAGGCCGGCGCCCTGCGCCAGGACGTGACCTCGCCGGGCGGGACCACCGCCGAGGCGTTGGCCGTGCTGATGCGTCCCGGTGGCCTGCCGGACCTGATGCGCGAGGCGGTGGACGCGGCGCGGCGCCGCGCCGGTGCCCTCGCTGGCTGAGGCGGACCTGACGATCCGGCTCCGCCACCCTACATCAGGGTCTGATTGGACGAGGATCGTACGACCATGGCTAAACGCCCCGGCTCTCCCAAGCCCGATACCGAGATGCCCGAGACCGAGATACCCGAGACCGAGACCCGGTCCACCGACGCGGCGGCGCCAGCCGAGCCGAAACGTCCACCGCGCGAGGCCGCCGTCGAGGCGCTGATGCAGCTCGCGGCCGAGCAGCCCTGGAACGACATCGAGGTCGGCGACATCGCCCGGGAGGCTGGCCTGAGCTTGGCCGAGTTCCGCGATCTGTTCCCCTCCAAGGGCGCGGTACTCGGGGGCCTGTCCCGCATCATCGACCGCAAGGTGCTCGAGGGCGACACGAGCGATCTCGCCGACGAACCGACCCGCGAGCGCCTGTTCGATGTGCTGATGCGCCGTCTCGACGCGATGACGCCCTACAAGGAGGCCCTGCGCCGAATCTCCTACGCCCTGCGTGGCGACCCGCTCTCCATGCTGGCCCTGAACGGGGTCGCGCTGAACTCGCACCGCTTCATGCTGGCCGCCGCGGGCATCAACACCGAGGGGCCACTCGGCCGCCTCAAGCTCCAGGGCGTGGTCATCGCCTTCGCCCGCACGGTGGAGGTCTGGCTCGACGACGAGGATCCGGCGCTGGCCCGCACCATGGCGCGCCTCGACAAGGAAATCCGCAACGGCGAGCGTTTCATGGAGCGAGCCGACGATGCGCGCCGCCTTACCGCGCCCTTCCGGGCACTGGGCCGCTCGCTGCTCGATCGCGGCAGCCGCACGCGCCGGGATCGGCACGCCGCGGATATGCGTGACGGGGATACGCGCAACGAGGATGCCGGCAATCCCCTCGGCGGCGATCCGGCGGCGGCGATCTGAGACCTCGGCCGGCCCGGCTCAGGTCCCGGTCGGCATCCCCGTTTCGCCGAGATGGATCGCGAGCCAGATGGTGGGCCGGTCCGGATCGGTGAAGGTAACACGATGGGTGGTACCGGCCGGGATGAACAGGGGATCGCCGGGCACCAGTACGATCTCCGCGTCCCCGATGGCCACCCGTGCCGCGCCCGCCAGGAGCAGCACCCACTCGTCATGGTCCTGCCGATAGGGCTGATCCTGCGGCGTGACCTGGCCGTGGGAGACGATCCGCTCGATCCGGAATCCGGGACGCGCGAGGAATTCGGTGAAGACCTCGCCCGACCGAGCATCGGGCAGGTCGGCCAGAAGGTTGGCTGAGAGCGTGACGATGGGCGCGGGCGGGGTCATCCGGCGGCTTTCGGTTTTGGGCTCACTCCTGTCGGAGATCACCGACATGGCAATGAACGGGTTGATCGTTATGCCGTGATCCGCCGCCGAGGCGTGAATGTGCTGGATGGCGATCGAGCGACATGGCGCCGACCGTTCCTACCGGATGATCGAGAACGTCGAGAGCGGTGGTCCGGGGCGGTGATGATGGTCCCGCTTGGAACCTCTGCACAATGGCCGAGAACGCCCCGCTCTCAGTTCGGCGGATCGGACCGGCCGGGCTCGACGACGAGGTTCGGGGGCGTCGCTCCGGCCCCGCCGAGAATCTTTCGGAGCGCGCGGGCGCGCAGGCGGCCGGCATGTCGGCGCGTCTGCGGGACCGTCCCGTCGGCGCTCCATTCGCGCAGGACTTCATCGACGGCGTCTCGGCCGATCAGCCCGCGCTCGGCGGCGTGCTCGGCCATTGCGAAGCTGTCGGCGGCTAGCACAAGGCTGCTGCCGGCCGCCTCGACCACCTCGGCCAGCCGGGCGATTTCCTCAAGGCGCCCGGCATCCCGCGAGACGTTGCGGATATAGACCGCCGCCACCCGGCCGGGATGAGCCGCCACGATCTGGGCGTAGACCTCGGGATCGTGCTGGCCGCTATCGCCGATCAGCACGAAGGGCAGGTCATGGTAGAGCGCCAGCATGCGCTCGATCAGATCGCGCTTGTGGTCCTCCGCCCGGCGCGGCAGCGGGCTCGTCCAGGACAGCCCCCATTCGCGCAGGAACAGCACTGGTCCGACGGGAATCCGGTGCATGGCGAAGAACTCGCTGAGCATGTCGTAGATGCCCCAGGGCGCCCTCGAAACGTACAGCATCGGATTGCCCTCGGCGCCCGACGGTCCTGTATACAGCGCGCGATAGAGGGCGGCGGCGCCCGGGAAGGCGACCCGGTTCTCAGCATCCTCGACGAACAGGCGCCACAGCATCTTGGCCTTGTTGGCGACGCCGGTTCGCATGATCGTGTCGTCGATATCGCTGATCACCACCCGCCGGCACTCGGCGGACGGGATGAAGATCTGGCCTTTCGCGCGCACCGGGACCGGGCCGGCAAGATCGAGGTCCATCGGGTGCCAGGATGCCTCTGGCGGAGCCGGCAGGCGCGGATGCAGATGGATGCGGAAATAGCCGTCGCGATCGGTAACCACCTGCTCCTCGCAGCCGAAGAACCGTGCCGTCAGGACCGCGCCGGCGACCTTCCGGCGTGTGATCCGGCGCCGGATGTCACGCAGTTCGGCGGCCCAGCCCACATTCGGGGCGTCGCCGGCGCGCTGCGACTGGCGAAACACACGGCCGATCAGGAAGACCTGTTCGCGTGAGCCGTAGCCCCGATAGGTCTCGATCACAGTCCCGGCCTTGCCCTGGGACCGGCGAACGGGTTTGGCCAGCAGGCGCAGCGCCCGCAGGGTGCCTTTCGCCAGCCGACCTTTCGCCGAAGGCTTTTTTTCGGGGAGACCTTGTTCGGAAGGCCCCTGTTCCGAAGGATCTGGGACGCGGGTTCCGGACGGGGTGTTCATCGGTACGATATCACTGGGTTCAGGGCCCGCCTGGCAGCATCGCGGGTTCAATGCCTGATGCCGGAGAAGGTTCGTTTGCCCGCACACCTCTCGACCCCCGGTTTTCGGCATCGTCCGTGGTTTCTTGTCTCAAGGGCGGTTTGTTGCCTCAGCGGTGGGCTGATGCCGCGACACCGACCCTGTGGACACCGCGTGCCATCCGGTCGCGTTCGCGGAACTCCCCTCCCCGCCTCCGGTTCACGCCAGCACCCCCCACAGGGATCGACCCGGATTTTTCGATCCGGGATCGGCCGCTGCGGGTGGATTGTCCGCGTTTCTCGAGCGTCGAGTTCTTATGCATCTGCCCCCGATGGACCACGCCTTCGCCGATCCTCTTCCCTTCGGTCAGCTGCCGGCCATTCGCCTGCCCCTGGAGCTTCCCTCCGACGACAATGACCATCCCCTGGCCGTTGCGTTCCAGGACTTCATCCGAAGCCAGCCGTTCCCCTGTGTCGGTGCCAAGTCCGCCCTGTCGAAGGGCCAGATGAAGATCGTGGTGGCCCGCAACATCGCTTCGGGCTGGGACGATCCGCGTCTCTATCCGGCGCTGCTTGCCTTCATCTGCCGCTATCGCGACAAGCCGGACCTGTTCCAGAGCTTCGCCGTGGTGTTCGAGGGACCGAACGCGATCGACGAGGAAGCGTTCGAGCGGCATCTCTGGGACAGGGTCCAGTCGCTCTCGGACAAGGACGCCTTCCTGGGACAGCGCTACGACAGCCGCGTGGAGGCCGACCCGGACGATCCGCACTTCTCGCTCTCGTTCGGGGGCGAAGCCTTCTTCGTGGTCGGCATGCATCCGGGCGCGAGCCGGCCGGCCCGGCGCTTCACGCACCCGGTGCTCGTGTTCAACCTGCGGGCTCAATTCGAGCAGTTGCGGGCCGAAGGCCGTTACGAGAAACTGCGGGCTGCCATCCTGTCCCGCGACGAGGCACTCGCCGGATCGATCAACCCGATGCTGGTGCGCCACGGCGACGCCTCGGAAGCGCGCCAGTACAGCGGCCGGGTCGTCGGAGCCGACTGGGTCTGCCCCTTTCAGGGTCGCAAGGCATCGGGCACGGCTCCGGGCGGAACGAAGCAGGACGGACCCCGGGAGAGCCGCGATGCCGCCTGAGGCGCAAACCCACGAGATCGCACCGCGCTCCGGCGTGGCCTTCACCCTCGACAAGGGCGAGCGTCTGACGGTGATCGACCCGCAGGGCGAACAGGTGGCCGACCTTCTGGCCTTCGTGCGCGGCGACCTCGACGAGGTCATCTCGTCGGGCCGGACGCTCGACTATGCCAGCCGGATCTATCTGACCTCCGGCGATCCAATCTACTCGAACCGCTCGAACGTGCTCCTGCGCATCGTCGAGGATACGGTGGGGCGGCACGATTTCCTGCTCACGCCGTGCTCGGCCGACACCTTCCGGATCATCTATGGCGATGCCCACCCGCATCGCGGCTGTTTCGGCAACCTCGCGGCGGCGCTCGCTCCCTACGGCATCGTGCCGGACCGGATTCCGGTCGCCTTCAACGTGTTCATGAACGTCACCGTCGACGGCAGCACCGGCGAACTGAAGGTCGAGCCTCCCTTGAGCCGGGCCGGTGATCACGTGACCTTCGAGGCGGAATGCGACCTCGTCATCGGTCTCACCGCCTGCTCGGCGCTACAATCCAACAACAACAGCTTCAAGCCGATCCGCTACCGCATCGACCCCGCCCGCACCTGAAACGGCTGCCGTCGGAGCACGTCCCCGTGTTATGGGCGGCGCCCGGAAGCCCCGGCGCCGCCCGATCCCAGGGCGGGCCCATCGTGAACAGGTCGAAGCGAACCCATGCGAACCATCGCCTATGCGGACGGCGGATGCGATCCCAATCCCGGCCCCGGCGGCTGGGGCGTGGTGATCGAAGCTGAGACCGGACGGGTCGAGCTCTGCGGCGGCGACCGCGCCACCACCAACAACCGCATGGAGTTGACGGCGGCGATCAATGCCCTGCGCTACTTTCCCGAGGGCGCGCAGATCGAGATGCGCTGCGACAGCCAGTACGTCATCAAATCGGTGACCGAATGGATGCGGGGCTGGAAGGCCAAGGGCTGGCGCACGGCGACGGGGCCGGTGAAGAACGTCGAGCTGATGCAGGAACTCGATGCCCTCGCGGCGCGGCGCGACGTCCGCTGGACCTGGGTCCGGGGCCATACTGGCGAGGTCGGCAACGAGCGCGCCGACCGGCTGGCGGCGCAGGGCCGGCGCGAGGCGCTCGGCCTGCCATCGGCGCGTTCGGAAAGCCCAGCGGCACCGCTCCTCACCGGCACCGCCGCCCTGCGGGCCGCCGCTTCCCCGGCCGCCCTGGCAAAGGCGCCCATGGCTCCCGTCGCTGCGTCCGAGGCGCCCCCGTCGCGAACCAGCGCGATTCCCCTCGATCTCGGCCTCGGCCTGGAAGTCTCCCGCGCGGCGAAGGCCTCCGGACTGACGCCGCAGGCCTATGTGGAGCGGGCGGTGCGCCTGGCCCTCGACCTCGGCCCGGAGGGACTGGAGCGGACCCGCGCGAGCCTGGGTCCGGCCAAGGGTGCCGGACCCGGCGCGTGATGCTGGCGGATGACACCCTGGGACGGCCCCTCCCGGCCGGCTTCTTCGCGCGACCGGCGCCGCAGGTGGCCGCCGCCCTGATCGGCTGCGACCTGCAGGTGGACGGCATCGGCGGAACCATCGTCGAGACCGAGGCCTATGATTCCAGCGACCCGGCCTCGCACAGCGTCAACGGCCCGACCCGGCGCAACGCGAGCATGTTCGGGCCGGCGGGGCACGCCTACGTCTACCGTTCCTACGGCATGCACTGGTGCCTCAACCTGGTCTGCGAACCGGGCAGTGCCGTGTTGATCCGCGCACTGGAGCCGCGCCATGGGCTCGCCGCCATGGCCGAACGGCGCGGACTCACCCCGCCGCGCCTGCTCTGTGCCGGGCCGGGGCGCCTGTGTCAGGCGCTCGGCGTCACCCCCGCTCTCGACGGCCTGTCCCTCGAAGAGCCGCCCTTTCGGCTCTCCGCCGCGCACGGGGTACCGGACTGGATCGCCGATCGCCGGATCGGAATCTCCCGCGCGGTGGAAACGCCGTGGCGCTTCCTGTTCGCCGGCTCCCGTTTCGTCAGCCGTCCGCCCTCGCGCTTCGCGACGCCCCGGGCGCCCGTAGAATCCAATAGCGACCTCACGCCGCCCGGACCGTCTCCAGGAAGCGACTGACCTGCCGCGAGAGTTGCTCCGACTGGACGGTCAGGTCGGAGGCCGAATGCAGAACGCGCCGCGCCGCGACCCCGGTCTGATCGGCCGCGTGAGCGACGCCCGCGATGTTCTCGGTGACCTCGCCGGTGCCGGCGGCCGCCTGAGCGACGTTGCGGACGATCTCCTGTGTCGCCGAGCCCTGCTCCTCCACCGCCGCCGCGATCGTCGTCGTCATGTGGCTGATCTCCCCGATCCGCCCCGAAATGGTGCGAATCGCCCCGACCGCGTGCTCGGTCGAGGACTGGATGCGGCCGATCTGCTCCTCGATCTCGTGGGTGGCGCGGGTGGTCTGGTTGGCCAACTCCTTGACCTCTGCGGCGACCACGGCGAAGCCGCGCCCGGCCTCCCCGGCACGGGCCGCCTCGATGGTGGCGTTGAGCGCCAGCAGATTGGTCTGGCCCGCGATGCTGGTGATAAGGGCCACCACGTCACCGATCCGGGCGGCGGCGGTACTGAGGTCCTGGACCAGACCGGCGGTCTGCGCCGCCTCCTCGACGGCCCGCAGCGCCAGGTTTGCGGAGCCGTCGACCTGACGGCCGATCTCCTGAACGGAGGAGCCGAGTTCCTCGGCCGCCGCCGCCACCGTACCGACGTTCGAGGCCGCTTCCTCGGCCGCGGCCGCCACGGCCACGGACTGGTCCGTCGTACGGGCCGCGTTCGCGCTCATCGTCTCGGCGGTCTCCTGCAGGGCGCCGGCCGAGGCCGAGACCGTCCCGATGATCGAGCCCACGGCCGCCTCGAAGCCATCGGCCAATTCGTGCATGGTGCGCTGGCGCTCGGCCGCCGCCGCCGCATCGGCAATCTGCTGGCGCTCCGTCTCCTCGGCGGCCTTTCGGGCGACGAGGGCGCGGATGTCTTCGACCGCGCGGCCCACGGCGCCGACCTCGTCACGCCGATCGCGACCAAGGATGACGGCCTCGCTGTCGCCGGCCGCCATCCGCCGCAACGCCTCGACCAGCCGGCGGATCGGCCGGGTTATGCCGAACACGGCGACGAAACCGGCTGCCAGCACGCCGGCGAGAAGCCCGAATCCGCCGAGCAACAGGGTGTTCGTCCGCGTCTGCTCCGTCATCGCCGTGAGATCACGCGCACCGTCATCGACGAAGGTTCGCATGTCCCGCCCGAGGGTCGCCCCCTCCGCCACCATGGCGTCGAAGGTCGGGTCGACGGCTTGGTGCAGCAGGGCGACGGCCTCGGTCTTCAGGCCGCTGCTCGCCAGGGTCCTGGCCTCGGAGCTGTCGGCGACGAAGCGGTTGATCTTCTGTTTGAGGGTATCGATTCTCGGTGCGAAGCTCGGTGCCTCGTCGCGCAATTCGACCAGCACCCGGTTCAGGCGCTCGGTCGCCTCGTCGAATCCCTTATCCGTCCGGAGCATTTCCTCGGGGCTCACCTCCGCGATGTTGCGGAAGTTGAAGTAGCTCAAGGTGAAGATCAGTCGGTTTACAGTCCTCAGATCGGCGATGGCCTTCGTATCCTGGGCGACGAAGCGGGTGTAGGCACTGTCGATGACCGACATCTGAGTGGTCGCGTACCAGAGGCAACCGCTGACAATGAGCCCGATCAGCCCCACCACGGCGATCAGTTTGGTGATGATGCTGAATCGCGCGAGCAATGCCACGAGAGATCTCCGAACTCTGACCGGCACGACGGTAGCTAGACGGAACTTAAGGGGCTGTTAATAGCCTACCTTTGCCTAGAATTTCTACCGTAACCCAAGAAGATGCATTATATTTGCTTCAGATCGCACAATGCTTCTCCTTGTGTGACTGTTTGACGAAGACGTGATTTCTATCAAATGATAGCGATTCTGCCCTCGGAAGCGGTTCCAGCCACGGCAATTCGAGGCGGGGTCATTCGAAAAGTGGTTGGTCAGGCTTCGTCGATCCGAAAAAAAACCCGCCTCGGCGTGAGCCGGGCGGGGAAAGGGTCTTCGAGCTTGGGTCGTCGAACAAACAGTCAGAAGGCTTTATGGTTCCGGTACCGGCGGATGCTTTGCACAATGTCGTCACAGCACGGGCCACGATGGAGGCTGCCCGGCGCATGAACCGGCGGGTCAGGTCTGGCGTTTCAGGTGCCAGGCCCGCCGGCGATCGGGCCAGGCGATCGAGGCGGCGCCTCTTCTCGTGAAAGCCTGCCACCGGAGGGATGATCATGCCTGCCATGGATGACCGGAAGACGCAGTATCTGGCCGAGCGCGAACGCCTGATCGCAGAACTTGAGGCGATGGGTCAGGAGGCACACACGGAGAAGCGCCAGTTCGTCGACGGCTACGCCTTGCGCGACACCGACGAGAGCACGCGGGAGGGATTGCGCCTGCGCATCGGCGAATTGACCGCCCTCATCGCACGGATCGACGGCGGCGACGCCTGACATCGGTCGTCGGCAACGGACGGGAGACTCGGCGGCCGAACCCGCCGGAGACCGGGAAAAGGACCCGCAGGGGTAAACCCCTGCGGGTCGAGACGGTCCTGAGCCTTGGAGATGTCCAGGCTAGAGGCGGTTCCGGTCGCCGGCATCCCCCAAATGGGGGGCGGCGCTCGACGGGACCGAAACCGGAGGGGCGTCGGTTCGGGATAATGCCCGTACGCGTCGTCACACAGGGGGCGGGTCCGGCAGTTGGACACGGACAGACGACGCGGGCGTGGCGTCATCCGGGCTTCGCACGCGGCGCTTAGAGCGTCGGTTCCGATTGTCTTTATAGGGGTCGAAACGAGCGAACGGAGGGTGATACGACCCGTTTTGCGGCGTTTCGGCAACAGCGCGGTCGATCCTGCAGCGTGCCCGTTAAACATCATTGTCACAGTTATAGCATCGCCTATACCCGTCGCGGACCTGAACGCTGGGGGGCGATATGCTGAGATCGAATCGCTTCGGCAGCGCAGGCCCGAACCAGCGAGCGCCCGTGGGCCTGGCGCTGCTCACGCTGGCAGTCGCATCCGGCGCCCTGGCGGCCGATCTCGGCGCGCCACGCCCCGCGCCGGCCAATCCGGCCTTCGTCGACTGGTCGGGTCCCTATCTCGGGGTCGAGGGCAGCGCCGGCAATTCCTACGGCGCCACCAATTTTCGCGGCACGACCATCGGTGGGCGGCCAGTTCCGGCCTTCAAGACGGGCGACAGCACCGGACGGTCCGACCTCGGCCGGAACGCCACCACGGTGGTCGGCGGCGTGTTCGCCGGCTACAATTGGCAGACCGGTCCCTGGGTCCACGGCGTCGAGGCCGACGTTGCGGGCGCCAACCTGAAACGCTCCGTCCTGCTGCCGGCCCTCGGCGTCACAGCGGACGGCGACCCCGCCGCCGGCCTGATCCGGGCAAAGACCGATCTCTACGGCACCGTGCGGGGCCGCCTCGGCTACGCCTTCGAGCGCGCTCTGGTCTATGCGAGCTTCGGCCTTGCCGGCGCGAGCACCCGCGTCCTGGCGAGCTATCCCGGTCCCGACGGCGGCCTCGCGCCGATGGCGCGGGCAGACCGCTCCGGCCTCGGCTTCGCCCTCGGGGCCGGGGTGCAGTTCGCCGTGACCGACCACCTCGCCCTCGGCATCGACTACCGCTATCTCGACCTCGGCAGCAGCGGCCGCTTCCATCTCGGCGTCGTTCCGGGCCTCGCCGGCGGCCCGGTCTCCACCGTGGCGGCGAACACCGCGCACCAGATGATGGCGCGCCTGTCCTGGCATCCGGGCGGCTTCGTGCTGCCGCCGGAGGTCGATGAGGTCGCCCCGCACGATCCCGGCGACGGCTCCGGCGACCGCTTCTCGCTTCACGGCCAGACGACGCTGGTCGCGCAGGGCGTACCCGGCTTCCGGGCGCCCTATACGGGTCCGGCGAGCCTGATCGGGAATCAGGTCCAGGCGACCACCACCGCCACCGCCTTTGTGGGCCTCAAGCTCCTGGAGGGCACGGAACTCTACTACAACCCGGAATTCTCGCAGGGCTTCGGCCTGAGCCGGACCCTCGGGGTGGCGGGCTTCGTCAACGGCGAGGCGCAGAAGGCCGGCGCACCGTTCCCGAAGCTGCGCTCCAACCGCTACTTCGTGCGCCAGACTTTCGGCCTCGGCGGCGAGACCGAGGACGTGCCGGACGGTCCGAATCAGGTGGCGACCCGGCGCGACATCGAGCGGATCACCGTGGTGGCGGGCAAGTTCGCCCTGGGGGATTACTTCGACGGCAACGTTTACGCCCACGATCCACGGGTGGACTTCATGAACTGGGGCATCTGGGCCTCGGGCGCCTACGACTTTCCCGCCAACCTGCCGGGTTTCACGCAGGGTGTGATGGTCGAGTACAACCGCGCCGCATTCGCGATCCGCGCAGCCTACACGCAAGTGCCGAAGGAACCGTCGAGCGACGTCCTCGACCCGCGTGTCTTCCGGCGCTCCGGGACCACCATCGAGTTCGAGGAACGCCACGTGCTGCCGGGGCTCGACCAGCCCGGCAAATTGCGGATCGGGTTCTTCACCAACGTGGGTAACACCGCCGACTTTCGCGATGTGGTGGCGCTGACCCAGGCGGGCGTGTTCGGCGACATCAACGACGCAGCGGCCGCCACCCGCGCCGCCCGGCGCAAGACCGGCTTCTACCTCAACTTGGAGCAGGCGGTGACACCCGACCTCGGGGTGTTCGCCCGGTTCAGCGCCAATGACGGCCGCACCGAGAGCCTGTCCTTCACCGATATCGACCGGTCGGTGTCGGGCGGCGTCTCGCTGAAGGGCACCGCCTGGGGCCGCCCCGCCGACACCGTGGGCCTCGGCACTTCGATGAACGGGATCTCGCCGAGCCATCGCGCCTTCTTCGCCAATGGCGGCCTTGGCCTGCTGATCGGCGACGGACGCCTCAACTACGCCCCCGAGCGCGCCGTGGAGGTCTATTACGCTTTCAGCCTCAACAGGACCCTGACCCTGTCGCTAAATTACCAGCATGTTCAGAACCCGGCCTACAACCGGGATCGCGGCCCGGCGAATTTCTTCGGGACACGCATCCACGCGGATTTCTGAAGCGGGCGCCTGCGCGCTTCCTACGATCGCGGACGCTCGCAACGGTAGTGTCGGCCGCCAGCCGAGACGACCGGAACGAAGCGCCCGCCCTCGGCGCGACAAGCCTCAGCGTCGGCGTCCATGGCCCACTTGTCGGCCAAGGCGAGGCTGAGCGGCACCACCGTGACCACCAGGAGAAGGGCTGCCACAGCGCAGATCGTCAAGCCGACCCCGCGCGGCGGCGGAACCGGCGGCTCGAACCGTTGCGGCGGAAGCGGCGCGAGAAACGCCAATGTGGTGAGGCCGAGAAGAGACATCGCGCCCATAGTCACCCTGCTGCGTCAGGGTGCCAGGGTAGCGCACGCGCTCCTCCGCGCGAGGCGACGATACGAAGCAGCGGCCCAAGGGAGCCTGGGCTGCGGCGCTTACGCCCAGCGCGCGAGGGCGGCCTCAGCATCCCCGGCCTTGTCCCGGATGCGATAGACCGTCTGCCGGCTCAGGCCGGTGGCGGCGGCGATGACCGAGATCCCGGTCCCCTGGCTCAACGCATTGCGAACCGCCTCGAACTGCGCCCGGCTGAAGCTCGGCTTGCGTCCGCGATAGGCATCGCAGCGCGCGCGGGCCTGGGCGATGCCGGCCTTCTGCGCCTCGCGGGTGACCTCGGCCTGTGCCTGCGCGGTCGCCGCCATGAATCCGATCAGGGCATCGCGCACGGCCTGCTGCATCGGGTCCTGCGTGGCCCCGTCGAAGGTCAGTCGGTGGATGACCGTGCGGACGACGACGCCGCGCCGCATCATCTCGCGCAAGGTGTCGCAGACGTCGACGTAGTTGCGCCCCAGGCGATCGACCCAGCGCACCACGAGGGTGTCGTCCCGGCGCAGGAGATCGAACAGGCGGCGCCCTTGCGGCCGGTCGCGGAGACACGTCGTGAGGCCGGACACCGCATCGTCCGCCACCACCGTGTCGATTGTGAAGCCGGCCGCCACCGCCTGCGCGTACTGATGGTCGCTCGACTGGTCGCTGGTCGAGACCCGGGCGTACAGAATGGTCGTCATCGGTCCCGATGGTTCTCAGAAGATTCCGGCCGCCGCAGGACCGCGGCTCCGCCAGCGATTGTGGGTCCTGAAGACGACCCTGCGGGACGCGGCAGTTGTGGCCATCGACCGGTACGGCTTCAGCCGCCCCGCCTCGCCTTGGCCCAAGAGGCGAACAGGTAGCCCGCCGCGCTCAGCAGCAGCGCGCCCCCGATAATGCTCAACCAGATAAGCCCGCCATCCATCTTGCTCTCCCTCGTCCATCACGCGGTCAACGCGACCACGGCGCATCCCGTTCGACCGGAATGCGTCGCAGGACAGCCAAGATCGTATGCGGGGAGATGGCGAGCGGATCGGCCGCCCGGACCTTTCACGGGGAAGCGGGCGCCTTCGTGTCAGAGTTTGCGGTGTTGGCCCACTTGAGCGGCGCGGAACCACAGCACGGACGCGGCGACATAGGCCGATTCAACTACGAACAGCATCAGGACGGCGTCGACCAGAACAGTCGTCGCGGTACGATGACTCATCGCGCCCTCGAGACCGATAGCGATCGCGAGCAGCGACACGATGAGGAGCAACCCCGGCAATTTGACAGCGCGGCTGGCTGCGGCGCCGAGAGACATAAAACACATCAAAAGCATGGTGACACCGTCGTGATCACCCCGGAGACTACCTAAGTTGTCGTGGTTTACAAGTTTAAATACAAGGCAAAATTGTGCTGCGCGGCAGACATGCTGCAGTGCAGCGGTCATCCCAGCAAGAGGCTCGCGAAAGTATAGGCAATCCAGCACAAGAGGACAGTCCAGGCCAGGGTTGCTCCCAGACCGAGGCCGATCAGGAGCGAGCCGGGCATCCGGCGGAGCACAGGCCACGATGTCAGGAGCTTGAGACACCGCCTGATAGCACCCACGCGACGCTCCGAATGACTAGCTTTCGTACTACAAATGTCGATCGTCACGGGAAGCCCCTCAATGGACGATGATGCACGTAACCGTCAGGACCAGCCTCATCAACGCCGCAGGGAACGGAACCGTTGCCGAGGCTTTGCGCCACCTCAATCAAGATTTCCATGATCGAAACCATCGATTCCGGTCCCGTTCAGAAGACAACGTTGACATGACCCCAACCGCATGCCTTCGAAAACCTGCGGAATACGCTAATTTTTTCCGAGAAATTTACGCATTTTCTTCAACGGACATCGCTGGCGATGGACAAGATCGGTGGTGTCATTTCACCGACCCGACTTTTCGGCCGATGCCGTCCGCCGACCGGCAGGTGCGACACGACCGCCTGCGGTCCGTGCGGCAGTGCCTCACTGCAACACGGATGGGACGTCTCACGGCGGAGCGCGTTTTCAAATGGGTCATCCGGAGATCAGGGTCATGAGACGTTCCCATGCGTGACACGCCGTTCGCGGAACGCCGCCGGCCGGAAGGATGGCGCGACGGCCGCCTGCGCCTCCTCCTCGGCACGTGGCTGATCCTGATCGGACCGGATACGGCGGCTTTCGCCGAGACAGGGTCCGCAGACGATCGCAGGATCGTCGATGCGGGCAAGGAGGCCCGGGCCCTTCTGCGCGAGGTTCAAGGGGCACAACGCCGCCGCCGCGATCCCGAACCCAAGCCGTCTCTCAAGGGTACGGAGCCGCCTGAACGGGAAGCGGTCCGGATGCGCAGGGCCATGGCGCGGACGCAGAAGGCGCGCAGCCTTCTGAGGCTGGGCAAGGATGGCGGCGTACCCCTTACCGGGGGTATCTGCACCGGATGCCTCCCCTGACGGCGGACCTTCCCTGACAGCGGACATTCCCCGACAGCGAGTCTCCCGGCCGAAGCGCCTAAGGCTGGGCGACGTCCCCTGATGCCGACGAGGCTGTTCTCGGCGTCTGCTCACGATCGAACCAGCGCGTGATCCAGCGGGCCGGCGCAGGCTGTGGACGAATCCGCGGTGGCTCGACGGGGCGCGGCAGGGCGCCTTCGTGACAGACAGACCGGCAGGACCAGAATCCCCCTTGCCGGCCTCCGATCATGCCGAGGCCGACCGGGGCGCCGGGTGCCTCCCCGGGCTCGAAGCGGCCCGCCGCCCAAACTCTCTGCCAACGCTCGCGGACGGTGAGATCCGCGTCGCGCCAGGCCAGCCTGCGAAGCCCACAGGCGGCAAAAATCCGGGTGGCCGTGCAATCGACCGGAATCCAGACCCAGGCGCTGAAGACATAGACCCGCGCCGGCTCGAACGCTGCCGGATCGACAGCCTTCATGAAGGACGTATGGCTGTCCTGCGTCGGCGGCCCGGGGGTGGAACCCCCGGCGCTAGACTTCCCGACATGGTACCGGAGCCGAGTCCGGAACGTGATGGGGCTGGGAACCGGCGCCGCCGCCAAGGCCGAAGCGGGCAAATCGTGCCGCGCGGCATAGGCTGCATCGCAGAGGTGAACCCAGGGCTCGAAATCGACAGCCCAAGCCTCCTCGATGGCGAAGCGTCGGACGGAGCCCTCGAAGCGATGGGGCCCCACCTGGCGGACGGGCTCCGGCTTCCACGCTGCGCCGACGGCCTTCACCCGCAGCAGCGGGGCAGCCCCGTGAGCGTGCAGGGCCGCAGACAGCCGCGCGAAATCCGCATCCGTCTCGCCCTGGCTTTCCGTCCGAACCAGGATGTGGGACCCAGCCGCCAACTCGGCCAGGAAGCTGGCCCGGAGATGGGCGGCCCGGCCATATTCCCGCTCCAGCAGCACCTCCGGTGCGACGGAGCCGACGAGCTGCATGGTGTTCCACCAGATGTTGTAGCGCTCGCTGCGGCAATAGAAGGCGCCCGTATCGGTTTCTTCGATGCACAGATCGCCGGGGACACCGAACCCCTCGAACGCGCATCCGAGGCCGCGCACCAGAGCGTCGATCGGCGTGTAGGCAAAGCGCAGAAGGCCGGATGGCTCGACGCCGCAATAGCGCTGGACGAAGCCGAACTCGCAATTGCCGCCGAGGCTGCGGAAGGTTCGCATGCGCGCGGCAAGGTCGGGCACCGCAGCGCTCGGCATGAGGGAGCGTGAAGGCGCCATGGCTCCGATGTACCCGAAGGCGTTTCAGGATGTACAGGGCAGGAGGCGGATCGTCAGGATCGTGAAACACCGGGCGCCGGCCCGCCGACAAGCATTCCTCCGCCCTCTCGCAGAAGCGCCGAGGGACAGCGTCAGATCACGATCATCGATCGGAAAACAGATGGTGCCCAGGGACGGAATCGAACCGCCGACACTGCGATTTTCAGTCGCATGCTCTACCAACTGAGCTACCTGGGCCTCCGCCGGTTCGCGTGAGCGGCACCGGCTGGAGCGGGGGTATAGGGGGTCGATTGCGGACTGTCCAGCCTCGTTCGAAAGAGAAAATCACGGCGCGCCCGGTGGCCTCAATCCCGAGGCCGCGAGACGCCGCCGGTGCCCTCCGCATCTTCGTCCTCGTCGTCCGCAGTGGGGATGGCGTAGCGGTCCGTCAGCCAACGCCCCAGGTCGACATCGGCGCAGCGGGCCGAGCAGAACGGCACGAAAGCGGGCTCGGACGGCTTGCGGCAGATGGGGCAGGGATCGGGTTGAGCCGGTTTTGCGCGCGCCCGGCCGGACGACGGATCGTTCATGCAAGCCCTCCCCAGGTGCTGCGAACCGGAAATCCCTCGCCGTCGAGTAAACTGAGGGTTTCATAGAGGGGTAACCCGACGACCGCGCTGTGCGATCCCACCAGCTTGACCACGAAAGCGCCGGCCAACCCCTGAATGGCGTAGCCACCGGCCTTTCCGCGCCATTCGCCGGACGCCAGGTAGGCCTCGATCTCCCGCGACGACAGGCGCTTGAAGCGGACCCGGGTCTCGACCACCCGCTCCCGGCGCACATCCCGTGGCGAAAGGAGGCACACGGCCGTGTAAACCCGATGCTGCCGACCGGACAGGAGCCGCAGGCAATCGGCCGCCTCGTCGGGCAGCTCGGCCTTGGGCAGGACGCGCCGCCCGACCGCCACCACGGTGTCGGCGGCGATCACGTAAGCCTCCCGCATGTCATCGCGCCGGCGTGCGGCCGCGCCGGCCACGGCGAGCTTCTCTCGCGCCAGGCGCCGGGCCAACTCTCGCGGCGTCTCCGACTTGCGAGGCGTCTCATCGATATCTGCCGGCAGCAGCGCGTCCGGCTCAATGCCCACCTGCTGCAGGAGGGCGAGACGCCGGGGCGAGGCCGAGGCCAGGATGAGGCGGGCGCTCCGGCCCGCGGCGGGGATGTCGTCAGGGGTCGTCACGTACGAGCCGTCATGCGCGGGGTGGCATCCTTCAGGGGGCAAAACCGATCCGGCGGACGCCCCGTCGCGCACGCCGGATCGCACGGGGCGTCAACGGCATTCGCGCGAGGCGGCCTGCGCCGGACGGACGGCCGGGACCCTAATCGAAAGCCCCGGGCTTGTGAACGCGCATGGTCCCCCGCGCGAACCGACAGCGCGGAGCCCGTGGACATCCGCGGCGCGTCTGGTAAGGTTCCGCTCGTGGCCGCACAGACCACCGCCGCCGCCCTCGGGCGTCGTCGCGCGGGCGTAGTTCAGTGGTAGAACGTCAGCTTCCCAAGCTGAATGTCGTCGGTTCGATCCCGATCGCCCGCTCCAACCAACTCGCAATCGCTGATTTCGCTTTATCCAGGGCCTGTTCGCGGTAGAGCGCCCGCCAAGGCGAGACGGAGTGGAACAGCGCCGCCGCTCCGTACCACGATTTCGATCGAGTCTCTTCAGGCTCCCACGATATCGTCCTGGTCTGCACGGAGGTGGATCTCAGCCCGCGGGCCGTGCCCGTTCTCGCCGCTGGCGAGCGTCACCGTGGCACGAAGCTGCTTGGCGAAGGCGCGAACGATGGCGAGGCCCAGCCCACTGGCCTCCGTATCGCGTCCGGCATCAAGGCGGTGGAAACGCTCTAACACCCGTTCGCGATCCGCCTCCGGAATACCGGGGCCGTTATCCACGACTGCGATCTGGACGTCGGCACCGGGCCCCTCACCCGCCGTGGAGATGGTGACGGCCACCTGACCGCCGGGCTCGGTGTAGCGCACAGCATTATCGATGAGGTTTCGCAGGATCTCCGCGAGCAGAATCGGTTCGAGGGTAAGGAACGGCTGGGTTCGCGCCTCGAAGGACAATTCGATGCCCCGCTTCAGCGCTAGGCTCACGAAGTCGGCGGCGGTGTCGCGTACGAGGGCGGAAATATCGACCTTGTCCAGCCCCCTCGTCCATCAGCGTCCGAATCGGCCGCAGCCGGTGGCCGGCCGGCACGGTTCCTCGCGATGAACGGAGCCGATCAGGTTTCCCCCTTCCTCCCGCCCGCGCATCGGCCGGCCTCGATCTTCCTCGGTCTTGTCAGAGACAAAGGAAATCGTCTTCCGGATCTCCCCACCGAAGCTTCTGCAACTGCCCGCTGAGGCTCCGGAAACGCCGGCGCGCGACCGCCCTGCCCCTCGATGGTCACGCCGGCACCGCCGATACAGATGGGCGCACCGTACCTGGGTACAACACGCCTCCCTTGACTGTTGTATTTTTAGAACATTATAGAAATTTGGAGTTTATCGATCTGGACTATCATCCGTCTATATTGATAAAGGCAATGCAAGCTTGGCTATAATCAATCTAGTCAAAACATAAATTTGGGTTAGTCTTTGCCGGCTTAATAAAAATACCCATCCGTGCTGACCGTCAGCTCAGCACGCAATGCGAGCTCATGCCGAAACGGCATTTCTGGTCTTTGGGGGTAGAATCGTGGAAAATCTCAATCGAATTCTGATGACGTCTGCAGCAACTCTCGTTGTCTGCTCATCAGCGGCAGCAGCCGACCTTCCGACCAAGGCGTCTGCACCGATCGAGTTCGTTCGCGTCTGCAACGCCTACGGCAACGGCTTCTTCTACATCCCCGGTACCGACACCTGTATCCGGCTCTCCGGACGGGCGCGCTTCGAGACCGGGTACCAAACCTCCTACAGCAGAAGCGGGAGCGGCACCTCGACCTCCGGCGATCTCGCTGGGTATCGCGGCCTCGCCCGCATCAACGTCGATGCGCGCACGAAGACCAGCTACGGCACCCTGCGGGCTTTCCTTCGCCTTGAGGCGGCAAGCCGCACCGGCACCCCCACGATCCGCTCCGGCACCGTGGAGCGCATCGGCTTTGCATTCGGCGCCACCGGGCAGGACCAGGCGGGCCGCGTCCAGCAATTCATGAACACCGACAAGGCCTTCATCCAGTTCGCCGGGTTTACGGCCGGCCGAGCCTCGTCCTTCTACGATTTCTACGCCCATGACTTTGAGTTCATCGCAGCCACGATGGGTTCGGACGTCAGCTCGACGAATCTCGCGGCTTACACCACGAAGCTCGGCGGTTCCGGCTTCTCCGCCACCGTTTCGATGGAAGACCCGTCCTTCCGGCGCACCCCGCTCTTCACGGCAGCGAACGCGCCGGGCACAACCCTGGCCGGCAGCCCGCTCTTCATCGGTTTTGCGGCCAACGGCACGCCGACGGGGGTCGGCTTCGTCGATGTCGTCCAGCGCAACCGCATGCCCGACTTCGTCGGTGCCCTGCGTTACGACTCGACCTGGGGCTCGGCCCAGCTCTCGGCCGCCGTCCACGAACTGAACTACGGCAACCCGATCGCCGGGGCCTTCGCCGGGACCAACCTCGGCAGCGCCGTGACAGCGGCCAACAGCGTCGCAGGCCCCGGCCTCGCCACGGCCTATGGCTGGGCCGTGCAGGGCGGCGTGAAGATCAACATGCCCTTCATCGCGCCCGGCGACATGCTCTACCTCCAGGCCGCCTACGGCGAGGGTGCGGGGATGTATACCGGGTTCTCGTCCTATACTGGGTCCTATGCCGGCAACACCACTTCGATCCAGGGATCGGCTTTCAACCAATACTTCAATGATGCCGTTGTGAACCCGTTCTCGAACCGCCTCGAACTCTCAACGACGTTCACGGCGGTCGCCTCGTTGCTGCATTACTGGACACCCGAAGTCCGCTCGGCCGTGTTCGGTTCCTACGGCGAGTTGAACTTCGCCAGCGGCTCACGCGCGCGGCAGGGCGCCTATTACGGCATCACGGCGGCCGGGCCGGGCGTTCCGGGCACGCGATTCTTCAATGTCAGTCAGGTGCTCCGGGACAATTACCGGTTCGTCGTCGGCGGAAGCCTGATCTGGTCGCCCATCCGTGACCTCGATATCGGTATCGAGACGATGTACACCCAGTACGGTGTCACGTCCGGACGCGTCCTCGACCTGAGCCGTTTCCCGTCCCAGAACGCGGCCTTCGTCAACAATCCGGTCAATGCGATCCGGACGAAGACCAGCGAGGACACGGTTCACGTGAGGGCCCGAGTCCAGCGGGATTTCTAAAGCGGCATCCGATCAGGTCGGATCGAAGGAACCTGACCGAGCGACAGCGAAGCAACGTCGGAACTCGACTGACGTGAAGCGCCAGAACGGGACCCCGATCGCATTCCGGAGATCGGGGACTGTTCGGCCAGAACACGCTCTCGGAAAGTCGAAGACCCAGAGGAAAGCTTCCGGTCCTGCGCGGTGAAGGAACCGGTCTTTGTTCGCAGCTCGTGCGTGACAGAACTCGGCGCGAGGTCGAACGGGGTGAATTCGCCCTCGTAGGGTCGGCCATCTTCCTATGTATAGACGAGGCAGATGCGGATGAGGGCCTGAAAGCCTGAAGCAGGCTTTCAGGCCCCAGAAATTGGCTCAGGTGGGCACTAAAAACACGCGCCCCTCAGGCGTTCAATAGGCCATCGGTCGATACGTGCACTGTGAAAGCCTTGCCCTCATCAACCCAGCCGGCCCCCTGCTGGCCCATGTTGATGCTGGCCGCTTCCTCGGCATTCGCGGCGAAATGGTGCTGGCCCGTCTGCGTATTGAAGAAGCGCTCGAGCGTAATATGCCCCACGCCCGCCGCCTCGTTGTACGCCTCGAAGGCAACGCCTTCGAACTTGTAGTTGGCGAGGTTCGCGATGATGCCGTCGCGCTCATTGACGCTGTCGGTATAAAAGTGCGTGCCTGTCTTCGTATCGAAGAATCGGAAGACATCATGGGTGTTGATGCTCTCGTCCGGTGTCGACCAGGGCGAGCCTTCATAGGTAAAGTTCGGTATCGTTGACTGAATTTGTGCCTTTTCCCCTGCACTCGTCGTATAAAAGTGATCGCCGGTCTTGGTGTCGAAGAAGCGAAACACCGGATCCGGCTGGTCCACGCCGGAACTCCGGATCACAGGATCCGCAACCGTCGAACTACTTCCGCGAGCCGCATAGACGGACACGTCGTGCTCAGCACCGTACCGCACGAAGGTGTCGACAAACCTTCCGGCATCGAGGAATTGGGACGGCGTCAGGGTGGCTTCTGTCCCATCAAGGCCGGGCAGATAGTCGATCGCGCCACGGTTGACGTAGTCGGCCGTCAGGCTCGGGATGGAGGCTGCCACATCCTGAGCCGTGACACCGTCTCCGATGGCGGTGGAGAGCCCAACAGACACCGTGGCGGCGTAGATCGGATCGGAACTCGCGGTCTGGCCGATCTGCGCCCTGTACATCCCCAGATAGGGCACCGGGTCGTCGGCGATTTCGTAGTTGATGATGCGATTATCGACAGCCGAAGAGATCAGCGCACCCGGCGACCCGAACGTGGCCGCCTGATAGAGGACGTCGCCGGTGTCCGGGTGGTTGGCCATGAAGACCTGAGTGAGGGCGCCGCCGAGGCTGTGGCCCGTAACGATCACCGTTGCATCGTTCTGCGCGGCGTAACTGTCGACGGCCGAAACGAGCGGCGTGAGCTTGTCATAATCGGCGTTGATGTTGCGCAAATTGTTGAGCCAATCCTGGCGGTCGTCACTGCCGCGGAAGCTCAGGACGACGACGGACTGATTGCCGAAGGTCCCCGTCACGGCTGCGCCGTAGGCGTTCTGATTGGCGTAGGTGCCGTTCGTGAGTCCGGCGCCCGAGAGAGGCACGAAGCCTGCGGGAAGTCCGGCGAGGGTATCGGAATAGGTTGATGCAGCGATCGTCGCCAGCGTTCCCGCTATCGTTCCCATGAACAGTTCTCTCTTCCCAGGTTCCGGCCTCCGCACCCTTTGGGAGGTGCAGCTTGCCTTTCTCGACCGACGGTAACGCAAGCTCGACCGAAAGCGATCCGGCCGCCTGGTCTCAGAACAGCCGATCGGGCCTGCACCGGCGGCGAATGCCTCAGAGCCTTCTCTGAGTGGATGGAGCGAGCAACTGGCCGGCGCCGTTTACGACGCTGGCGCCCCTCATTCAGGCGGCCCGGACGGTTGCCAGGAACCGCTGCATCTCGCTGCCGAGGCGCTCGGCTTGGACCGAGAGGTTAGAGGATGAGGCCAGGACCTGGTTGGCGGCGGCCCCGGTCTCATCCGATGCCTGCGCCACGCCCGCGATGTTGGAGGTGACCTCGCCGGTGCCGACGGCGGCCTGCGCAACGTTCCGTACGATTTCCCGGGTCGCAGCACCCTGCTTCTCCACGGCGGTAGCGATGGAGGTGCAGACGGAATCCAGTTCACCGATGCGTCCGGCGATATCCCCGATCGCATCCACGGCTTGCGTCGTCGCAGCCTGGATCTGGCCGATCTGCAGCCCGATCTCGCTCGTTGCCTTCGCCGTCTGGCCTGCCAGGGTCTTGACCTCGGCGGCTACAACCTCAAAGCCCTTTCCGGCTTCCCCGGCGCGCGCGGCTTCGATGGTGGCGTTAAGGGCAAGAAGGTTGGTCTGGGAAGCGATGCCGGCTATGACCTGCACCATGTCGCCGATGCGGCCAGCCGCCTCGTTGAGCGCCCGCACGTGCCCTCCCGTCGCGTCCGCCTCGCCGACTGCGGCATGGGCTAGGCCGGCGGCACCCAAGACCTGCCGGCCGATCTCCTCCACGGAGGTCCCGAGCTCCTCGGCCGCCGCAGCGACGATGGCGACGTTGACGGCCGCCTGCTCGGCTGCTGCGGCAACGTTGGTCGCCTGGGTCGCCGTCTCCGTCGCGGTCCCGGCCATGCCGTGTGACGTCACCTGAAGCTGGGTCGCGGCTACGGTGACGCCAGCCATGACTCCGCCGACCGCGCTCTCGAAGTCCCGCGCCATCGCCTGGAGGGCGGCCCGACGCTGGACCTCGCCGTCGGTTCGAACCTGGGCGGTCTCGGCTTCCAACGCCCGGGTGCGGGCGAGACCGACGCGGAACACGTCGACGGCACGGGCCATGGCGCCGACCTCGTCGCGGCGCTCCATCCCGGGCACCGCAGCCGCCGTGTCGCCCTCGGCCATCCGGCGCATCGTGGTCTCCAGGCCGCGCAGGGGCGCCGTGGCGCGCCGGAGGGCGAACCACAGGACGCCGCTGCCGATCAGGCAGAGCAGGCCGCCGACACCCGCCGCGCGCAGGGCGGTCTCGTCGAGACTTGCGAGGTAATCGGCCTTGCGCACGCCGACGAAGAGGATGCCGAGCGGTTCGCCCTTGGCGTCGAGGATGGGTTCGTAGGCCGTCAAATAGGCGGTCCCGAGGATGTCGGCCTCGCCACGATAGGTCTCGCGCCGGACCAGCACGGTATCGCGGACCGGTCCTGCGGCGAGCTTGGTGCCGACGGCGCGCTGCCCCTGGGCATTGATCACGTTGGTGGCCACGCGCGTATCGCCAAGGAAGACGGTGGCGGTGCCGCCCAGGATGTCCTTGACGCGGTCGACGGCTGGCTCGGCCTCGTCGATGACGTGGGTTCCAACAGTCAAGCGTCCGTCCTTGAGATTGAATGTGGAGTGGCCGCCCTCGTCGGCGAGCGTGGTGCGCAGGAGCTTGAGGTTGCGGTCGAGAGCAGTCCCGGCGCGGCTCAGCATGTCCGAGCGCAAGTCGAGCACCGTCAGCCCGAGGGCGCTGGCGCAGGCTAGCACGATCAAGACCGTGCCGATCAGGCTGGCGCGCGCGCCAAGGGACAACGAGGGGTGGCGAAGGCGGTCGAGCATCGTGTCTCCCAAGGGTGTTCACCCGGGCAGCCCTGAAATGGCGCCGAACATTGGACCTGAGCGATAGTCTTGACCGATTCAGTTAAAATGCCACTACATCGCAGCCATAATGTGATATTCTAAACCGAAACTCCTGAGATTGCAATTGTATATTCCCATCTGTACTATTAATATTTTTGCATGATGCAAGCCTAGGCGACGACCAGCCCAGCAACAGGGTTTTTTCATCATCTTTCGAATAGAAAATATTATATAGCAAAAAAAATATTATCAATTTAAATATATAAAATCTAAGTACGCTCATTAGTTTATTCATTTTATCATATTACTTACTGGAATTTAGTACCTGGCTCGGCGAGCCAATTGCGGAGCGGCTTTGAGATCATCTCCGGCTTGCTGTCGCAGCGGATGTGCTCAGGGATGCCGTAGAGGCACATCGCGTCGGCCGGAGCCTCGATCACGCCCAGGCTGTTGATGCGCCAAGCGACCTTTAACGTGAGACAAGACCGGCTGATCCTCCCGGCCAAAACCTGCGATCGTGCTGGCCCTCAGCGAGCTACACCGCGCCAAGGCACACGACCCCACGGAAGCGTTCGCCGGCACCGTCCAAAACGGCCGCAAGTTCCCGTCAAAGATGCCGGCGCTGCGGCGGATTGAAGAAGATCAAGCTGAGGGGCGCCGGGATCGGATCGCGACCATCGAGCGAGCGGATGGACAGCTCCACGCGCGCCGGAAGCTCCGCCGCCTCTGTCCAGATGTCGGTTCGGGTTCCGTCGCGCGAAACATAGTTGAAGTGCATCCGGTAGCCGCCGGAGATGACGGCGACGGCTGCTTCCAGGGCACGCGGATCGCGACCGAATCGGTCAGGGTCAAAGAGCGCGGACCTCCGGATCAAGGCGGCCCCCTTCGCGCTCTCGTCGAGGCTCAAGGTGATGCTCTGCAGGACGACGCCGAGCCCCTCCGGAACCGCGCGCACGAACCAGCAGGATTGCGAATTCCCGCCAAACGCCAGAGATGCCTGCTGCGCTCCGCGCGGCGCCACATCAAGGGAGGCGGCCGCAGAGAAATCGCCTTGCAACCGGATCGCGGCCCGCAACACCTGATCGCTGCGTTCGCTCCGCTCCACGCCGGCCGTCCAACGGGTCAATGTCTGGGCGACGAAGGGCAGGAACAGGCCCACCAACAGACCGGTGATCACCAGGGCCGCCAGGACTTCGATCAGGGATGTTCCTGCTTCACCGCTCCAGTGCCGCCGGTACGGCGCTTTGGGCGATGAGGCCTTCCAGGCGATCGCGCCGCCCTGAGGGCGTGACCACCTCCACCATGACGTGCAGAAGGTCCAGGATCTGGGAAGGGGTGAGGTTGGGTTGCGCATCGGTTCGTCCTGCGGTGGCTGTCGTCTCTCCGCCGCTCCGGGGTGGGTCCACTGCTGGCGTCGTGGCGGAGGGAGGTTTGGCCGGAGCGGTCGCCCGAGGGGGATTGCGGGCACCGGAGGCCCGGGGTGGGAGAGGCACGGCCCGGGTTTCGATGCGCCAACGATACCCCTCGGTGATGCCGTCGCGGGTTACGTCGGGTCCCAGTGCCATCGTGCGCACATCGGCCAGCAGGGCTCGCGCCAGCGTCGTGGCGGCGAGCCGTTCTCCGGGAAGTGAGCCGTGGAACAAGCCAAACCCGAAGGCGCGGATCAGGACGGCGATGAAGAGGGTCGCCAGCGCGAGCGCCACCAGGGCTTCCAGAAGCGTAAAGCCCTCGGAGCCCTTCCGCTTCCGTGCCGGATCGAACACGCGTCCCATCATGCGGCCAGGATTTCGACATGCCCGGTATACCAGTTGACCCGAACGCGAAATCCGCGGCTGCCTCGGGCAATCCGGATGACCGCGCCGCAACTGCTGCCGTCCGGCCGGAACACCACCCCCACGGACGCGCCGGCTCGGCGGCAGGTCTCGGCGTACAGCACCGACAGGGTGATATCAGGCGGCAACTGGAGGCGCTGATCGCCCGCCCGTATCATCCGGCGGTCGCTGTCGACGATCGTCAGGGTCTCGCGGCCACCGACGAGCGCATCGGTCCGCGCGGTCCTCAGAGCAGTCGCGATTTCCTCGGCGATCGCCCTCAGGCGCGGAGACGTGGTGCCGCGCGGGACGGCGGCGAAGGCCAACCCCAGGGCCAGCCCCACAATGACGAGCGTCGCCAGGACGTCGATCAGCACGAAGCCCTCAGTGGCGTCGGCCCGATCATTGCTCCCAGCTGACGATATCGGCGGCACTGCCGGTTCCTCCTTCGCGACCATCTGAGCCAAGCGAGATGATCTCATACGGACGCCCCTGGCCCGGCGATCGATAGATGTAGGCCGCGTTCCATGGATCCTTGGGCACGCCGTTGCCGCGCAGGTACGGGCCGTTCCAGTTGGTTGAGCCGGGCGGCTTCACGTAGAGCGCCGCCAATCCCTCGGCGGCCGTCGGATTCCGGCCATTGTCGAGGAAGAACAAGTCCAGGCCGTTGGCGAAGCTCTTGATCTGGATCTTCGCCGTCTTGGCCTTGGCATCGGACAATTGATTGAAGACCTTGGGTCCGACGAGGCCGACCAGAAGACCCATGATCACGAGGACCACCAACATCTCGACCAGGGTGAAACCGTCCTCCGCCGTGGTGCGGTGGCTCGCTCCGCCCGAGCGGGCGAGCCGCCGATCAAGGCCTCGCCAGGGGATCGAACGGCATGTCGATGGCGCCCGCCCCGCAGGGTGATCGAGCACGGAATTCCTGTCAGAGCTTCCGGAACACACGAAGACCTCCTCAGAGAACGAGTTGATTGATGCTGAAGAGCGCTGACATGATGGTCAGCATCAGCCCTCCGATCAGGCTCGAAATGAGCATGATCGCCGCTGGACCGATGAAGGCGGCGATCTGACTGAGACGTTGCTCGAGTTTCTTTTCGTAGAGGATTCCAGCCCGAGCCGAGACTTCCGCCAGTTCCCCTGATTCTTCGCCGATCCTGAGCATCCGGCGTGCGATCTTGGGCACGAAGGCATGGGTTTCCAACGCCTCGGCGAGGCTACCGCCGCGCCGGACGGAATCACCGATTCGCGCGAGGGTTTCCGCCGCCTCCCCGCCGATGACGTTTTCCAACACTTTCAGCGCTTCCGGCACTGGAACCCCTTCCCCCAGCAGGGTGCCGAGATTCATGCAGAACAGCGCCGACCGGCGCAGTTCGCCGGTGCCGCGAATGATCGGGAGACGCGACAGGCGCTTCGTCACGGCGGTCCGGAGGGCTCTGGATTGGGCAGCAGCCAGCGCGCCGACGAGCAGGGCCGCTGATCCGGCGATGAACAGATCGAGGTGGTCTCGCAGAAGATCCGAGGCTGCGAAGATGCCCGCGATCGTCCCATCCATCTGGCTGCCGGAATCCCGGATGACGTCGGCGAACTGAGGGATCACGTAGATCAGGAAGAAAACCAGCACGATGCTCGCCGTGACGAGCAGAAAGGCGGGGTAATGCAGCGCCCCGGCCAGCTTCTCGGTCAGAACATGGGTGCGGACGCGTTGCCGGGTGGCGGCATCAATCGCCCGATCGAGACGTCCGGTCGATTCCGAGACCCGCGCCAGAGCGATTACGTCCGCCGGGAAGACATCCCCATGCCGCGCCAGGGCTTCCACGAAGCTCCTGCCCCGGAGCAGATCGGTTCGGATTGCCCGGACCACCCGGCCCAAGCTCCCCGGCATGCCATCGCCGAGAAGAGCCAGAGCCTCGTCCACGGCTTGGCCACTCTGCAGCATCAGGGACAGTTCAGAGAGAAAATTCGTAACCTCGCGCGGATTGATCGGGAGCGCGATCAACCCCCGCCACCCGTCGCCGGATCGCAGGGGCTTGGCCTCGATCAGGATCAGCCCGCGCGCGCCCAGATCCGCCGCCAGACCATCGGCGGAGCGAAATTCGGCTTCGCCGGAGGTTTCGCGCCCGTCGAAGGTGAGTGCGAGATAGTGGAAGCGCGTCATGTCGGCGGCTCGCTAACGCAGGGCCGCCACACGGAAGACTTCGTCGATGGTGGTCAGGCCCTCCAACGCCTTGGCGACACCGTCTTCGATCATACTGGTCATGCCTGAGCTGCAGGCGGAGGCCTCGATGTCTGCATCCGAGGCGTTGGCGAGGATGAGGCGGCGAAGGGGTTCGGTGACCTCGATCACCTCGAAGATCGCCCTGCGGCCGCGATAGCCGGTCCCCCCGCAGCGATCGCATCCTCCGGCTTCGAACACCCGGGCGCCGGGCGCCAAGCCGAGCGCCGCGTAGCGCGGATTGCGCTCCAGATCGCTCGGCGCGAGGCTGACCTGCCGCCGGCAATCGCCACACAGCACGCGAACCAAGCGCTGTGCCACGATCGTCCGCAGAGCCGATGCCACCAGGAACGGCTCGACTCCCATATCGACGAGGCGGATGATGGCGGAAGCGGCCGAATTGGTATGCAGCGTCGACAGCACGAGGTGACCGGTCAGCGACGCCTGAATACAGATTCGCGCCGTCTCCGTGTCGCGCATTTCGCCGACCATGATCACGTCGGGATCCTGGCGTAGAAAGGCGCGCAGTGCGGTCGCGAAGGTGAGGCCGACCGCAACGCGGACCTGACTCTGGCTGACACCCGGAACTTCGTATTCCACCGGATCCTCAATCGTCAGGATCTTGGAGCTGGAATCGTTGAGAATGGTCAGGGCCGAGGCGAGGGTCGTCGTCTTGCCGCTCCCGGTCGGACCCGTGACGACGATCAGCCCGTGGGGCATCGCGAGGTTGCGTCGCAGGACGGCGGTGTCGCGCGGCGAGAGGCCGAGCTGATCGAACTCCGTCAGGCGGCCTGCGCGATCGAGCAGACGGAGGATCGCGGCCTCCCCGTGGGTCGTCGGCATGGTGGCGACGCGAACGTCGAATTCGCGCGAGCGCACTCGGATGCGAGCCCGCCCGTCCTGCGGCAGACGTCGCTCGGCGATGTTGAGGCCGGACACGATCTTGATGCGGGAGACCAGCGCGCGCGTCGCGATTCCGGGCGGTGGCGGAATGACCTGCATGACACCATCGACTCGGACGCGGACTTGGAACTGGGCCCGCGCCGGTTCGATGTGGATGTCGGTTGCCCGCATCGCCACGGCGCGCTCGAAGATCTCGTCAAGGGCGCGGACCACGGGGGCGCCGCTGGCAAGGTCCCTAAGCCCGTCGACATCGTCCCCGTCGGACGCCCCCTCCGGTGGGGTCGCGACCGTCTCCGACGTGACGGTCCGGTTCAGGGCGATCTCCACGTCCTCGAACGACGCGACCTCGAGGGCGACGGTGTCGCCCAGACTGAGGATCAGCGTTCGGATCAGGTCTCCCGCCGAGGGGTCCGCCACGGCCAGACGAATTCCGCCCTCGGCGGCATAGGGGTAGAGGCCGGCCTCCGCGAGGAAGGTCGGCGAAAAACGCTCCGCCAGACTGCCCCCCGCCATGAGATCTTCGAGCTTTGCACGCGGCAACCCGTGGAGATCGCTGACGATATCGGCAAACCGCGCGGCACCGATATCGCTGGCGTCCAGTATCTGACGATAGGTTCGGCCCGCGAAATCTGCCGCTTTATCGGGTGCGTCCGCCCTATCATGCTCGCGAAACGCTCCTTCCGACCTCAGTCTCGCGAGCAATAGCCCTTTCTCAAGAGCATTTATTATCATCAATCTCACTCGATATTCGCAATTTTCGCGTCGTCTTCAGAGTCATTGGGAACCATAATAGCCTATATATATTACAAAATTATGTTATTGCGAATTGATTATTAATTTTTTAAATCAGCACCTCAATCTCGTTAGCACGTAAGTACCTATCTGTGCTTCGCACAAGACAATTTTCGAATCTATCGGGCTGTCGCAAAACCATAATAATTGCCATCGTCCTATGATCATGGTGGATTCTGTTCAATTGCGTTCTCGGCGCGCCGAGATTGAGGATGAACGAGTGACGACCCGCGTGCCTGATCTTCGTGAGGCCGGCCGTACCGGGCTTGCCGGCCGTGTCGTGGCGATCCGTTGCGGATCCGCCGATCGCCATCGCAGTCCGTTTTCCCTGCCCAAGTGGCGCGTCGGGATCCTGATCGCAACGACCATAGGTGCCCTGTTGGCAGGCTGTGTGTCCGAGAACCAGCCGACAGCGGATGCCGGCGTCCAGCCCGACTTCTTCTCAAGCTTCGCCGGGAAAGATCTCGGCGCGCGCCGCAACGGCGACCCTGAGCCCTTCGGCAACGCAGCGAGTTCCGCGCGCTCCGGGAGCCGGATCTACCGCGGAGACGATGGGGCAGCCCCGGAATCCGCGGTTCCGGCGGCGGCAGGGCTGGTCCCGACAGGTGACGGCTACCAGCTGAACTTCGAGAACGCCGATGTGGCCGCGATTTGTCGGATCGTCTTCGGCGATGTCCTCCAGCAGACCTACACAGTCGATCCGCGCGTGATGGGTCAGGTCAACCTGTCATCGGCGCGCCCGGTCCCCAAGGCGAGCCTGATCCGGATTCTGGAGACGGCCTTCAAGGCGGTGAATGTCGTCATCATCCGGGAAGGCGCGACCCTGCGCGTGGCGCCCTCTGCCGAGGGTATCGGTGCCGGTCCGACAGAGTTCGGCACAGCCTCCGACGGCTACGGGACCACCGTTATCTCTCCCAGGCACATGTCAGTGGCAACCGTGGCCCGGATCATGGAGAATTTTGCCGTTCGCCCGGGCGCGATCAAAGCGGATATCGCCAGCAACCTGATTCTCATCCAGGGCACGGCGCAGGAGCGCCATGCCGCCATGGATGCGGCGAATGTGGTCGATACCGATGTGATGCGGTCCCAGTCGGTCGGCGTCTTTCCGCTTCTTAACGCACCACCGGAACCCGTGATCGCCGAACTCAACAAGCTGCTCGACGCAGGCGAAGGCGGCGTCAGCCAGAACCTGGTCAAGTTCCAGCCGATGACGCGCATGAACGCGGTCCTGGTGGTCGCCAGGCGCGCGGACGTGCTGGCTCAGGTCAAGCAGTGGGTCCGACGCCTGGATCACAGTGATCCCGGGGCCGTCGGGGTCAAGGTCTACCGGCTTAAATACGCCAAGGCCAAGACCGTCGCGGCGATGCTGAACGACATTCTCTCGGGACGACAGGCCGGCGCCGGACAGCAGGATCGTGATGCCCTGCAGCCATCCTCCTCGAACGCGTCAGGGACCTTCGTCCAAAGTTCCGCCGGGGCGCCGCGACCTGGGGGTCCCAACGGATCAGCCTTCGGCAATGCGCCGGGCGGCTCGCCAATGGGCGGCCCACCGAAGGCAAGCGGCTTCGGCGACGGAAGTTCGGGGAATACCGGCTCGCCGGATTCGCAGGCCGATGCGAATTCAGGTCCGGCCCAGGGCTCCTTGTCGAAGGTTCGCGTCACGGCGGACGTCATCAACAATTCGCTGCTGATCATCGCCAGCCCAGCGGATTACAAGATCGTCGAGGCGGCCCTCCTTCAGCTCGACCGGCCGCCCGTACAGGTTGCCATCGAGGCGACGATCGCCGAGGTCACGCTCACGGATCAACTCCAGTTCGGCGTCCAGTCGTTCCTGCACAGCAATGACGTGGGTCTCACCGCGAAGGACCAGGGCACGCTCGGCCTGACCTCGGCCGTAGCCACCGCCGCCATCCGCGCGGCAGTTCCCGGAGGCAACCTGATCCTCGGGCCGGCGAGTTCGCCCCGCATCATTCTAAGCGCCCTGCACGCCATGACAGCCGTGAAGGTCCTGTCCTCGCCCTCCATGGTCGTGCTCGACAACCAGCCCGCGGTTCTCCAAGTCGGCAATCAGGTCGCCATCAAGACGCAGTCGTCTCAATCGACCGAGAATGTCCTGGCACCCGTGATCAACAGCATCATGTACAAGGACACCGGCATCATCCTGAGAGTGCAGCCCCACGTTCATGCCAACGGTATCGTCAACCTCGAGGTGGAGCAGGAGATCTCCAACGTCGTCGACAACAGCGGTGGCGTCGACGGACTGACGCCGACCATCTCGCAGCGGCGGGTCAAGAGCTCCATCGTCGTATCGAGCGGCCAAACCGTTCTGCTCGCCGGGATGATCAGTGAGCAGAGTGGTCATGCTCATAACGGCCTGCCGGGGCTCACCACTTGGAAGTGGCTCGATTCGCTCGTGGGCCACACGAACAAGAACGCTAGCCGCAGCGAACTCATCATCTTCATCAAGCCGAAGATTATGCGAGATCAGGCCGACGCCCAGGCAGTTTCGGAGGAGTTTCGCGCGCGGATGACCGCGATGCTTCCGGGCGTCAGTCCCCGGACATTGGGTGGGCCGCGCAAGTGAGCAGGCCCGTTTCCCGACCGTTGCCTGTGCCGGTCGGCGCAAGCCGGTGCGTCTTGCGCGTTGGGCTCCGTTAGGGCGATGCAGCTTCGTCCGCCCGGGCCAGCCGGCGCTGCCGATCGCCAGCGGGGGTCGGCCCTTCTGCTTGTGCTCGTCATGGGGGCGTTGCTGACGAGCGTGGCGCTCACCGCCATGCGGGGTTTCTCCGCCTCCCTTCGGGCCGCCGCGATCGTTCGGAACGAGGTTCAGGTCGAGGAACTCGGACGCTCCGGGATCGATCTCGCGCTCGCCAATTTGACTCGCCTCGATCCGCAGGACCGGCTCAGCGGACGCTTTGCCGTGACTCTCGAGACTGGCGCGATCAGCGTCGAGTTCACCTCCGAAACCGCCAGAGCCGACGTGAACAGCGCTTCGCCGCAGGTGCTGGCGGCGCTGTTGATCGGAATCGGCCTCGACCACGAGTCGGCGCAGCGCCTGGGTTCCGAAATCGCCGATTGGCGCGAGCCGCAGGCCGGCAAGCGCTCGAATGTGGCGCCCGATGAGGCGTATCGCGACCGCGGCCGCTCCGTACCGGCGCAACGTCCCTTCTCCGATACGGTCGAAATTGCCGAGGTGCTCGATATGACGCCCGAGATCCTTGCCGGATTGTTGCCACTCGTCACAGTCTGCTCGGGCCAAGCGAAAATCGATCCCGTCATCGCCGATGAAGCCATGCTGCGGGCCTTGTTCGGTGGCGACGCACACAAGGCCCAATCCTATCGCGATCCGCGACAGTACCAAGGGGGACGGCGAGGCGACGCGAGCCGGCGGGCGGATGTCCTGGCGCCGTTCCCGGATTCGATCCGACCGATGCTCGCACCCGACAGCGATCCGGGCCGCGGGGTGCGCCTCCGCATCGTCGCGCGGGCTGGCCCTCTGGAGCGTCGGTACGACGTCTCGGCCTGTCCGGAGGGTGGCAGTGGCGGGACGATCCACCTGCGCTCCTGGCGTGCGCTGTAGGAGGTGATGATGACCTCGCCGCCTGCCGCTGGTGCACAGCCGCCGGGTACGCACCGGTCGCAGGCGAGCCGATCCGGAGGGTGCCATGCTCGGATGGTTTGATCGCTTCGCCCGCTCCTGGGTCTCCGGCTTGGCGGAGACACTGATCCGCGCCATTGATCGGATGAGGCCCCCGGCGCGGTTCGGCGTCCGGCAAAATGCAGACCGCGACTGGATACTGTCGGCCAGCGATTCCGGCGACCGCCACTCCGAAGGGCCGATGGACCCAGTTGGCGTATTGCCGGTCACCGATACGGTGGCGCTGGAGGCGATGCACCGCGTCCTGAAGGGCGCGGAGATCCGCATCGAAATTCCCTCGGACTGGGTTCTGCGTCGGACGCTCGATCCGGTGCCGAAACAGACCGCGGCCTATCTCGAGGCCTTCGTCCGGCACCATATCGAACGGGTGACGCCGTGGCGCGCCGCCGACACCCACCACGCCGCTTTTGCGAATCCGGTCGCCGGTGATCCGGAGAGGATATCGGTGTCCCTCGCGGTCACTCCCCGGAACTTGGTGGAGACGGTCGTCGCGGCCATCGAAGCCTGCCATCCGGGCCGCCTGACACTGGTGACGCATGGAGAAGCGACGAAGAATGACGTGTCGATCGACGTGTCGCTAGCGAAAGGTGGGGCGCAACGGCGGCGCGTCCGGATCGAGACCTTGGTGGGCGTTACCATCGGCATACTCATCGTCGCCCTCGTCGCCGGCGTGGGAGCCGCGAGCTGGTACCGGTCCGCGCTCGAAGGGCAGCGCAACGAGCTCGACGGCATCATCGCCGAGCAGCGCGCCTTCCTCAATGCCGTCTCAGCGCGCCGGGGACTGACCCGCACGTTCGCGAACGGGCCGGAGGCGCTGAGGGCTGCCGGCACACCCGTGGTCGCGCGGATCGAGACGCTGTCCGCTCTCCTGCCGGACCATGCTTATCTCACCGAACTGCATCAGGAGGCGGACCATATCCGCATCGCTGGAATCTCGCGGGACGTGGCGGGTCTTATCCCGACGATCGAGCGCTCCGGGAGCTTCACCGAAGTCTCCTTCTTCGCTCCCACCACGCGGCTGCCGGGGCAGGATGGCGATCGCTTCTTCATCGAGATGCGCATCCGTTCACGTGCCGATCTCCCGGCATCGGGGGCCGGAGCCCCATGAAGGCAGGGTTGTTCGTCGGCAGCCGGATCGGCGCCGGCTGGCGCAGGATCTCCGACCTCCTGCTTCTGCTCGCCCTCCTCGGCGGCGGCGGCATCGCGCAATGGTCATTCTGGACCGGAATTCAGGAGACCCGTGCGCAGATCGCCGAGCGGGAGGTTCTCAACGCAGGACTGAAGCGATCGACGGAGCGGCTTCTGCCGGAGGCCGCTTCACCCGATGCCGCCTCTCCCCGGCCGAAGCTCTATCTCTCCGGGGAGACCGACACGATTGCGGCGGCCGCGCTTCAGACTCACGTCCTGGCGATTCTCGAAGCCAATGCCGCCGTCATCCAGTCGACGCGCGTTCACCCGTCCGCTCCGACGGAACGGGGTCCCGACGCATCGACCGAAGCCGAAGCAGGCCGACGAATTAACCTGGAGGTGACTTTCGACGCCCGAATCACAGATCTCCAGAGGATCCTGTTCCAACTGGAAACCCAATCTCCCGCGCTGTTCGTCGCCGAACTGCAGATCCGACCCCTTCGGCCGATTGGGGCTAGAAACCCATCGGAGGACGACCCCGTGCTGCATGTCGTGCTCGCGCTATTCGGCTTCTGTCGGAACTGACGATGGCGCGGCCTTGCATTCTCTTTCCGATGGATCGCCTCGGCAACGGTCATCGCCGCGCGCCCTCATCCATCGTGCTGGCGCTCGCCCTGGGCGTCACACCGGTGATGGCTGTCGAGGAGCCCGCATCGCGGGATCGATTTCCGGCCCCCATTCCCGCACCGCTCGACCTCGACGCGATGATCGCGACCCGGGACAGACCTCTCTTCGTACCGGGACGTCATCCGCCGCGCCCGCCGACCCAGCTCAGCGCGGCGCCACCGATCACCGTACCGATCGTCGCCCGGCCACCCCCGGGCGCGGTGGTGACGGGCATCATCCTTGGGCCATCGATTAGGATGGCGACGCTGAAACTCACCTCCACCGGCAAGAATGTCGCGCTCGAAGAGGGCGGGACCCTGGAGGGGTGGACGCTCCAGGAAATCAGCGCGCACACGGTCGTCTTTGTCCAGGACGACCGGGTTCTGAAACTCGCCCTGAAGCGGCGTGGACCGGAACGGGGCGGGAATTGAGCGGCCGTGATTGGAGGCTCGATCCTGCGCTGTGCAGCAGCCTCCATCGATCCCGGACGGCAATCGACCGTTCGGGATCGTGCCGAGGGACGATCGCGCAACGAGAGCCGAGCGATGCTCATCGGAGCGGACCCGGAGTTCGTCAGAGCGTCACACGCGCAAGCCGTCTCAAGCAACGGCTCGTTCTGAGGCACAGGACTTCGGATGACAGATGGCCCGATGACGGCATGGCTCCGACCCGACGAGGAGTTGCGCGCGTGGTTGATCGCCTGCGCGCTCGCCATGACCCTCCTGGCCTCCGGGTTCGTCCTCCCGCTGATCCGGTCCGTCCGGCTGTGGCTGCGCCGAAGTCTGGTGCGGGCCATCTGGGCTTGGTTGAGCCGTGTCGCAGTGCGCAGGATTGGACCGCGAATCGACGGCCCGCCCCCCGGGCGCAGGCACAATCGCGGCGCCGTTCGGGCACCCGGCCTCTACGCAGATGCAGCCCTGATCGCATTGGGCGCCACCCTGTTCACCGCTGCGCTCTCCGCGAACCGCCAAGGCTTGGGGATCAATTGCACGCTCGGCCTGATTCTGGTGCTGGCGGCTTTGATTGATCTTCGTTGGTTTCGCCTGCCGGATCGACTCACGGTTCCCCTCGGTGCGATCGGCCTGATGGCGGCCCTGTTGCGCGGTGATGCCGATGTCGCCGTCACCGCGATGGTGCTGGCCGGAGGGATCTTCCTCGGCCTGCGCTGGGGCTGTCGCGCCCTCTGCGGCCGGGACGGGCTTGGGCTCGGCGACGTGAAGCTGGTAGTCGCGCTGGCGGCGTGGCTCTCGCCCGAGCGCCTACTTGATGTGATCGTGCTCGCGGCTCTTGGTGGATCCGCCTTCGGCATCCTTCAGCCGTTGATCCAGGGACAAGGTCGCTCGGGCGGAGAGGCCTGGAGACGACGCCTGCCCTTCGGGCCCTTTCTGGCGGCCGCCTTCTGGTCGGTATGGATCGCGCCCGCGCCCTGATCGGCACGCCTGCGACTTCCCGTGGCGATTGAAATGTTCGGCTTTCGTCCGGCCGTAACGTCGCGGTTCAACTGAACGGCTCCGGGGATTGAAGTTCGGCGCGAGCGCAGTCGGTCCGCATAACGACAATAGAAAGGTCGAAATCCTTAGCCTCAAACTTCTCGACAACAGAGGAATCGCACCCGATGCCCGATTCAAGTTCCGGACGGTGGCCATGGCGGTGGCGAAAGCTCGGCCTTCACGTAGGGTTCCCGGGGAGGAGCTCCATTGTATACACTCGATATATATATGACAATATAGTTTGCCGCCAACAGGATATATTGAATAATTGGCGTTTATAGAATATTAATAGGCTCGATCTGGAACTGTATCGAAAATGACATGTTCGCAGACTATCGCCCTTGCTCTGGGAAGCCGGAAGTGCCGACCCATCGCGAGGCGAGAAGACTATGTCGACCAGAGATCACGGAACCGCACCGGGGGCGTCGGAGGATCTGGAGGAGTCGCCGTCAGCCGATCCTTCGAACACCGAGACGAATGCGATCTTGACGCGCCGATCCATCCTGCGGAACGCAGCAGGTATGTCGGCACTTTCCCTGGGTGCTGGCCTTCTCGGTGGCACACCTGCAGATGCGTATGAGCGTCGTGTTTCGTCGGCAAAGACGAGCTTTGCACTGGCTGTCCTACCCGATACTCAGTTCTATTCGCGTTATGCGACCGATGCCGGGGGCAACGAATTTCAGAAGATGTACGGCAGTACGCCCTATCCGGCACAGACCCAATTCATCGTCGACAATGCATCACGATACAACATCCCCTTCGTCATCCATCTTGGCGATATCGTTGATCAATCTTCGAAGTGGGAACAATGGTACGTCGCCGATCTGGCGATGCAGCGGCTCGAAAATGCGCGCATCCCGTATTCGCTCTGCGCCGGCAATCACGATGTGCTTTCGAGTTCCGAGTTCAACGGCCCGAACGACCAGTGGTGGGGCACCGACGCTCAGCGCCAGAACTGGAATGAGCCATACTTGAAATGGTTTCCGACCAGCCGCGCGGCACGTCAATCGACCTTCCTCGGGCGTCATTGGAGCGGCTGGCACGAAGCTCATGCCTTTACCGTCTTCGGTGTCCGCTTCATGGTTCTGTCCCTGTCGTGGCGCGTCTCCGACGACGCGATCGGCTGGGCGCGCTGGATGATCGAACAGAATCCGACCCTGCCGGTGATCCTCGTCAATCACCAGCTTCTCAACATCGACAAGGATGGCGTCAGTCCGCTCGAAGTTCCCTATGGATTGATGCTGTGGAACAAGCTGATCCACGACAACGATCAGATCTTCATGACCCTAAACGGCCACTATCATGGCGCCGCGCATCTTCAAAAAATCAATGATTTCGGAAACCCGGTCGAAGAGATGGTGGTCGATTACCAGATGGCCTATCAGGGTGGCAACGCTTTGATGCGCCTCTACGAATTCGATTTTACTTCAAATAAGATCGACGTTGTTTCTTTCTCGCCTTGGGTTGTCCAAAAACCAAGAGATAAGCTAAATCACTTCGATCGCGCTTGGTTGACCGAGGACAACCAACAGTTCTCCATCCCGATGAACTTCAAGACGCGCTTTGCGCGCTTCCTGAATTTCGCGCCGACTCTTGCAACAGCGGGTATACAAATCCTGCCACGGCTCAAGCAAGACCTCTTCGCGAATTACGCGGAGCCGACACCGCCCAGCAATACATTGCCCAAGGATGCCGACGATTATCCGAAGGTCGCTGAGACGGTCGCCCATTGGCGCGTCACCGACCCTGTGACCACCGGAACCGTCGTTCCGGCTGCGGGCCTTCTGGCCGATGTCGCGGGCAAAAACCCGATGTCTCGTGCCGCAGTCGACGATGCAACGCAGTTGCCCGATCTGGTCTGGTCGAGCGATCGGCACCTTCTCTCCTCTGCACCCGGGAGCGTCCGCTTCTTCGATGGTGGGAATAACGGGCGCAGCCTGAGCTACTTCAAGACGGCCACCAACGCGCCCATCAACGCCATGACGTTCCCCAACGGGTACACAATCGAGGCCTTCCTCAAGATCGATCCGCAATGGACGAGCGACAAAAACAAGTGGAGCAATCTTTTAACGCGCGTTGGCCGACGCGGCGCGCTGCCGGGCCTCGGCGGCGGTGACTTGGACTCACCCACGGTGCAGTTCGCGATTTCCAATCTGCGGGAAATTCAGTGGGATATCATTCCGTCGTCGGCGACATGGTCGCCAGGATCCAATTGGTCCGGCGAAGTCATGTCGGACACTTGGTACCACGTCGCGATTGTCAATGATCCTTACTACTGGACGACCACCATGTATATCGAAGGGGCTCCGGTTCTGAGAAACACCGGGGGCTCGATCGGCATCGCGACTCTGGGGGCAGACAAACCCTGGCTGATTGGCTGCAGTACCTGGTACGAATTCGTCTCGAACGGCTGGTTCGGTCACATTGGTGAAATCCGGATCGTTTCGAAACCTCTGGGTTCCGAATCCTGGCTCACGGCACGCCGCACCTGATCTCATCCGACGTCTTCACGTCCGCGAAGCAAAGACATTCCTTCATCGGCTCGACGCGACCATGGTGTCGCGCCGGTTGGACGGTCGACGCCATTCCGTGCCGTCCTGCTTTGTCGCCGGGCCGGGCTTCGATTCAAATCCCGAACCCAAGCCTCAGCGATGAACGACCCATCACCGCCCGCGAGCCATTCGCCGGGAGATTCGGCACGCTGCTCATACCCATCGACCACGCCGGCAACCCACCACAGGTTTTGCCACCCGGTTCTTCGCATTGAGGTTTGTCATGACGACGTCTCTTACGGGTCAATCCATTCTCACACGCCTGTCGGATCCCACCGTCGGCGTCCCCCTGCCCGGTCTGGCGGGAACTCCGGATTCCACCGCCGACGGGGCAAACCTGTCCCAAACAGCCTTTGACCTCACCACGAGCGAAGGGATCGACACCTTCAGTCAACCGGGCGGCCAGACGACAGCCGCCCGGGTCGGCACGAGCGATGCGGCCTTGTCCACCACTGGATCGAGCCGGACGTCCACGCTGCCGACGCGCGGCCGGAACGCGAGCGGCGGCGTGAAGGGTACGTCCACCGCCGATGTCGCCGCGCAGGAGTCCGGCGGCTCCCAAACGGGCGCCACGTCCGGCACCTCCGGAACCGGCATCGCGTCCGGCGGCGCCGAGACGGAGGTCGCGTTCAGCGGTTCGGTCGATCCGGACACGTCGAGGCCGTTGCTGCCCACGTTGCTGGCGACCGATGGGTCAGTCCTCACGGCTACATTGAAGATGGATACGGGCAACTCCGACTCGGACGGCTCGACCTCGGTTTCGACGCTGATCGGCAAGGCGGCGCCGAATGCCGTGGTTCGCTTCGCCATCGATGGGCAGGCAAGTGCCAACACCGCGACCGCGGATGGCAACGGTAACTGGGTCTATCGCCCGGTGGGTCTGCGCGATGGCAATCATACGATCGTGGCGAGCGTCGCAGGTGTAGTCGGTACAGCGTCCGTCGACTTCACCCTTGACACCACGCCCCCTGCCGTCACCGCCGGTCTGCTGGCGGATACCGGAGCATCGGCAACCGACAACCTGACCTCCAACCCGTCTTTCAAGGGCCAGGGAGAGCCCAACGCTGTCGTGCGCTTCAAGGTCGATGGCAAGGCGATCACCGAAACAGCCGTTGCCGATGCTGCCGGCAACTGGACCTACACTCCCAAAGGTCTGAGTGATGGCCGGCATACGCTCGTCGCGATCGAGACGGATGCAGCCGGCAATTCCGCCCTGGCCTCCTACACGTTCACCCTCGACACCACCCCTCCCACCATCACCGCGGCCCTGCAGTCGGATACCGGCATGTCGGCGCAGGACGGACTGACGGCCAGCAAGAGCCTCAGCGGCACGACGGACCCGAATACAACGGTTCGCTTCGTGATCGACGGGCAGGCCATCGACGCGACCGCGACGGCTGACGCCTCGGGCCGATGGGTTTTCGAGCCCGCCGCTCTGGCGGACGGCCCTCACACGATCGTCGCGAGCGTCACGGATCCGGCCGGCAACGTCGGATCGGCCACCGTCGCCTTCACCCTCGACACGACTGCGCCCGCCGTCACCGTTGGTCTGCAGGCGGATACCGGTGCCTCGGCAAGCGACCGGCTGACCTCCAATGCGGCCCTGCGCGGAAAGGGCGACGCCAACGCAACGGTGCAGTTCACCGTCGACGGCCAGGCGAGTGTCCGTACCGCCGTCGCCGATGCCTCCGGCAACTGGGTCTATACACCCCGGGGGCTGAGCGACGGCGAGCACACCATCGTGGCGACGGAAACGGATGCCGCCGGAAACACCGGCTCGTCCACGCTCACCTTCACCTTCGACACGGTAGCGCCCGTCATCAGCGCGGCCCTGAAAGCAGATACCGGTCTGTCGGCGAAGGATGGTGTCACCTCCGACGCGACCCTGAGCGGCAGCACCGATGCGGGGTCCACCGTCAGCGTGCGGATCGACGGGGCGACGACTGCCGAGACCGTAAAAGCCGACGCCTCCGGGAACTGGGTCTATACGCCAAGGGCCTGAGCGACGGCTCTNGGCGCCCGTCATCAGCGCGGCCCTGAAAGCAGATACCGGTCTGTCGGCGAAGGATGGTGTCACCTCCGACGCGACCCTGAGCGGCAGCACCGATGCGGGGTCCACCGTCAGCGTGCGGATCGACGGGGCGACGACTGCCGAGACCGTAAAAGCCGACGCCTCCGGGAACTGGGTCTATACGCCCAAGGGCCTGAGCGACGGCTCTCACACGATCGTCGCGAGCGTCACGGATCCGGCCGGCAACGTCGGATCGGCCACCGTCGCCTTCACCCTCGACACGACTGCGCCAGCCGTCGCCATCGGTCTGCAGGCGGATACCGGTGCTTCGGCAAGCGATCGGCTGACCTCCGATGCGGCCCTGCGCGGAAAGGGCGATGCCAACGCAACGGTGCAGTTCACCGTCGACGGCCAGGCGAGTGTCCGGACCGCCGTCGCCGATGCCTCCGGCAACTGGGTCTATACGCCCCGGGGGCTGAGCGACGGCGAGCACACCATCGTGGCGACCGAAACGGATGCGGCCGGAAACACCGGCTCGTCCACGCTCACTTTCACCCTCGACACGGTGGCGCCCGTCATCAGCGCGGCCCTGAAAGCAGATACCGGTCTGTCGGCGAAGGATGGTGTCACCTCCGACGCGACCCTGAGCGGCAGCACCGATGCGGGNGCGCCCGTCATCAGCGCGGCCCTGAAAGCAGATACCGGTCTGTCGGCGAAGGATGGTGTCACCTCCGACGCGACCCTGAGCGGCAGCACCGATGCGGGGTCCACCGTCAGCGTGCGGATCGACGGGGCGACGGCTGCCGAGACCGTAAAAGCCGACGCCTCCGGGAATTGGTTCTATACGCCCAAGGGCCTGAGCGATGGGCCTCACACGATCGTCGCGAGCGTCACGGATCTGGCCGGCAACGTCGGATCGGCCACCGTCGCCTTCACCCTCGACACGACTGCGCCCGTTATCACCGTCTCCAGCCGGGGCGGCAGTGTCGACCAAGCGACGGAGACCGTGACCGGCACGACCGAAGCCGGTGCGGCCATCGCCCTTTACGAGGGCACGACCCGTCTCGGAACGGCGACAGGAACCCAGAATGGGACCTGGTCGGCGGATATTCCGCTGTCCCTTGGCGACCATACCATCGTCGTGAAGGGCACGGACGCCGCTGGCAACGTGGCCACCGCCCCCGCGGTCCAGTACACCCGCTACACGCAAATCCTGGCGAATGCCGCAGGCGGTGACTGGAACACGGCGAGCATCTGGTCGACGGGCAAGGTCCCCGGCTCCGAAGCCTACGTGTTCGTGGGACTGCCTGCCGCCGTGACCGTGAGCAGTTGGGACGACTGGTACAGGCCGATCAGCCGCCTCGACACGGTCGTTGGCTCCTCAATCGTCTTGACCGAGGGCGGCCTCCATCTGGCCGGAGCCTCCAATATTCAGGGCTCGGTCGCGCTGCGCTCCGGCCAGTTGGTCTCGGATACCAGCATCGCGATCGGGACCTTGTCGCTGGATCGCAACGCTCAAAGCTCCACCACCTCACAGTTGATCACCTACGGCGGCACGACAACCGTCTCCAACCTTCAATGGAATCAGGGCATCTTCCGGGGAGGCGGTGCCGTTGCCATTGCTTCCGGCGGGACGCTATCCGCCGGTCAGGGCAATCAGTATCTTGGCAGTGAACTCGATATCTACGGAAACGCGAATCTCGCCGGTGCCAATCTGTACATCAACTATTTTGACCAGACGACGCTTTATAAGGGTACCTTGGACATCAAGGCAGGCGGCAGCCTGACGATCGACGACCAGTCGCAGATCAGCACGTCGGCATCCGGCGGGTCGAAAGCGGCGGTGTTGAACGAGGGAACCTTCACCAAGACCGGTAGCGGATCGACCAACGTCTTCGGCGTGTCGTTCCAGAATTCGGGAACAGTCACGGTGAACGAGGGCACGCTGGATCTCTCCAGCACGACCTTTAGCAATACCGGCACGATGGAGGTCAAGAACGGCGCCAGTATCGCGGGAAGCACTGGAACCGACTTCAGGAACACTGGCACCGTTACGGCCCGCGACGGGTCCTTGATCGACACCAACCTGACGTCGAACAGCGGGACGATCACCCTCCTGTCGAGCGAACTCGATCTCGAGACGGATACCACCAACACGGGCCGTCTCATCGCCGGTGATTCCTCGGGCATCTTCGCTCTGGGCAAACTCATTGGCGGCGGCACGATCGAGCTGCGCGGAGCCGACAGCTACGTCGAACTGAGCCGCGCCTCGGACAACACCATCAGCTTCAGCGATCCGAACGCGCCAGCAACCCTCCGCCTCGACCAAGCTTCGACCTTCAGCGGCACAATCGAGGGCTTCGGATTAGCATCGATGATTGATCTTGCGGACGTCATCTCCGGGTACACACGCATGAGCTACGTCCAGGGAGAGGACGGAGGACGCCTGTCGGTGACCGATGGAAGCCGCACGGCGAACCTGCTCTTCGCCGGTTCGCAGCAACTCAGCGACTTCAACGTCGCGGCCGGAAAGGATGGCGGCACCCTCATCGTGCATGCCTGAGCACCTTCCCGCCTGGACGTCGATCGTTTGGGCGGGAGGCACCCGGGAGTCGGCCGCGATCTTCGTGCCCGTGTTCGGAGATCGCGGACCCCGGCGAACGCGGTCGGCGCCTCCGAAGGGCCGGACCGAAAGGCCTCCGCTCATCGTGACGGTCTCGATGACGCGGTGCCGTCACACCACTGGTTGCCCTGACTCGTCCGTCATTCTCTCGATGCGCCATTCTACGCCGCGTCGCAGGGCGCCCCATCATTTTTCGTCATCGATATAAAACGGGCTCAAGCGTGACCAGAACGCTCTTCGATCGCTCTCCGGCACCCGATATGGGGCTGCGGGCTCTCTGCGGCATCGCGGCGTTCTATCGGATCGCCGCCGACCCGGCCGCCCTTCGTCGTGAACTCGCGCTGACGCAGACGCTCGCGACGGTTCCCGATGTATTGCGCGCGGCCCGGTTGATCGGTCTGAAGGCACGCCACGTGGCGCGGCGCGGCGCGAAGAGCCTGGCCGCCGTACCGGTTCCGGCGATCTTGCGGACTATGGATGACCGGTTCGTCATCTACAGCGGCCAGACTCCCGACCGCCTGTTTCGATTGATCGATCCGGTCACGGGTGCGGAACAGTTCCTGGCATCGGGCGAGGTCGAGGCGGTCGTCCAGCCGGGGGTCATCCTCGTCTCACGTGCCATCGCCGGTGCGGGCCAGGATCCGCGGACGATCGGTTTCGCGTGGTTCTGGGCCTCGATCTGGCGCTATCGCAGGCCGCTGGCAATGGTGATGCTCGCATCGCTGTTCATCCAGAGCTTTGCCCTGGTCACGCCACTGTTCTTTCAGGTCGTGATCGACAAGGTTCTAGCGCACAAAGCGTATTCGACGCTCTACGTTCTAGTCGGCGGCATCGCCCTGATCGGGATGTTCGATGTGGTGTTGCAATATCTGCGAAGTTACATGCTCTCACATACGACGAATCGGATCGATGTCGAACTCGGCCAGCGTCTGATTTCGCACCTGTTTCGGCTACCGTTGAGCTACTTCGAAACCCGTCCGGCCGGGCAGACTGTGGCCCGACTGCGCGAGCTCGAAAGCATTCGCGCTTTCCTCACCGGGCAGGCGCTGTTCTCCGCGCTCGACGTCGCCTTCGCGGCCATTTTCGTGGCGGTGCTGTTCCTCTATTCGCCCTTGCTGACCTGGATCGTGGTCGCGACGATCCCGATCTACGCGATCATTGCCGTGGTGATGCGTCCGATCCTCCAGCGCAAAGTTGAAGAGAAGTTCTACCGGGGTGCTCTGAGTCAGCAATTCCTGGTGGAATCGATCGTCGGCGTGCAAACCCTCAAGGCCTCGGCGGTTGAGCCGCTGGTTCGCGCGGAATGGGAGGAGAAGCTCGCCGCCTACGTGCGGACCGCCTTCGACGCCACTATTGTGGCGACAGCGGGACAGAATGCGATCCAGTACGTCTCGCGCGCCGTTACGGCGGCGTTGCTCTTGGTCGGCGCCGGGGCGGTGATGGACGGGGCGCTGACGGTCGGCGAACTGATCGCGTTCAACATGATCGCGGCGCAACTCACCCAGCCGATCATCCGCCTCTCGCAGTTTGCCCAAGACTTTCAGCAGGTGAAGGTTTCGGTGGAGCGGCTTGGGGACATTCTCAACGCGGTTCCCGAGGCGCACGAGACGCGCCACACCCACACCACTCCGCCCCGCGGCCAGATCGAGTTCAAGGGCGTGACGTTCCGCTATCGACTGGGAGCGCCGGACGTCCTGAAGGGCATTCACCTCAAGATCATGCCGGGCGAGGTGATCGGCATCGTCGGGCCGTCCGGGTCCGGCAAGTCGACCCTCACCAAGCTGGTTCAGCGCCTCTACCAGCCGCAGGAGGGACAGGTTCTGCTGGACGAAGCGGACTTGAACCACATCAATCCACAATGGCTGCGCTCCCATATCGGCGTTGTCCTGCAGGAAAATCTGCTCTTCAACCGCTCGATCCGCGACAACATCGCCTTGGCGGCCCCCGGCCTGCCCGACGACCAGATCATCGCCATCAGCAAGCTCGCCGGTGCCGATGAGTTCATCAGTCGTATGCCCGAGGGCTACGGTACCCTCATCGAGGAGCGCGGCGCCAACCTGTCCGGCGGACAGAGGCAGCGGATCGCCATAGCCCGGGCTCTGGCGACGAATCCGCGGATTCTCATTTTCGACGAGGCGACGAGTGCCCTCGACTACGAGAGCGAGCGGATCATTCAGGACAACATGCGCCAGATTGTCAGCAACCGCACGGTGATCATCATCGCGCACCGGCTGGCGGCCGTGCGCGGCTGTACCCGCATCATCGCGATGGACCAGGGGCGGATCGTCGAGGATGGAGCGCCGGCGGAGTTACGCCAGCGCGAGGATGGATTGTTTCACCGGCTCTGGGTCCTGCAGAACGAGACTGCCCAATGAACTCCATGCTGCCGAGTGTTCCCGGAGTGAAGACACTGCGGATGCGGCGGGTTCGCCGCGCCGACCAAGCCTTCCTTCCGAGCGCCTTGCAAATCCTCGAAACGCCACCCGCCCCGCTGGCCGGCTTGATGATGATGGTCATCAGCGTCTTCTTCGTTGTCGCCCTCGTCTGGTCCTGGCTCGGTATGATCGATGTCATCGCAGTGGCACAGGGGAAGCTGCAGCCGATCGGTCGCATCAAGACGGTGCAATCCATCCGAAGTGGACGGGTCGTCGAGCTGCGTGTCGACAACGGTGCCCTCGTTCATCGCGGCGATCCGCTGATGCGGCTCGATCCCCGCGAGGCGATGACCGAGCGCGAGGCAGTCCTGTCCGAACTTGCGAATTTCCGGGCCGAGGTTCTGCGCCGGAGAGCGGCCCTTGCCTATGTCCAGGCGGGCCTCGGGCCAGAACCGCCCGCAATTCCCTTTCCGGATACCATTCCGTCGGCGATCCGCGAGGCCAAGGCCCGGAACTTGGCCGCGGACCTCGCCGCGCTCGCCGCCAACATTCAGAAGCAGCGATCCCAGGCGGATCAGAAAAAGGCCGAGCGGAACCGCCTGATGGCGACGATCGAGGCGCAGAAAGCCCTGGTCAATATCCTCCGCGAGCGCGTCGACATGCGCCAGTCGCTTGTGGCGACGAATTCCGGTACGCGGGCGAGCGTCATCGATGCGAGCGAAACGCTGGCGATGCAAACGGCCACGCTGGCCCAGGAGACCGGCCAGATCGCGGAGATCGAGTCCAACCTCCAGGTCATCGACAGCGTCATCGAAGCCGCGATCAAAGCCTTCGTCGCTGAAAACTCGGAGAAGCTGGACCAAGCCGAACGGCAGGTTTCCGTCTATGAACAGCGTCTGGAGCGCACTTCCCTCGAATTGGATCAGACGACAATCCGCAGCCCCATCGACGGAATCGTGCAATCCTCGTCGCTGACCACGATCGGCCAAGTGGTCAACCCGGGCGACGAATTGATGCGGATCGTTCCGGAGGATGCCGGCCTCGAGGTCGAGTGCTACCTTCCCAACAAGGACATCGGCTTCGTGAAGGTCGGCCAGCCGGCTGTGCTCAAGATCGAGAGCTTTCCTTTTACCCGCTACGGTACGATCGATGCGACCGTGACGCGGGTGGCGTCGGATGCCATCCCCGAGCCCGATGCCAGTCTCCTCGAACAGGATTCGGCGCGCCCGAGGCGTGAGCGCGCGCGCGTCGGGGCAGACCGGATACAGAACCTTGTCTTCCCGATCACCCTCCGCCTCGTCGGGACCACGCTCAACGTCGATGGAACGGCCATCCCTTTGAGAGCCGGCATGGCGGTGACGGCGGAGATCAAGACGGGCCAACGCCGCCTCATCGACTACGTCCTTTCGCCGATCCGGCAGATCGCCGGGGAGGCCCTCCGTGAGCGCTGAGCGACGGCAACTTTTTCAAACCCCTCGAAATATCTCCTCGGGGCGGGATGGTTGATTCCCAGCTTGAGTATGGCGGCTTTGAAGGATCGTGGAACGCGCCGGGCGATGTAGCGGGGGGTGATGGATAGGCTGAAGGTGTTCCGTCATCCTCACCCGGCTCAACGGACAGGGGTATGTCCAAGGTATCCGAACCCTCTCCCCGTCAACACAACCGGCATCGCCATCTGCCGCCAGGATGATCGGGTCGTCGCCGTCGCCCGCGCGGAGGGTGTGCGTCGCCAGATGATTTGCGACAGTCTGCTGAGTTCAGGAGCGGAGGCTCCCATCCATCGTGGGTAAGTGGCTGATGCAGAGCCGTTCTTGGCTGAATTTTATGGGACCGATCCAAGCGGGTCTCGGCTGGTCACCCGCATCAAAGATGAAAATCGATTTCCGTCAGCAGCAGCGCCTTCGAAATCTGGATCTGGAACTCAGCGCCGTCGGTTCCCGAGACGTTGCCTTCGATGATGGTTGTACTGCCCGACACGACGTACCGGATTTGCCCCGCAGCGGTGAAAGCTGCGGTCCCGATGAGGCTGAATGCATCGTCGCTCCCACCCGCCACCGCATCGATGGCTGAAAGATCGATCCGATCGCTCTGAGTGCTGAGAAAATCCGTAATCACATCCCGCCCGGTGGTCGTATTCGTGCCGTTCCCCGCTTCCTCGACGCTCCTGAACACGAACGTGTCGCCGCCGGTCCCACCGGTCAGGGTATCCTTACCACTGCCTCCGACGATCCGGTCGTCGCCCGCAGCGCCGTTCAGGGTGTCGTTGCCTGACGCGCCGATCAGGGTGTCGTTGCCGTCCTGCCCGTTGACCAGCTGCGGCCGCGTCCCGCGGGACGACAGGTCCAGGAGATCGTCACCGGCCGTCCCGGCGGTGTACTGAGCAGTCTGAGGCGGGGTGGGCGGCGCGGCGCCCTCGAAGAAGACGTCGTCCGAAAGGAGCGCGGGGCCGGAGTGTACCACGGTGATGCGGCCGACCGCCGTTCCGCCTTCCCTGACCTCGTAGCTGTGAAGCGTGTTGCTGGCACTGATGTGGATGAGGGCGGCGCCAGGATCGAAGCCCTGGAAGACGAGAACATCGCCGCCGGGCACACCGGCGCCGCCAAAATCGTCCACACGGTCGAGCACGGCGGTCGCGACAGTGGTGCCGGCCAGATCTCCCTTGGTGAATACGAAGCGATCGTCGCCCGCGCCACCCGTCAGGCGGTCGGCACCGAGCCCGCCGGTGAGGACATCATTGCCCTCGCCACCGTTGATCGTATCGTTACCGCCCCCCCCAGTGACGATATCGTTGCCGCCCTTGGCGGCGATCAGCTGAGGTGCCGATCGGGCTGAGAGGTTGATGACGTTCGCGCCGTCGTCACCCGTCGTATACTGCGCCGTGGTTTGGGTCGGCGGAGGCGGCGGGGGTGGCGGAGGGGCGGGCGCGACGTTGACGGTCACGTTGCCGATCGCGCTGTGCTGGGCTCCATCGGAAAGGGTGTAGCTGAAGGTAGCCACGCCAGAGAAGCCCGCCGTCGGGATGAAGGTGACGTGATCGCCGCTGAGCAGGACCGTGCCGTTCAGACCGGCGGTGACACCGGTCAGGCTCAGGGTATCACCGTTCACATCGGTGTCGTTGGCCAGCAGCGCGGATGCCGAGAGTATCAGGGGCGTACCTGCCTGCATGAACAGGATGTCGGCCATCGCGGAAGGCGGGTGATTGCCTCCGGGATAGGCGCCCTCGTAGTTGAGATCCGAAGACAGATCGTGGATGTTGTCCGACGTCATGAAGTGCATCATGGCACTCTGACCAGCTGCTTTCACATTGGGATGAGCAGAATAATAGTTGTCCGGATCGAACAATTGACTGGTTGGCTTGCGGCCCTCCGCTTCGCCAACCTCAAGGTAGTGCTGAAGCGGGTTGATATTGAGAGCCGCCACATCAAGGTTGGTGCTGAGGTAGTAGGCGGTGTTGAACACCGCATTGGGATCGAGCAAAGCCTTCCAGCCGATCGTATTGTAGTGCTGATCCGCTGTCATGCCCGTTTGGGCGAGCTGATCGCCGTACGCGGCCTGGTAGAAATCTGCATCAACGCCGCTGGCACTGATGTGCGAGCCCGTATCTGTCCTCACATCGATGATCGTCTTAGCAATCGCTTTGCCAACCCACAGATTGTCATCGATCTCCCAGGTGTGATTGCCGAGGTAGTGGAGCGCGGCGAAATTATGGTCGCTGAGATCCAGTCGGGTGCTGACCACATCGACAACACGCCCATTCTCAAGACCTGCTTCGGCGAAGATCACATTGTCGTACTTCTGTGTTTGGGTCTGCGTCTCGAACTGATTACCCCGCGGAACCTGCGTCTGAATGACCAGCTCAAGGTCGCTGGGACGGCCCTGCTCGGGCATCTCGCTTCGGTAGGTCGCGTGCAGCGGCTCGCCCTGCAGACCGACCTCCCAGAGAACGCCCCCCTCAACGCCGAACGTGGCACGTGTGGTCACCCATACGTTGTTGAGCGTGGCCATGCCAATATCAGCGTTACTTGTGAATAAGGCATCGTTATAAGGATTTGGACCAAGCATGTCCCAGTGCGTTCCGACCGCCAATCGGTTGTTGGAAGTCTCGCTCAGCTGAATCTCTTCATGCCAATCTGCGCGATTTTTGCCGAACAGCGCTCCACCATACCAACCCGTGCGCCCGAGTTCATTGGGAATAGCAAAGCTGTCCATCTGTACATAGCCAAAGGACATGCCCTTGCTCGGATCGAGGGCGCCAGGATCAATGGTGACGATACCTCCGATGGTCGTGAACCCATCGCGCTCCCCCGTCGCATTCGGCACCGGCCGAGTTGTGACGACGAGGTTGCCATCCGCAATGCTCACCGGATCAAACTGACGGTTCAGCCAATGACCCGACGTCATGTCACCGTTGGCGAAAGCCGTTCCAGAGTTGTTGGGATGGAACCAGATCATGTCGCCCTGGTCCACCGTTCCATAGGCGGCACCTTTGGTGAGGACCGAGGATGACGAGAACGTTTCGTTGAGTATCACGACGTAGGACATGTTTTCCTCGGCGCAACGAGATTGGCGAGACCTCGCTACTTTTCTAAAGCCTCAGCGGATACACTGTATTTTTATCAAACTATGAAGTTACCAATATCTCGCAAATCAGACAGAGTCAATCATTTCGATTCATTAACATGCGTCAATTAAGCAACCGGCCATACGATCAAACCCTCCTATGGTCAAGCTTCCATTTTTATAAATTGACAGCCCATGAAATGTCGAACATTAATCTCAAATAATTACACAATATTGGTCAAATATACATAGATCTACGCAGCTAAGCAGCAGATTTTACTTCGGAGTGCAGGCGAGATGATTGTTCTGACGGGCCGTGGCGCCATCGACCCATCACCGCCCTTCGAGAACTGGCGAGGCGTCGAAATGCGTCTCGACTTGAAACCTTCCCGCAAGCGGTCGAATGCGGTCCCGATCGCACACCGTTTCACGTCGCCTGCGGCGGGAAAGCCAACACCATCCACAATGCGAACTCAGGGGCAGGCCTTCAGCAGGCTTTCAAACATCATTTCTGATGTTCGCGATCGTTGTTGATCGAACAATATCCAGAAAGCTCCTGATCAATGGCCCCGATTTCTCTCTTGACCATAGGGCGTAGACGTCGGCGCGGATCGGTTGTCCCGTGAAAGGTCTGTATACGACGTCCGCGTGCGCCAGTCGGGCGACGAATTCCGGGATGATGGCGATGCCGAGCCCTGCCGCAACGAGACTCGTCAACGACGCAGCCTCGACGACTTGGTGCGTGATGTTCGGGACGAACCCGGCGTTGACGCAGCATTGCCAGAGGTGCTTGGCGAACAGCGAGTCCGAGAGCCGCAAGAACACGAACGCCTCCCGATCCAGGCCGGCAAGGTCGATGGCCCCTCTCCGCGCCAGTCGGTGGCCTCGCGGCAGGACAAGGGTGACGGTTTCGCACCAGGCTCGTTCGCTGACGAGGTCGACGTCTGGGGGTGGACTGCGCAGGAAACTGACATCGGTCTGCCCGGCCTTCAGCATCGAGATCTGTCGGTCCGGCGACATCTCGTGAATGCGCAGATCCACGTCGGGATAGATCATCGCGAAGTCGCGGATGGCGCGTCCGAGCGGGCCGGCCAGCATCGATCCCGTCAGACCGACATTGACGATGCCAGCGACACCGGCACCGATGGCCCGCGCTCGTTCCATGGCCTCACCGGACCTTTCCAGAATGTCGAGCGCCTGTGCGTGGAAATCGACGCCCGCCCTCGTCAATGACACCCGCCGCGTCGTCCGTTCGAACAACGCGGTGCCGACCTCGGCCTCGAGATCCCGGATCTGCTGGCTTAACGGCGGTTGGGCGACGCCGAGGCTCTCGGCGGCAGCGGTGAAGCTCAAGTGCCGAGCAACGGCGACGAAATAGCGGAGGTGGCGAAGTTCCATCGTCCCATTGATATCTCATAAATCTTAATCGAGACATACGGAATATTTGACGTCTAGATATGCTGGCAACATGGTGCCACCGTGCAAGACGAGCGTTCGAAGCCCTGCAGGCTCAGGTCGACCGACCAAAGCGCCTGCGGCGTGGATCGTGCTTGAACAAAACGGGCTGAGCCCGGCATGGAACGACTCGACCACGGACTGGGGTATGATGATGCGGTTCTTCCGTTCGTTGTTCGGGCAGGTGGTCGCCGCCCTCGTCCTCGGTATCGTCTTGGGCATAGCTTGGCCGAACTTTGCAGTGACCCTTAAGCCCCTCGGCGACGGGTTCATCAAGCTGATCAAGATGGCCATCGCGCCGCTCGTCTTCGGCGTGGTCGTCCAGGGCATCGTCGGGGCCGGCGATCTGAAGAAGGTCGGACGCGTCGGGCTCAAATCCCTGATCTACTTCGAGGCGGTGACGACGCTCGCCCTCGTGCTCGGTCTCGTTCTGGCCTACGCGTTCGCACCGGGCCAGGGCATGAACGTCGACGTGACGGCCTTGGACGCGAAGGCGATCGCCGGCTACACCGATCGCGTCGGTCAGGTCACCGGGACGGTCGACTTCCTGATGAAGCTGATCCCGACCACGTTGGTCGATGCCTTCGCCAAGGGCGATATCCTTCAGGTTCTCATCATCGCGATTCTGTTCGGGGCCGGTCTCTCCCTCCTGGGCGAGCGGGGCAAGCCCTTGGCCGACAGTCTGGAGCGCATCACCGAGGTCCTGTTCAAGATTATCGGCTTCATCGTCAGGCTCGCGCCGCTCGGCGTGCTCGGTGCCGTCGCCTTTACCGTGGGCAAGTACGGCGTCGGCTCGCTCAAGCAGCTTGGAATGCTGGTGGTGCTGTTCTACGCGGGCGTGGCATTCTTCGTCTTCGTGGTGCTCGGCAGCATACTGCGCGTAGCCGGATTCAGCATCCTCAAGCTCCTCGCCTACCTGCGCGAAGAACTGACGGTCGTCGCCGGCACGGCCTCCTCGGACTGTGTCTTGCCGCAGGTCATGCGCAAACTGGAGCGCCTCGGCATCAAGGATTCGACCGTCGGCCTCGTGATCCCGACCGGATACTCGTTCAATCTCGATGCCTTCTCGCTGTACCTGACCCTGGCCACGGTCTTCATCGCCCAGGCCACCAACACGGATCTCTCCTTCGGTCATCTGATGCTGATCCTCGGCATTGCACTTCTGACCTCGAAGGGAGCACACGGCGTTCCGGGCTCGGCCATCGTCGTGCTGGCCGCCACCCTATCGGCGGTGCCGGAAATTCCCGTGATCGGATTGGTGCTCGTGCTGTCGATCGACTGGTTCGTCGGCATCGCACGCGCCCTTGGCAACCTGATCGGCAACTGCGTGGCGACGGTTGTGATCGCCGTGTGGGAGGGCGACATCGACCATGCGCAGGCTCGGCGCGTTCTCAATGGCCAAGCTCCGACTGATACGGCCGTGATCCTCGACGCGCCGGTCGCGGAACTGCACTCGGCCTGACGGCGACGCCGCGACACCTGCCAAAAGCGGCAGCGCGGCTGCTAGGCCGACTCCCGACGTTCCAACCGGATCACCGGAGACCCCTGATGACTGCATCGCCCTACAACCCGCCGTGCGGCGGCCTCCCGCCTCAGACTGCGCTGATGACCGGCCGGGCGGTGTTCACGGAAGCCTACGCGGTCATCCCTCGGGGGGTGATGAGCGACATCGTCACGTCCGTGCTGCCGTTCTGGGAGGGTACCCGGGCCTGGATGCTATCGCGGCCGCTCTCGGGCTTCTCCGAGACTTTCGCACAATACCTCATGGCGGTCGCCCCCGGCGGTGGCAGTTCGCAGCCTGAGCCTGATCCGGACGCCGAGGGCGTGCTGTTCGTGGTGGAGGGACAGGCCCACCTGATCGTCGGCGCTCAGGCGCATGACCTCGTGCCCGGCAGCTACGCCTACCTGCCACCCGGCACTTCCTGGAGCCTGCGCAACGCCGGGGCCGCGACCACCCGCTTCCATTGGATCCGAAAAGCTTACGTGCGGGTGCCCGGCATCGAGGTTCCGCCAGCCTTCGTCACCCACGAATCCGCCGTTCCGACGGCACCGATGCCTGGCACCGACGGGGCTTGGGCCACGACCCGCTTCGTCGCCTCCGACGACGTGCGCCACGACATGCACGTCAACATCGTCGCCATGCGCCCGGGCGCATCGATTCCGTTCGAGGAGACGCACGTGATGGAACACGGGCTGTTCGTGCTGGAGGGGAAAGCGGTCTACCGGCTTAACCGCGACTGGATCGAGGTGGAGGCCGGCGATTTTATGTGGCTGCGCGCCTACTGCCCGCAGGCCTGCTACGCTGGCGGCCCTGGCCCGTTCCGCTACCTGCTCTACAAGGACGTCAACCGCCACGCCGCCCTGGCGCCATTCCGGACGGCCCGATGAGTGATCACCGAATCGTCGCCGAGCCGTTGACGCAGAAGGCCTTCGCCCCGTTCGGCACCGTGATCGACAAGAGCGCCGTCGCACCGCGCCCCATGAACGCCGGCAGGGCCCGCCGCTTCCACGATCTCGCCCAGGTGGGGGTGGTGGGCGAGGACGGGCACGTGGTGATTGGCTACGTCGAAGCCGAACCCTACGATTTGCCCCTCGCGGTCAGCCTCGTCGAGCGCCATCCCCTCGGAGCGCAGGCCTTCCTGCCCCTGAACGCCGCGCCGTTTCTCGTCGTGGTCTGCCCCGACGCGGGCGGGCGCCCCGGCAGGCCACGTGCTTTCGTCACCGCGCCCGGCCAGGGCGTCTGCTACGCCATGGGCACGTGGCATGGTGTGCTGACCCCGTTCGGTGCCCCTCAAGACTTCATCGTGATCGACCGGGCCGGGCCGGGCGTGAACTTGGAAGAGTTCACGTTTGAGGTGCCCTGGGCGATACAGATCCAGGACGGTCGAGCGCTCGATTTCTGATGCTGGACGAAGCGAGCCAGAGCGGAGGCCTCGTGGCGCGCTGGATCAATCCCGGTGGCTTTCGGAGTTGCGATGCCTCGTGCGTGCGGCTTCCGGCAGGGTGACGATCGGTCGGCCATTTCGGGATTCACCAGATGCCGAGTAAACTTAGTTTACGATCAAGACCAGTCATCTTACGCCAATTTTTCGCCTCTGCTTAAGTATTTACTAGTCCGCAGCAATATCATGCCGAGCGAATCGAAGGTGGGCCGGATAAGATTCGGTAGCCTTGTCGTCGCACCCGCGCTCTTCGACTTCGTTGCGACCGACGCGCAGCCCGGCACCGGCATTTCGCCAAAAGCATCCTGGGGCCGAGGCTCCAGGAAGCCGTGGAAGCAGCAAATCCTGCGCAAGCGGAGACTGCGCAACTCGACTGCACCAGCCGGGGTTTGCGGGTCCTCCCTGTCAGGCGCATCCGTCCGACCGTCCGCCTCCAATTCTATCAAACGCTCGGCCGCGAGGCGGGCAGCGCCTTGGATCAGCTCGAACGCCGCGCGAATGCACCGGACGGCGCAGCTGCGTCGAACCGTTCGGCCGTATGACGAGTGGCCTCCCGAGCGCTCCCGAAAGCCCTTCCTCAACGCGCGGTGGGGAAAAGAACGTCACAGCCAGTTTCTGCTTGAGCGCCAACGCATTGACGCTGGGCGGCTCAAATTTGCTTCAAAGGCCGAAGGTTGCGGCCATGATTAATTAGGCTACGGCTTTCTAAAGCAGTGGAAAGGACAATCAAGATCAAATCCAGGCGACTCATTCGGCCGGCGACGCGGGAGCTTAAGCTTTGCCCTATCAATTCATGGAGGACGCAAGATTAATGCGTCTTCTTGAAAGCTTTGTTGCGAATGCGCCAAGTTCGTCTGCACTGAAGATCGCGGACCAGTTCGACAATCCGCTATCTGACAATGAAGTTCGTGTCTTCGATGAAATTCTTCTACGAATGTCTAGAATTGAGACACTCAGTGTTCGTGCAAAGCTCGCCCGCAGCCTATCTCATCTCAGTCGTGGCCCGTCACAAACAGTGAAAGAGCTATCCTATGATCTGCACAGCGAAGTCGCCAGCCCGCTCCTATCCGGTTCGGTGCTGGCGCTCGACGAGGATCTGATCGCGATTGCTCATGTCCGGAGCCAGGAACACCTGGACGCCATCGCCAAGCGGCCTCACGTCAGCATACCCGTCACGGATGTCGTGGTCTGGCGCGGAACCTGGCCGATTCTCCGAACGCTGTCGGCCAACCGGACGGCTCGGTTGTCGCACGGGGGATTGCTCCGCCTTGTCGCGATCTCGCAAGGTGACGGCCACATCACCGTGGCCCTGACGAAACGCCAGGATGTCCCACCGGAAACCAGGAAGGTGCTCCTCACGCAGTTCAGGCAGATGGTCGAGACGCGGCAGCCTCCCTTCTGCGGTGAGAATTCCGGCCTCAGCCTCGAAAGCAGCCGCATGCCCGCCATCCTGGCTCCGCAGGTCTCGGCGGGCGATGCGCTCTCCGACCGCCGATTGCGCGCGGCGGTAGCGCGCGTCCGAAGCCTGGAAGCGCAACGTCCGCTCGCACCCGTCGACATCGCCGACGCCCTGACGCGGGAGAACCTCGCCGAAGCGCTGGCCGTGATTGCCTACCTCGCGGAGACCGAGATCGATGTCCTCGCGCGATCCGTGACAGGGACCGGCCCCACGCGGCATCATGCGCTTCTGATCATGAAAGCCGCAGACCTGCCCTGGACCCTGGTCGAACGCGTCCTGCTGGACGTGGTGCGAGTGGTGACTCCGGGTGCCGATCCGGCGCCGAGCCAAATCTCGGCCCAGCGGCAGACCTACGCGAAGCTCCTGCGCCGGACCGCCCAGCGCGCCCTCAAGGCGATTCATCTGCGGTCTCGGATCCGCGTCATTGAGGGCGGGATGACCGGGGGCCTTTGACGATTTCGATGCGGACTTCCGCATTGGACCGAGAGGCACCTACGCGCCGGACCATGCAGGCCCAAGCGGATCAGAACCCTGGACCAGCGTGCGTTCCCGGGACCTCGATAAGGAATCAGGCGCCGCCCCCGAGCCATCACACCATTGATATAAACTCGTCCCTGCACCGGATCTAAGCAGCGCGTTTTGCATCGATAAAGTGACAGCACGACATTCCGCCAATTTCGACCGACAAAACGACGATTCCATCAACATCGTTACAGCACCATGACGTGTGGAACTGGGCTAAACCGAGTTTGCTCTGGCAATTGATACGATTGTATTTCGCCGGTCAGATCGGTAGTTCGCCCATAGATCACACCGAAAGCCCCACATAAAAGATTCATTAAATGCAGCATCCAGAACGTTTTAATGAATAAATGTCGTTCCGCTGACGGTTGCGCGTGCAACATGGAGCCGGGCTGGATCTGTTCTGCTATAAATGATCCCCCATTCCGCTCTCTGTCTCGGAATTTACGTCTGATATACTTATAATTACGAGCCGAAGTCTGGCATCCTGCAGGACAGTGCGAGCGCCTCGCATGATACGGGCGCGAGCTCCCGCATACTTTCTTCTGAATTCGGGGATGTGAGCTTCACAAGTGACAGCACCACCGGCGGCACCGTATCCGGCGCAAACATGATGTCGCTGGACTGACAGGGCGACGCGACCGCGGTTATCTCGCTCAATCAAGCTTGGAATTCGAGCCGCGGCATCGAGATCGCCGAGCTTAGCGGAACGAGGCTGGTGCTCCAGAACTGGGTCGACGCCTAGGTTCATCTCTCAGACAACCTCGACCATGCCATCACGCTGGACGGGTCCAAGCGCGGCGAAGTGGTTCTCGGCAACGGCAACAACACCGTCCTTATCGGCGCCGAAAACAACGATCGCGACTGGACGATCGGGTTTGAGATCGTCACCGCCAACGGAAAGGACACGATCACCGTCAGGCTTTCCAGCCGCAACGATGTCGGCGGCGGCTATGACGGTGGCCTGCCGAAGACCTGGATCGATGCCGGAGCCGGCGACGACGCCGTTCTCGGTGGCGCGGGCGCCGATATGGTCAGCGGCGGTGGCGGCGACGACCGTATCGACACGGGCGGCGGCGATGACGCCATTTGGGGTGGCACCGGGCCGAACGCCGTCGCGGGCGGCTGCAGACTACGCCATCGACGTCAGCAAGGGCCGGGTCACGATCAGTGGCCTTAGCGAGACAAGTTCGCTTACCGGTATCAAGATGCTGAGCTTCGCCGACGGAACGTCGATCCGCGTCATGTCGAGTGCCCACAACGACAGGATCTCGGTCGCGTCCGATGCCGTGACGTCGGAGCTGTCGACGCTCCTTCTCGCCAATGACCCGGCGATCGACGAGTGCGACACCCTCCACATCACCAGCGTCGAGACCGGGAGCACCATGGGCAGCGTTGCCTTCGACGCAGCGAGGGATCTTCTGTCCTACGCCGCATCGAACCAGGTTGCCTTTGCCGAAGGCGAGCACGGCACGGATCGGTTCACCTACTCGATCAGCGACGGGCATGGCGGCGTCAGCACCGCGACCGTCACCCTGGACATCGTCGGCACCAACGATGCGGTGGTGCTGGACGCCGATGCCTCGGGTCCTCACCGCCTGAGCGAGACCGCAAAAGTCACCGGAAGTCTCGCGGCGCAGGCCGCCAGCGGCGACTTGCGCTTCCACGATGCCGGCCTGTCTGACACGCACGTCACCACGGCCGGCCCCGCGTGCTTCTCATGGTCCGGCGGCCAACCCACCATGGATCAAGTCACGTTGCTGACGGCGGCGAGCACATTCAGCCTGCAAGTGACCGACAGCACCGGCACCGGCGCGGGTCGTGTTCAGTTCGCGTACGGCACGGTCGACAAGACCCTCGATTTCCTGGCCTGGGACGAGACCTTGACCGTCATCTACGACGTTCAGGTGGCGGGCGGCCTTGGCTCATCGTCTCTGCAGGCCGTCGAAATCATGGTGACGGGCGCCAACGATGCGCCGACGATCGCCCAGGCTCAGAGCCTGGCCAGCGAAACGGTGCGCGAGCGGTCAAGCACGACCGGCAATGCCGCTCTCGACCAGACCTCCGGACGGATCGCCTTCAGCGACGCGGACCTGACCGATCGTCCGGACGCGACGGTGGTGGGTCAGACCACCGTGTACAAGGGCGCGAGGGGTGCAGAATACACTCTCGATGCAGCACAATCGGCCACCATCAGGAATGGCTTCGCTCTGACGGTCGATACACGCAATACCAATTCCGGGGCCGTAAACTGGAGCTTCGCCCTCAAAGACAGCAGCGTAGTCGGCAAGCAGGCGGGTGCCTTGGTGGTCAGCCACTTCGCCTGATTGCCGGCCGGTGGGCCTTCACGGGTCCCCGTCCGGCTCCCCATCGGTCGAGCGCCGTTTCAGGCGCTCAATCATCCAGCGCCCAGCCGGTCCGGGCGGCGCGGCGGTTCGGTAAACCGCCGAGATCGGCAGGGACAGCCCTCCCGGCGGAACGTCTTCGATCGCCAGTTCGACGAGGCGGCCCTCGGCGATATCCTGGCGGACCGAATGCAGCGGCATGCCGCCCCAGCCGAGCCCGCTGACCAGAAAGGCGTGCTTGGCGAACAGATCGGCTAGGCGCCACGTCGTCGGTGACATCACACCGAACTCGCGTCCGGCCGAGAGCTCGGAGCGATCCGTGAGGACGAGTTGGATATGCTGCGCCAGGACGTCTCCGGGAATCATGTCGCGATGTGCCGCCAGCGGGTGATCGGACGCCGCGACCATCACGAACTCGACGGTCCCGATCCGCTCGACCGTCAAGCCTGCGGGCAAGGTCGGAAGCGAGCCCACCAGGCCGAAGCTCGCCCGCTGATCGAGGACGGGTTGAACCACCGCCCCAAGCGCCTCCACGTAGAGACGCAGCGGCGTCGCCGGGAACTGCACGCGGAACTCGCGGGCGGTGTCGGCCAGGACCCGAATCGGGAAGAACACGTCGATCACGGCGGTCAATTCCGCCTCGAGCCCGCCGGCCATCCCCTTGGCCCGCGCCTTCATGCCGTCGACCCCGGCGACGATCGCGCGGGCATCGGCGAGAAGCAGGACGCCCTCGGTCGTCAGGCGGGGATAGCGCCCCCTCCGATCGAACAGCGTGACGCCGAGTTGCGCTTCGAGGTTGGCGATTGTTTCGCTGACGGCCGATTGCGTCCGCCGGACACGACGGGCTGCCGCGGAGAAGCTGCCCTCATCGGCCGCCGCCTGGAAGATCCGCAATTGGTCCAGCGAGACTCCGTCGAGCATGGTCAGACACCTCCATCGGGCAGCCCGATGGGTAAAATCAAAACAAGCCCGATGTCGTCGCCTAGCACTGGGAACATGACGGGTTATCTCAGGACGAAGACGTCCGTCGCCATCAACGGACCGGCGTGGCAACCATCGTCGCTGACGATGGATCGCATCGCAAGAGACCGGCTGGTCTGAAAATGGCCGCCTGTCATGAAGGGGAAACAGGCCAGGACGCCGACAACCACCACGAGGGCATGACGATGGAAATCGGGATCGACAGCTTCGCCGCTACCATGCCGGATCCGGAGACGGGCCGAACAGTCTCGCCGGCGGACCGGATGGAGGCGCTGCTGGCCGAGGTGGAGACCGCCGACCGGGTGGGCCTCGACGTCTTCGGCATCGGCGAGCACCATCGCACGGAGTTCCTCGATTCGGCCCCCACCGTCATCCTGGCCGCGGCCGCGGCGCGAACCCGGCGTATCCGGCTCGCCAGCGCCGTTACGGTGCTCAGCGCCGCCGATCCGGTACGGGTCTTCCAGGAATTCGCAACCGTGGATCTCATCGCCAAAGGCCGCGTGGAGATCGTCGTCGGTCGCGGCTCCTTCGGGGAGGCCTATCCGTTGTTCGGGTTCGCCAGGGAGGATTACGACGCCCTGTTCGCGGAAAAGCTCGACCTGCTCCTGACGCTGCGCGACGAGGTCCATGTGACCTGGAGCGGACGCTTCCGTCCCCCGCTCAGCGGTCAGGGTGTCTATCCGCGCCCCCATCAGGCCCAGATTCCGATCTGGCTCGGGGTCGGAGGTACCCCGCAATCCTTCGCGCGCGCGGGTACGCTCGGCCTGCCCCTGATGGTGGCGATCATCGGCGGCAGCTTCCAGCGCTTCCGTCCCCTCGTCGATCTCTACCGGGAGGCGGGCCGCAGGGCTGGACATGCGCCGGACACGCTCCGCGTCGGAGTCCACGCCATGGGCTTCGTCGGCGACACCGATCAGGCCGCGCGCGATGCGTTCTTCCCCGGTTGGGCACACATGTTCACCGAGATCGGGCGCGAGCGCGGCTGGGCCCGAGCCAACCGTGTCCAATTCGACGCGATGTGCGGACCGGACGGTGCCTTCCTGATCGGTTCGGCCGAAACGGTCGGCGCCAAGATCCTGGCTGCGAACGAGGCCTTGGGCGGCCTATCCCGCGTCACCTTCCAGATGAGTTCGGCCATGCTGGAGACCGACGCAATGCAGCGTTCGATCACGCTGCTCGGCACGCGGGTCGCCCCCGCCGTCAAAGCTGTTTTGGCCGGCACCCGGCCATGATGGCGTGGATGCCCGGCGCGTGCCGGACGGCGCTCACGGCCGGCATTGGGCGGGACGCCGTTCTGCATGCGTCGGACGGTTGAGTTTGGCCGAATGATCGAAACCCTGGCGCGAGTTAAACAATAATTCACCGCATGATGCTTTCTTGCCGCGATCCCCACCTGTGTTTTGAGAGGAGGTTCAGAGATGGAGGCCGAGAGGAAGCTTGCGAGCCAAGCCACCGTCAATGAAGAGGCCGATCGCATTCGGGAGATCTTCAAAGAATCCTTCCAACAGACGGACGGAAGCCTGGAGCGCCTTCTCCCAAGCAATTTTACCGAGACCATCGCTCAGAGAGCAGAGACCGGCAAACCGGCGGATGATGACTTTGATTGGTCGGTAACACTGGCCAACGTCGAAGCGATCGTCGATGCCAGCAATGCCAGCCGATCCGCCATCGTACAGGCGGAGATGCGTGCGGAAATCGCGGAGGCCAAGGCCAAGGAAGCGCTTCATTGGCTTCGGACCCTACACAACGCCGTTCTCAAAGGACTTCCCCGTTAAGGTTCACGAGGCAATTGGCTCGGGCTCCGGCGGGGCCCGCTCATCGGCTGTGACATCGCTTCATCGTTGCGCCTTGCCGGATCGTGTAAGGTGATGTGGCATAGGGGCAGTGGACATGGTCAGGTTTCTTTTGAAGTGGCTCGTGCTCTCGATTCCCCTGGGGATCTCTCTCGGGAAATTCATTAAGGCCGCTAAAGAACCGGGCCGGGGGATGCCCCAGCCACAGACCGCGAAGCGGCGCGACGTAGTACGGCGCCCCGACCCGGCATAACGGTGGCCCGGACTCGCCTCGGTCTGCTTCTCCCGACCGGGCTTTCCACCGCTGACGCATCCAACGAACCGATCGAATTCGATCGTGCTTAGGCATCGGGCCTCCAAGCTCTTACCCCTGCCCCAGTTCACAACCTGTGGTTTTTCCTTGCGTGCGACCTCGCGTACAACCAAGCCATGGCACGCCCGAGAGCGTTGACCTGCAGACAGGATGATCTGCGGGAATCCTGATCGGCAGGAATCTTCGGGCTGCCGGGAGGAAGCGCAATGGCGGTTGCGGTGCGGGCAGATGTGTCGAGCAGGATTGGTCTCGCCTCGCACCAGAACGCCCGTCCGGTTCTCAACGAACTGGAGATCGTCGGCGACGACGAAGTCCACGCGGATCTCGTCGTGACGCTGACGGCCGACCCGTCCTTTCTGAAGCCGCGCTCCTGGGCGATCGATTGCATCCGTCCAGGCGGGTCCGTCCGGTTGGCTGACCGCGACATTTCGCTCGCCGCAGGTTTCCTGGCGGACCTGAACGAAACGGTCACCGGCACGGTCATGCTGCGTGTGTCTCATGCGGACCGAACGCTGGCCGTCAGCGAGCATCCGGTTACGCTTCTCAAGCCATCCGAATGGGGCGGGGCGGCGTCGATGGGCGAGTTGCTCGCCGCCTTCGTGAGGCCGACCGATTCGGCGGTCGATGGCATTCTGCTGGAAACCTCGGGAATCCTCCGGCGTGCGGGTAAACCGGATGGCTTCGATGGCTATGCGGACCGCTCGCGGAGCCGCGCCTGGGATGTCACCTCGGCGATCTGGTCCGCCATCTGCGGGTTGCGCCTCGTCGGAGAGCGATCGCCTGCCGGCTTTGCGACCGAGGGTCAGGCAGTGCGTTCTCCGACCGACATCCTGAAGGATGGAAGGGCGACGGACCTGGATCTGGCGCTCCTGTTCGCCGCCGTGGTCGAACAAGCCGGCCTCAACCCCCTCGTGGTGCTGACCGGGGAACAGGCCCTTGCGGGAGCCTGGCTGCAGCCACAGGAATTTGCGGCCCTCGTTACGGACGAGGCGGCCTCCCTTCGGAAGCGGGCCGATCTCCAGGATCTCGTGTTGCTCGAAACGGCTCTGACTGGGCAGGCTCATCCGCCCGGCTTCGGCAGCGCCCTGGCAGGAGCGCGCCGGCGGATCGCGGAGGATGCCGACTCCACCTTCACCATGGCGTTGGACATCCGCCGCGCGCGCCTGCGCCGCATCCACCCGCTCGACACCCCGCGACACAGCCCCCCGAACAACCCGTCGGACGATTCAGCCGTGCGGGTCGGAACGCTCGCGTCCTTCGAAGCAGCCCCGCCCCTTCCCGCCTTCGACGTCGAGGTGACGGCGGAGCCGAGCACGCCGGCCGGCCGGATCGCGCTCTGGCAGCGCCGCCTGCTGGACCTCACAACGCGCAACCGGCTGCTCAACCTGCCCGAAGGTGCGAAGGCCGTCCGGCTCGCCTGCCCGGAACCGGCGAGGCTGGAGGACCGCCTGTCGGCGGGCAAACGAATTCGCGTCGTCGCCGAACCCGACTTCGGGAACGGCGGACCCGGCAAGACCTCCGGTCCGCTCCCGGACGGCGAGGACCAGCGAGCGGCTTATGCCCGCGCCGCCCTCGAACGCGATCAGGTCGTCGCCGTCGGCGACGCGAAGCATCGCGATGTGAAACACCTCGATCCGATGCTGATCGGCCTCTACCGGAAGGCGAGGTCCGATCTGGAGGAAGGCGGAGCCAACACGCTCTACCTCGCTCTCGGCTTCCTGAAGTGGCGCCGCTCGGGCGCCGACACGCGGGTCTACCGGGCGCCCCTCATCCTCCTGCCGGTGAAACTGGAGCGGATGAGCGCTCTGTCCGGAGTCGCCCTGCTGCGCCATGACGACGAGGCGCGCTTCAATCTCACGCTTCTGGAAATGCTGCGCCAGGATTTTGCGCTGCCGATCCCGGGACTGGACGGCTCCCTGCCGATGGATGCGAGCGGCGTCGATGTGGCTGGGATCTGGAACCTCGTGCGGCGGGCGGTGCGGGACGTGCCGGGCTTCGAGGTCACCGAGGATGTGGTGATCAGCACCTTCTCCTTCGCCAAATATCTGATGTGGAAGGACTTGGCGGACCGAAGTGGTCAATTGGCTGCGAGCCCTGTCGTGCGGCATCTGATCGAGCGGGCGCGTGAGCGCTTTCCCGAGGGGCCGCCCTTTCCGAGACCAGAGCACCTCGACGACGCGATCGACCCGTCGGAACTCTTTGTCCCACTTCCGGCGGATTCCTCGCAGATCGCGGCGGTCGTCGCCTCCGCGCGGGGCTGCGACTTCGTCCTCGACGGACCGCCCGGTACGGGCAAGTCACAGACCATCGCCAACATGATCGCGCATAATCTCGCCCTCGGACGGCGCATTCTGTTCGTGGCGGAGAAGCGCGCCGCCCTCGACGTGGTCCATCGGCGGCTCACGGAGAAAGGTCTCGGCACGTTCTGCCTGGAACTTCATTCGAACAGGGCATCGAAGCTCGAGGTCCTGAAGAGCCTTGAACGCGTCTGGGAGACTCGGGATGCCTTGTCCCCCGAGGAATGGGCCCGCGAAGCCGCTCAGGTCCGAAGGCTGCGGGATCGTCTCAACGCAGTTGTCCGACTGCTGCACGAGAGGCATGGGAACGGCTTGACGCTGCACGGCGCCATCGGGCGCGTGGTGCGGGACTGGTCGCCCGACCTGCCGGACCTCGGCTGGACCGAAGACGTCGCGCACGACAAAGCGTCCCTCGATGCCCTGCGGGGGACCGTCCACCGGCTGGACCTGCATCACAGCGCCATTCCTGTCATCCCCGACGCCTTCGCGCCCATTCGGCACCAGGCGTGGTCGAATGGCTGGCAGGCGCGGACCCTGGCCGCCGCACGGGCGATCGCGCCAGCGCGCAGCGCCCTCGACGAGGCGCGGGATGGGATCCTGGCCGCCACGCGCCTGCGCTATCCGGCGACCGACCTCGATACGATCGCCAAGCTCCATCGGCTGGCCACGGCACTGCTCGCGGCATCGGGCCAGGATCTGCGCTTTGCCTTCGCGCCCGACGCCACCGCCCGCATCGCACGTGTCCGAACCGTCGCCGATGCGATCGACGGATTCCGAGCGGCGGAGAGGAGCCTATCGACATCCTATTCAGCGGACGGGCTGCGGCGCCTGGACCTCGACCGGCTGGATGCCGCGTGGGCCGAAGCAGCGCGGAGCGTTTGGCCCTTCAACGTTCTCACGCGCCGCCGCGTCACCGCGCGACTTCGGAGGGAAGGCCACGCGATTGCGCGGCCCGACCCTGCACGTGACCTGCCGGTGCTGCGCCGGATGGCAGGCTTCCAGAGCTTCGTCGCCTCCGCCGCGCCGGACCTCGCCGGTCCGCCCGGGTGCGACGCCGGCCACGACACCGTTGCGATGCGGCGCACGGCCGAGATCGCCGAGGCGCTGCGATCGGCACTCTCCGCAACCGCCGCCGATGCCGACACGCTCGCTGCGCTTGCGCGGGTAACCGCCACCCTGGTGATCGAAGCCAACGATCTGCTGAGCCCGGATGGCCGGATCGCCGGGGCGGCCGCCGACCTCGGACTTCGCCTCGCTGCGTGGGAGGACACAGCGGGCCATGTCGCGGTCCTGCTGGCCCTCGGCCCTTCGGCGAGCCGGGACCTCGACGGGATATCGGCCCTGGGGGCCGCCATTGCGACGGCGCCCGCCGGGCTCAAGCCATGGTGCGACTGGCAGCGGGTTCGGCAGACTGCCCTCGACGCGGGTTTGCGGGCGGTCGTTCTGGCCCTGGAGGCCGGAACCGTGGCGGAGGGCGGCGCGCTCGCCCTGTTCGAGACGATCCATGCCCGCTGGTTCGCGGCGCGCGGCATCGATGCCGAGCCCGACCTGCGGGATCTGGTCACGGCCGAGCACGGCGATGCGATCGACGCCTTTCGCCGCCTGGACGAACGCCTCGACGCGCTCGCGATCCGCATGATCCGGGCACGCATCTGCGGGTTGATCCCCGACAAGGACACGGTCGGGCGCAAGGGTGGATACGGCGTCCTGAAGCATGAACTGCGCAAGCAGCGCGCGCACAAACCCATCCGCCAACTCGCCGCCGAAATGGGCGAGGCCTTTACCCGCCTCGCGCCGTGCATGCTCATGAGTCCCTTGTCGATCGCGCAGTACCTACCGCCGGATCAGGCCCTTTTCGACCTCGTCATCTTCGATGAAGCATCGCAGATCGCCCCCTGGGACGCGATCGGCTCGATCGCCCGCGGACGGCAGGTCGTCGTCGCCGGCGATCCGCGACAGATGCCGCCGACCAGCTTCTTCACGCGATCCGCGAATGCCGGCGAGGCAGACGAGGTCGAGGCCGACATGGCCAGCATTCTCGACGAATGCCTCGCGGCCGGCGTCCCGAGCCATGGGCTGAGCTGGCACTATCGCAGCCGGCACGAAAGCCTGATCGCCTTCTCCAACCACCGCTACTACGACGGCGCCCTCATCACCTTTCCGGCTGCGGAGACCCGGGCCAGCGCGGTCGAATGGCGGCGCGTTTCGGGCGTCTACGCAAAGGGGAAGGGCCGGACGAATCAGATCGAGGCCCAGGCGATCGTTGCCGAGATCGTCCGGCGCCTGACCGACCCCGATTGTGTGGATCACGCCCATACCCTGGCCGTCATCACGCTGAACACCGAGCAGCAGGCGCTGATCGAGAACCTTCTCGACCTCGAGCGGAAACGGCGTCCCGAGATCGAGTACGCCTTCGGCGAGGACGTTCCGGAACCCGTGGTGGTCAAGAACTTGGAGACCGTGCAGGGCGACGAACGGGACGTGATCCTGCTCGGCATCGGCTACGGGCCGACAGAGGCCGAGGCCGGCACGATGTCCATGAACTTCGGTCCGCTCAACCGGGATGGCGGATGGCGACGCCTGAACGTCGCCCTCACACGCGCCCGTCGCGAAATGGTGGTGTTCACCTCCTTCGAACCAGGAATGATCGACCTCAATCGGACCAGCGCACCGGCGGTCAGGGACCTGAAGCACTTCCTCGAATTCGCCGAGCGCGGACCTCGCGCCCTGGCCGAGGCCGTCCAGGGCTCGCTCGGCGGCGCTGAATCTCCTTTCGAAGAGGCGGTCGCTGCGGCCTTGTCGGGTCGGGGGTGGGTCGTGGTTCCGCAGATCGGGGTATCGCGCTTCCGCATCGACCTCGGCGTGGTGCATCCCGACAGGCCGGGCGACTATCTCGCGGGTGTCGAGTGCGACGGGGCAACCTACCACGCTGCTGCCACGGCGCGCGATCGCGATAGGGTCAGGGCGACGATCCTGGAAGGCCTCGGCTGGTCGCTGGTCCGCGTCTGGTCGACGGATTGGTGGGTCGACCGGGCGGGTGCCCTCGACCGCCTCGACACCGCGCTGCGATCACGTCTGGCCGAGTCGCGCCTGCAGTTGACGGCGGCAGGCGGCGCGTTCGATCCACCCGCCGATCCCGAAAGCCCGGACGGCGAAACCTCATTCCGCTGAAGGCCCGCGGGTCGGTCGTGGTGCAGCTGAACCAGCCCGCGCACGACGAGGTTGGTCACCGCACCAGACCTCCTCCCTTGAGCACCCGCCATGAACCCCGATGAACACCGCGCCCTCGTCATCCTGGTCGAGGAGGAGCCTGACCAGCGCCGGGCCATCGCCGACATGCTCGATCGGGCGGGCCTTGCGGTCCTGGGGGCGGAGACGACGGACCAGGGCCTGCGCCTGCTGGACGCGACACCGGACGCCCGAGGGCTGGTGACCGACGCGCATGTGCCGGGCGCGATCGATGGCTGGGAGTTGGCGCAGCGTGCCCGCGCGCTGAGGCCGGATCTCGCGGTGGTTCTGATGTCGGGCCATTCCGATCCCACCTCCGGATTCTTGCCGGAGGGAGCGGCCTTCCTGCTGAAACCGAACGTTCCAGCGAACCTCGCCACGACGCTGGAAGCGATGCTCGCGCAAGCCTGAGCGATCCTTGGGGATACATTCCGGCCCGGCTCCGGTTCTGCCAGCATGAGTCAGGAACAATCGTCATCCGGAGCAGTCACCGCTCGCGTCGTCATCGTAGGCGCCGGCTTCGGCGGCCTCGCGACCGCCAAGGCCCTTGCGGGGTCGGAAGTCGCGGTCACGCTGATCGACCAGCACAACTACCACCTGTTCGTACCGTTGCTGTACCAGGTGGCGACGGCAGCGCTCTCCCCCGCCGACATCGCCGAGCCGATCCGGCACATCCTGTCGGGAGCCGCTAACGTCAACGTGGTGATGGGGCGGGTCACGGGCATCGACCAGGGAGCCCGGCAGCTGCTGCTCGCGGATGGGAGCGGAATCGCCTACGATCGCCTCGTCATCGCCACGGGCTCGACGAGCACCTATTTCGGACATGACGCCTGGGCGCCGTACGCCCCGTCGCTGAAGAGCCTTGAGGAGGCGCGGACCATCCGCACGCGGGTGCTGCAGGCCTTCGAACGGGCGGAGCGAACCCAGGACCCGGCCGAGCGCGCGCGCCTGATGACGATCGTCGTCGTCGGCGGCGGTCCGACCGGCGTCGAGATGGCCGGCTCCATCGCCGAACTCGCCCACCACGCCCTCGCCCGCGATTTCCGCCACATCGATCCGACCACCGCGCGGGTGATCCTGGTCGAAGCCGGCCCGCGCCTGCTGACGGCCTTCCCGGAGGCGCTGGCGGCCTATGCGCTCGGCTCCCTGGAGCGCCTCGGGGTGAGCGTGATGACGGGCCAGGCGGTGCAGGACATCGATGCGGAGGGCGTGACGCTCGCCGGGCGGGTCGTCCCGGCCGCCACCGTGATCTGGGGGGCCGGGGTGCGCGCCTCGCCGGCGGCCGGGTGGCTCGGGGTGACGCCGGACCGGAACGGGCGCATCCCCGTCGAGCCCGACCTTTCGGTGACCGGGTGTCCGGACGTGTTCGCCCTGGGCGATACGGCGTTGATCCGCGATGCGGCGGGAGAGCCCCTGCCGGGTCTGGCCCAGGTCGCCCAGCAGCAGGGAAGCCATCTCGGTCGCGCCCTGCGCGAGGCCTTGACCCAGGGTAAGCCATTGCCGCCGTTCACCTTTCGGAATCGCGGCAACGCCGCCATCGTGGGGCGGCATGCGGCCATCTTCGATTTCGGGCGCGGACGCCGGCTCAAGGGTTTCCCGGCCTGGCTGCTCTGGGCGGCCGTGCACGTGGTGCTGCTGGTGGATTTCGCCCAGCGGACCCGGGTGTCGCTGCAATGGCTGTGGCGCTACCTGACCTATCGCCGGGGGGCGCGCCTGATCACCGCGCCGCCGGCCCGCTGAGCGCCGGGCCTTACACTGCGGCGAAGAGGTCGGCGCGGTTCAACGAAGTGGTGAGGAACGTGCGATAGAGTTCGTGGAATACACGCGAGCGTTCGTCGCGGTCGCGCCAGTTTTGAACCAAACCGAGGGAGAGTGCGGGTGAGTGCCGCTCCAGCAATATCGATCGGGGCCACGACGCCGGCCGACCGCCTGCCCGAGCTGTCGCGGCTCGCAGCCCGCTTCGCCGCGACGGTGCTGGACGCCCAGATCGCGGGCCGCCCGGTCCCGGACGACCAGATCCGCTACCTGCTCGACGCGGCCCTTCTGCTGAACGAGTACGGCGCGGAACTGCCGTCGCCCCTCGACCAGATCATGCAGGATGCCAGTACGCCGAAGGCCCCCGAGGCGCAGCCGGAGGATGCGGAGTCCGGAAACGCGGGGCCGGCGGATGCCGCACCGGCCGAGGTCCAGGACGACGATGCCGGCCGGCTGGCCTGGCTCCTGCGCCCCTTCCAGGGCGCGAAGCGCTGAGCGGGGCTCAGGGCAGAGTGTAGCCCGGCTTCCGGACCAGAACGTCCGGCTGGCCGACGATCTCGGGGTGATAGACCGTCGCCGCCCAATCCGCCTCGGGCACGTCGACGATCGCCACCGAGAGCGCCGCCTCGGGCACCCCGGCGCTCGCCATTACGGCGGCCACGATCGCGTCGGCGATCTGCGTCTTCTGCTCGTCCGTCTTGCCGGGGTAGAGCTTCACGGTCACGTGCGGCATAGGTCGAATCCTTTGGCCCGGGGATCAAGGCGTGCGGGGCGAGGCCCCCCGGTCCATTGCCAGGAGCGCACGGGCTGGGCAAGCGCGTCGGCCCTCGGCGAGAGGGAAACGCTGCGGGTCCGCGAGGCGGTTCGCCGGCACGCGTAACGGCCCCTCCGCCGATGTGTGACGCCGGGTCGGTCGCCGGATTCCGCTGCTGAGGGATGAGGAACTTCCCCAGCCCCTTTGCATTCCCACCGCGGCCGGGCGCCATGCCCGCGCCGATCCCGGAGGCAAGCCGGGATCGTGGATTGCCGGGGGAAACGCAGATGTTCGGCCGACTCGCTTTCGCGACCCTGCTCGCGCTTCCGGCCCTGACTTCGGGCGCCGCCTTCGCGGGCGAGGAGGAGCAGGCCGCCCTGTGCCGCGGCGACGTCATGCGCCTGTGCCTGAGCGCCGTGCCGAACCGCGACCAGATCGTCTCCTGCATGCGTGTGAACCGGGCGAGCCTCAGCCCCGGCTGCCGCACGGTGTTCGATGCGGGTTCCCGCGACCGGGCGGGGACGCGCTCGGCCAACCTGCGCTGACGGGGTTTTGCCGGTGGGACGGTTGAACCCCCGCCCGATCCCTGTAAGCCGGAGGGCATGCACGCCCCGTCCCCGCTCCGGCGGCCGTTCTCGGCCCTCCGTTCGACGCTCACCAGCGAGGCCGGTGGCGGCCTCGTCCTGATGGCGAGCGCCGCCCTCGCCCTCGGGGTGGCCAATTCCGCCCTGGCCGGGGCCTACGTCTCGGCGCTCCAGGCGAAGCTCGGCGGCCTGACTGTGCTGCATTGGGTCAACGACGCCCTGATGGCGCTGTTCTTCCTGCTGGTCGGCCTCGAGATCAAGCGCGAGATGCTGGACGGGCGGCTGCGGACCTGGCCGGACCGCATCCTGCCGGGGCTTGCCGCCCTCGGCGGCATGGCTGCGCCGGCCCTGGTCTACCTGGCGGTGAACCGGCACTCGCCCGAGACGATGCGAGGCTGGGCGATCCCGGCCGCCACCGACATCGCCTTCGCCCTCGGGGTGCTGGCGCTGCTGGGGTCCCGGGTGCCGGTCTCGCTCAAGATCTTCCTGACCGCCCTGGCGATCATCGACGACCTCGGCGCCGTCATCATCATCGCGCTGTTCTACACCGCCGACCTGTCGGTGCCGATGCTCGGCGGAGCGGCCGTGACGCTGGCCCTGCTCTACGGCCTGAACCGGGCCGGGATCAGCCGCCTGTCGCCCTACCTGCTGCTCGGGCTGGTGCTCTGGGTCTTCGTTCTCAAATCCGGCATTCACGCCACGGTCGCGGGCGTGCTCCTGGCGCTGACGATCCCGCTGCGCCTCAGCACCGGCCGGCCGGACGACCCGACCTCGCCGCTGCACCGACTCGAACACGCGATCCAGCCCTGGTCGGCCTACCTGATCCTGCCGATCTTCGGCTTCGCCAATGCGGGCGTGTCCCTCGCGGGCTTCACGCCCGGGATGCTGCTCGATCCGGTGACCCTGGGCGTGGCCCTCGGCCTCGTCGTCGGCAAGCAGGCCGGGGTGTTCGGTCTCGTCGTCCTGGCGGTGAAACTCGGCCTCGCCCAGCGGCCGGCGGGGGCCGGGTGGCTGCAGATCTACGGGGTCTCGCTCCTGTGCGGCATCGGCTTCACCATGAGCCTGTTCATCGGACTCCTGGCCTTCGCCGGCGCGCCGGAGCTCGAATCCGAGACCAAGGTCGGCGTCCTGGCCGGATCGATCGTCTGCATGCTGGCCGGCGCGCTGGTGCTGCTGGTCGCACCCCGCCGCGAGGTGGGGGCGCCCGAACGCGGCCACTGAGGGGGCTGGCCGGGACGAGCGGGGGCGCCCGCCTGCCTGCGCGCTCTCGGGCGCGCCCATCCTGGTGCCGTCCGCGTGCTGCACGTCACCCTGCTGGGTAAGCAGGCGGGAGAGGAGTGTGCTGGAGGTCATCTGCGGATGGGCTTCAAGCCCCACAAGGCTCCCTCTCCCGGAAGGAGAGGCCTGGGGTGAGGTGTGTGACCGCTCCGGACACTCCCCACACCAGCCCGCCGAGGGGGCGAGAAGAGCCCCCGCCTCGGCAACACTGTTCCGGACACCGTCTTCCCGACTGCGCAGGAACGTCGCAGGTCTGAAAGCTCGGGCCGGCGCAGCGGTTGTCGCGAGTGGCAGCAACGCCAGACCGGCACGCCTCCGCGTCCGGTCGGATGCCGGGACCGAGACGGACACGCCATGCCCCTCCTCATCGCCTTCATCGCGGCCGCCGCGGGCGTGCTGAACACGGTCCAGGCGGGGGCGAACACCACCCTGGCGCGGACACTCGGCCAGCCGATCCTCGCCGCCTTCGTGGTGACGGGGGCCAATGCGGCAGTCTATCTGCTGGCCGTGCCGTTCGTCGGCCTCGCCTGGCCCGGCACCGCACGGGTCGCGGGGGTGCCCTGGTGGGCCTGGGCCGGCGGCGCCATGGGCGGGGTCTACGTGCTGGCGATGATCTTCCTGGCGGAGCGCCTCGGCGCGGCGGTCTTCACCGGCATCACCGTGACGGCGGCGATCCTGACGTCGACCTTGCTCGACCATCACGGGTGGCTCGGCTTCGCCCAGCACGCGGCGGGGACGGGGCGCATCCTCGGCTGCCTGCTGATGGTCGGCGGCCTGGTGCTGGTTTCGATCTTCTGAGGGGATCGTCGAAGCGTCGGGGTGGCTTCGGAGGGAATGGTGGGCGCGACAGGGATCGAACCTGTGACCCTTCGCGTGTGAAGCGAATGCTCTCCCGCTGAGCTACGCACCCGGACCGAGGGCCTTCTAGGGCTATGGGCGCAGCGGCGTCAAGCGCTGATCGGCAGGTTCTGTCGCGGGCTCGGCGGGTTTGACCCCGGCCCCGGCGCGTTCCGGCCCGGCCTCGGGGCGCGGGGTCCCGAGCCGGAGAAGGATCACCACCGGCACGAGCCCGACGGCGACGATGAGCAGGGCCGCCACGGTGCCGTCCTCGTAGGTGCCGCGTGCCGCCTCGCCGTAGAGGTGGGTCGCCAGGGTCTCGACGTTGAGGGGGCGCAGCAGCAGGGTGGCGGGCAATTCCTTGACGCAATCGACGAAGACCAGGAGGGCCCCGCTGAGTACGGCCGGCCAGGCCAGGGGGAACTGCACCCGCCACAGGGTGGCGCCGGGGCCGCGCCCGAGCATCCGCCCGGCATCGGGCAGGCTGCGGGGCACGCGGGCCAGCCCGGCCTCGCAGGTTCCGATGCTGACCGCGAGGAAGCGTACGAGGTAGGCCGTGACCAGGGCGCCGCCGGTGCCGAGGCCGATCAGCGCCGGGGCGATGCCGAAGAGCTGCGTGGTGCCGGCCGAGAGGGCCGTGTCGGCGAGCGCCAGGGGGCCGAGCAGGCCGATGGCCAGGATCGCGCCCGGCAGGGCATAGCCGAGGCTCGCCACCCGGATCAGCGCCTCGCCCCAGCGGCGCGCCACGAGGCGCGGGCCGGCCGCCACCACGAAGCCGAGGGCGGCCGCCAGGAGCGTGGCGATTCCCGCATACAGCAGGGTGTAGCCGATCTCGGGCAGGATCGTCTCGGGCAGGCCGCTGCGCAGCACCCGCCGGAGGGCGGCATGGACGAGGTAGCTCGCGGGAATCGCGAAGCCGATCGCCACGGGCACGAGCCCGAGGGCCAGGGCGGCCCAGGCGCGTGGCCCCGACAGCCGCTGCCGGGCGAGCCGGCGCGGGCGCTGAGCGGTGCCGGCGAAGCCCCGGCCCGACCGGGCCCAGCGCTCCACCGCCACCAGGGCCACCACCGCCACCAGCATGACCAGGGCGATCTGGGCCGCGCCGGCGAGATCCGAGCGGTTGACCCACGTGGCATACACCTGGACCGTGAGGGTGCGGACGCCGAGGAATTCCGCCGCCCCGATGTCGTTGAGGGCCTCCATCAGGGCGAGGCTCGCCCCGAGCGCGATGGCCGGGCGCGCCATCGGCAGGGCGACGCGCAGGAAGGTCCCGGAGGGCGAGCGCCCGAGCATCCGCGCCGCCTCGATGAGGTTGGCGGCCTGCATCAGGAACAGCGCCCGGGTCGGCAGGTAGACGTAGGGGTAGAGCACGAAGCCGAGGAGCAGGATGCAGCCGGGCAGCGAGCGGATCTCCGGCAGCACGAGGTCGCGCGGGCGGGCATAGCCCAGGAGATCGCGCAGGGTGGTCTGGACCGGTCCGATCGGGTGCAGCAGGTCGAGATACGCGAAGGCGACGATGTAGGTCGGCACCGCCATCGGCAGCAGCAATCCGGCCTCGAGCAGGCGCCGCCCGGGGAAGTCGTAGGCCGCCACCAGCCAGGCCGATCCGGCCCCGAGGGCGATCACCAGCACGCCGACCCCGGCGAGCAGCAGGGCGGTGTCGCGCAGCGCCTGCGGCAGCACGTGGGCGACGAGATGGGGCCACAGGGCCCCGCCCGCCGCGTCACCGGCGCCCTCTCCGGCCGCCACCATGAGGGCGACGACCGGACTCAGCACCAACACGCACAACGCCAGCCCGGCGGCGCCCCAGGCGAGGCCGCGTGCGTTGCGGGTGAACGAGAGGGCGGGGGCGGCCCCGGTCATGCGGGTCTCGAATGCGTCTGCGATGGATCGGCCGAACGTGTGGGCGCTTCTCCCGCAGGGACCGGCCCGCTCGCACGCCGTGAAGGCGTTGCGCCCGTCCCTCTCCCCTCTGCGGGAGAGGGTGGCCCGCATCAGCGGGTCGGGTGAGGGGCGCGACATGCCCGGAGAGGGCTTCCCCTCTGGCGGGACTTCGTCTCGGCCCGCCTGCTGCGCAGGCCCCCTCCCCCGCGGAAGGGGGAGGGTTGGAGCGCCCTCAATTGTCGAAGCCGACCTTGTCGAGGAGGAGGCTCGCCGCCTTGCGGTTGCGGGCGATCTCCACCAGGGGCACGGAATCGATGGTCAGCGGGCCGAGCGCCGTGAGCAGCGGGTCGATCGGGGCGCCGGCCTTCACCGGGTACTCGTAATCGGCCTTGGCGTAGAGGCCCTGGGCCTCGTCGGAGACAAGGTATTCCAGGAGCTTGACCGCCTCGTCGCGGTTGGGCGCGGTCTTGGACACCACCGCGCCCGAGATGTTCACATGGGTGCCGCCGCCCGCGAAGGTGGGCATCACCACCTTGATGCCGTCGCCCCATTTCTGCTGCTCGGGTCCGCCGCGGCCGGAGCGCATCAGGCCGACATAGTAGGAATTGCCGAGGCCGATCTGGCAGGTGTCGGCGAGGATGTCGCGGGCGACGTCGCGGTCGCCGCCGGCCGGCTTGCGGGCGAGGTTGGCCTTGAGGGCGCGCAGCCACGCCTCGGTCTTCTCGGGCCCATGCTTGACGAGGTAATGGGCGATCAGCGCCGTGTTGTAGGGGTGCTGGCCCGAGCGCAGGCACAGGCCGCCCTTCCAGTTCGGATCGGCCAGTCCCTCGTAGGTCATGGCCGTGAGATCGGAGAGGTCCTTGTCGGCGTAGAGCACGCGGGCGCGCATCGACAGGGCGAACCAGCGCCCCTCGGCGTCGCGCAGGGTGGCGGGCACCGCCGCCTCCAGCACGCCGGAGCGCACCGGCTGGGCGAGGTCGCGGTCGACGAGGTCGATGAGGTTGCCGACATCGACGGTCATCAGCACGTCGGCCTTGGCGCGGGCGCCCTCGGCGGCCACGCGCTCGGCGAGGCCCTTCTCGACGAAGACGGTGTTGACGGTGATGCCGCTCTTGGCCGTGAAGGCGTCGAGCAGAGGCCGGATCAGGCCGGGCTCGCGGGTGGTGTAGAGGTTCACCTCCGCGGCCGAGGCCGTGCCCATCACGGTCGCCAGCATCAGCCCCGCGAACCCGATCACCCGCATCCCGCCCGCCATCGCCGATACCCTCTCCGCTGAACCCGACGGGTGTTCAGAAGCATCACGGCGAAAAAAGCAAGGATGATGTCTTAGACTTAAACCAATTCCAAACAACAGGTGCAGACTAGGCGCCGGGGCAGGCGCGGATCGTCTTTTAATCCCGTTCGTCGCCAAAAATAAAACCGCTCTCCGGCGCGACGGTGAGGCCGACCCGGTCGCCGGGCTGCCGGGAATCCGCGTCGGGCACGGGCAGCCGCAGGGGCTCGGCGAAGCCCTCGACAGCCAGAGTCAGGAGCGCATGCGCTCCGAGGAAGCGGCGCCCGGTCACCACCGCGTCGAGGCCCGCCCCCGCTGCGCCGAGGCGCAGGGCTTCCGGGCGCAGGCAGTAGCGCAGGGCCGTCCCCTCGGCCCGTCCCGGCGCCGGCACCGGCCCGAACGGCGTCGCCAGGGCGCCCGCGCGGCAGGGGCCCGCCCAGGCGATCAGGTCGCCGAAGAAGCGCGCGGCGAAGTGGCTCCCGGGGCGCTCGTAGAGGTCGCGCCCGGTGCCGACCTGCACGATGCGGCCCCGGCGCATCAGGGCGATGCGGTCGGAAAATCCCAGGGCCTCCTCGGGATCGTGGGTGACCAGGAGCGTGGTGGTGCCGCTGGCGCGCAGCACCGCGAGGGTGTCGTCGCGGACCCGGTCGCGGGTGCGCCGGTCGAGATTCGAGAACGGCTCGTCGAGGAGGAGGATGCGCGGTCCCGGCGCCAGCGCGCGGGCGAGCGCGACGCGCTGGCTCTCGCCCCCCGACAGGGTGCCCGGATAGCTGTTGGACCGGTCGGCGAGGCCGACCTGCTCCAGGCGCGCCGCCGCGAAGACGCGGGCCTCGGCGGCGGACCGGGCATGCAGGCCGAAGCGGACGTTCTCGGCCACCGTCAGGTGGGGGAACAGCGCATAGTCCTGGAACATCAGCCCGACGCCGCGCGCCTCCGGCGGAACGCCGCGGCCGCCCTCGCTGACCACCGTGCCGTCGAGGCGGATGGTGCCGGTGTCCGGCTGCTCCAGCCCCGCGATGGCCCGCAGGAGCGTGCTCTTGCCGCAGCCGGAATCGCCCAGCAGCGCCAGGATCTCGCCGGGCTGCACCTGGAGCGAGACGTCGGCGAGCGCCCGCACCGCGCCGAAGCGCAGGCCGATGCCGTGCAGATCGAGGCGCGGCGGCGTGGGGGCGGGCTGGGGCGCATCGAAGCTCATGCGAGCCTTGTGTCACCGCGGGCCGACGGCGAAAACCCTCCGGTCCGCAGGAAGCGGAGGGTCTCGGCGATGACCGCGGGGTTGCGCATCATCAGGCCGTGGCTGGCATGCAACGTGATGTGGTCGGCCATGCCCGCGACCCGCGTGCGCTGGACGGTGACCCGGCCGTCATTGGCAGCCCGCAGCATCAGCCACGATTCCACGGGATAGAGCGTGCGGTCGCCCGCGATGACTCCCAATGGATAGTCGATGGCGCCGAGGAGGTCGCGGAGGCGATCGTCCGGCCGGGTCGTCAACTGGGCTCCGGCCGGACCGAAGAAGCGCCGGTAGGCGCGAAAGCCGTGGAGCCGGTCGGCGACCTCGCTCCCGCCGTTCGGCGGCCCCAGCATCACCACTCGTCCGAGATTGGCCGGCCGCTGCGTGTGGAGCCACGCCCGGGCGAGGAGGCCACCCATCGAGTGGGTGACCACGTGCAGGGTCCGCACCCGGGCGGCGAAGGCGGCTGCGGGTGGTCCGATGACCGTCACGAGATCGCCGAGACCGGCTTTGCGGGAGGGGTAGTCGAGGTTCAGCGTCGCGAACCCGGCCGCGCGAAACGTACCCTCCAGCCGGGTCATGGAGGCGGCCCGCCGGGCGAGGCCGTGTAGAAGCAGCACCCCCTCGAGGTCCGCATCGCCGGGCGCGGATCGTCCGGATTCGTCCATCCTAGTGCACCTCCTCGCGACGATCGGCTGCGCAGCGGTCGCGCATTACCACCAGGATGCCTATATTCCGGTTATGTTCCATCAAAGCCCCGCCCGATGCCTTGCATCGCCGAGATCCTGATCCCGCTGGCGCTCGACAGCGCCTACAGCTACGCCGTTCCGGCCGGGCTCGATCTGGCGGTCGGCGAGGTCGTGCAGATTCCCCTCGGCCCCCGCGAGACCGTGGGCGTCGTCTGGGGCGTGCGCCAGAGCCCCGGCGGCTCGAACCTGCGCCCGGTGACCGGCCGGGTCGACGTGCCGGCCTTGCCGGACGCCCTGCGGGAACTGGTCGACTGGCTCGCCCGCTACACCCTGGCGCCGAAGGGCTCCGCCCTGGCCATGGCCCTGCGCCTGCCCGACGAATCGGCCCTCACCGAGACCGTGCGGGTCGGCGTGCGGGCCTCCGGCAAGGCCCCGGCGCGGCCGACCGCCGCCCGCACCAAGGTGCTCGCCGTGGCGGCGGACGGGACGCTGCGCGGCAAGAGCGCGCTCGCCAAGGAGGCGGGCGTCTCCTTGAGCGTGGTCGACGGCCTGATCGATGACGGCGCCCTGGAGGCGCTCGCCCTGGCCCCCGAGCCGGTCGCCCTGCCGCCGGACCCGGACCATGCCCGGGTGCCGCTCTCCGAGGCGCAGGAGGCGGCGGTGCGCCACCTCGTGGCGCTGATGAACCCCGCTCCGGCCGAGCCGGCGGCGATGGACGCGATCGGCGATCCCCTGCCGGCGGACGGCAAGGTCGCGCCCCCCGGCGTGGAGCACAAGGCGCCGACCGTGCTGCTGGAGGGCGTCACCGGCTCGGGCAAGACCGAGGTGTATTTCGAGGCGGTGGCCGATTGCGTCCGGCGCGGCCATCAGGCGCTGATCCTGATGCCCGAGATCGCCCTGACGGCGCAGTTCCTCGACCGTTTCGCCGAGCGCTTCGGCGTACGCCCGGCGACCTGGCATTCGGGCGTCGGGGGCAAGCGCCGCGAGCGCATCCGCGCCGGGGTCACGGCGGGCGAGATCGCCGTGGTGGTGGGCGCCCGCTCGGCCTTGTTCCTGCCCTTCGCCGATCTCGGCCTGATCGTGGTCGATGAGGAGCACGAGGCCGCCTACAAGCAGGAGGACGGGGTGCATTACCACGCCCGCGACATGGCGGTGGTGCGCGGGCGCATCGAGAACTGCCCGGTGGTGCTGGCCTCCGCCACCCCGTCGATCGAGACTCGGGTCAATGCCGAGCGCGGGCGCTACCTCCGGGTCGCCCTGCCCGAGCGCTTCGGCGGCCGGCGCCTGCCCGACATCGCCGCCATCGACATGCGCGCCGACAAGCCCGAGCGCGGCCGCTTTATCGCCCCGGCCCTGGTGGCGGCGGTGCGCGAGACCGTGGATTCGGGCGACCAGGCCCTGCTGTTCCTCAACCGGCGCGGCTACGCGCCCCTCACCCTGTGCCGGGCCTGTGGCCACCGCTACCAGTGCCGCAACTGCTCGACCTGGCTGGTGGAGCACCGCTTCCGCCGGGCCCTGGTCTGCCACCAGTGCGGCTATGCCGAGCGGCGCCCGGATTCCTGCTCGGAATGCGGCACCTTCGACAATCTCACCCCCTGCGGCCCCGGCGTGGAGCGCATCGCCGAGGAGGTCGCCGAGCTCTTTCCCGACAAGCGCGTCATCGTGCTGTCGAGCGACTTTCCCGGCGGGGCCGAGCGCCTGCGGGCCGAACTCCAGACCGTGGCGGAGGGCGGCTGCGACATCGTCATCGGCACGCAGCTCGTGGCCAAGGGCCACAACTTCCCGCACCTGACCCTGGTGGGCGTCCTCGACGCCGATATCGGGCTGACCTCCGGCGACCCGCGTGCGGCCGAGCGCACCTTCCAGCTGCTGCAGCAGGTCACCGGCCGGGCCGGGCGCGGTGAGAAACCGGGCCGCGCCCTGTTGCAGACCTACCAGCCCGACCACCCGGTGATCGCCGCGCTGCTGTCGGGGGATTCGGAGCGCTTCTACGAGGAGGAGATCGGCGCCCGCGAAGCCGCGGGGCTGCCGCCCTTCGGCCGGCTGGCCGCCCTGATCGTCTCGGCCAACGAGCGCGACGTGGCCGAGGCGCACGGGCAGGCGCTGGCCCGCGCCGCCGAGCCGCCGGAGGGCGTGATGGTGCTGGGGCCGGCCGAGGCGCCCCTGGCGCTGATCCGCGGGCGCTACCGCTTCCGGCTGTTGGTGAAGACCGAGCGCGCCGTCGATTTGCAGACCTACCTGCGCGAATGGCTGGCGCGCGGCCCGAAGATTCGCGGCAACGTGAAGGTCGCCATCGACGTGGACCCGCAGAGTTTCCTATAACGCTGGCGCGACGTTCGCTTGGGTAGCGTTCGATCCCCTGAGGAGTGCCCCACGTGCTGACCTACACCAAGAAGCCGGATTCGAGCGTCGCCGAGATCGTGGTCGACGGACAGATCACCGATGCGGACATGAACACCGTCATCACCGCCATGCAGGCCGACCTCGACAAGGGCGGCAAGATCAAGCTCCTGGAAGACGTTCGTGAGTTCAAGGGCATGGAGCCGGCCGCGTTCTTCAAGGACCCGCGCTTCGGCCTCGCCATGATGAAGGGCGTCAGCCACGTCGCCCTGGTGACCGACGCCTCCTGGCTGCGAATGATCGCCGACACCTTCGGCAAGGTTTCGCCGGCCCAGATCAAGACCTTCGACCGCGCGCATATCGAAGAAGCGCGCCAGTGGCTCGCCGCCGCCTGAGGGGCTGAATCGATTTCTGAGACCAAATCCAGAGCGCCCGTCCCTCTCCCCCTTTGTGGGGAGAGGCTCGGGATGGTGGTGGTTGAGTGACCCTCAGCCGGCGGAGGCTGGCAGAGCCACCTCCAACCTCCAACGCTTCCTCACACGTCCGACGGAGCTCGGGCAGACCCGAGAGTCACTGGGGAAGAGGCCCACGTCGCGTTTCGAGATGCGCGAATCTGCTGTCACGGGCGCGGCGCGGCGGATCGCCCGCGCTCAGTCCGCCTGCGCGGTCCGCGTCGTCTGACGGCGGGCGGTCCAGCGGCCCGAGCAGAGCGAGGAGACCTTCCAGGTGCCACCGCCGCTCTGCGACTGGAGGCGGCCCGAGATGGCGCCCGAGGCGGTGCCGTTGGAGACGTTGAGACCGACCGTGCCGTCGGGGCCGACGCGGCCGCTCACGCTGGCCGAACCGGAGGCCGACGCGAGGCGCACGGCCCCCTCCTGCACCGACACCGCGTAGGTATAGCGGCTGTCGCAGACCATGCCGGTCTCGGTCACGAGTTCGACCGACCACGCCCCGTTGAAGTTTCCGCCGTCACGCGCGGCGGCCGGGATCATCGCGGGCGAGGACAGGCCGGCTCCGAGCGCCAGAACCACCACGAATTTGGTCATGCATCATCCTTCGGCAAACAGCGCCCGTGCGTGGCGCGGCCGCAAGGCGGCACGCCGACGTTCCAAGCAGACGATCGATTGAGAGTGCGTCGAGCATACCCGCCGAAGCGGCAAGATTGTGACAGACGCCGCAATCCCATGACGAGACGTATGTCTCAAACTGCCTGAACAGGGCACAACAGGCCGAAAGCCTAGCCTTTATCGATCGTAATACAGCTGCAAAGCTTCGCGATCGCGGGTGATCGGGAGGGCGAGCAGCGCCAACACGCGGGCCTTGTCCGGCGAGAGGTCGTCGGCGAAGACGGCGCCGGCCGCCCGAAGCGTGCTGCCGCCGCCCTTGAAGCCATAGACCGGGAGCGCCCGGCCATGAGGCACCTGGCTCGCCACCACGATCGTGACCCCGGCGGCGATCGCCTCCACCACCGCGTCGTGGAGGGCCTCGTTGACGTTGCCGAAGCCGTAGGCGGCGATCACCACGCCCTCGGCGCCATCCGCCACCGCGTGGCGGAGCTGGCGCCCGTCGCTGCCCGCCGCCATGGCCACCAGCTCGACCCGCGCGAGCCGGTCCGGCAGCGGCAGGGTCTGGCGGCGCAGGGACTGCCGGGTGAACACCACCCGGTCCGGATCGACATGGCCGAGGAAGCCGGCCTCGCCGGAGTTGAAGGTCTCGACGTTGTGGGTGTGGGTCTTCCGCACGTCGCGGGCGGCGTTGATGTTGTGGTTCAGCGTGACCGTGACGCCCATGCGACCTGCGCCCGGGGCCAGGATCTGGCGCACGGCGCTGAGGAGGTTGCGCGCGCCGTCGGCATCGGCATCCGACGCGTTGCGCTGGGCGCCGACCATCACCACCGGCTTGTCGCTCTTGAGCGTCAGGTCGAGGAAGTACGCGGTCTGGTCGAGGGTGTCGGTGCCGTGCAGGACGATGGCGCCGGCGATCTCCGGCCGGTCGAGCAGCCCCGCCACCGCGCGGCTGAGGTCCGGCCACAGGGCCGGGCCCATATAGGCGCTCGGCACGTTGGCGAACTCCACCACCTCGATCGCGGCCCAATCGGCGAGGCCCGGCACCGCGGCGGCGAGATCGGCCCCGGTCAGGGCCGGGACCGGCGCCCCCGTGACGGGATCGTTCCGCATCGCGATGGTGCCGCCGGTGGCGACGATGGCGATGGTGGGTCGCCCTGCCCTGACGGAGTGCTCGGCCACGATACGGCGCCGGTCAGTCGGTGAGCGCGCGCGCCTCTTCCGGCAGCATGATCGGGATGCCGTCGCGGATCGGGTAGGCGAGGCGGGCGGAGCGGCTGACCAGCTCCTGCCGGGCGGCATCGTATTCCAGGGTGGTCTTGGTCAGCGGGCAGACGAGAAGCTCGAGGAGCTTGGGGTCGACGCGTGTGGCCTCGACGGGGCTCGGGGTGTCATCGGCCATCTGGGACGTATCCTTCGCGCGAGAAAACTACTGGAGCGTGGGCTCGGAGCCCGACCCGCGCACCAACTCCATTTCGGTCACCGCGATCAAGACCTCGGCCCGGGTCTTGAGGTCGGCGGCCTCCAGCATGGCCTGCTTCTCACGGGCGCCGAACGGGCTCATCATGCAGAGCGCGTTGACCAGCGCCTCGTTGGGCGCCTCCTCGATGCCGGCCCAGTCGACCTTGAGGTCGTTGACCTCGACGAAATCGCGCAGGGCCTTCAGCACGCCCTCGCGGTCCACCGCCTCCTCGCCGGCGCGCGGCTCGAAATCGGAGGCGAAGTCGTCGTACGAGACCTGGCAGCGGCGGTAGCGCGTGGTGGTGGCCAGCTCACTCTCCATCCGGAACCGGGCGATGCCCGTGAGCGAGATGAGATAGCGCCCGTCACCGGTCTCGGCGAATTGGGTGATCCGCCCGGCACAGCCGACGCGGAACAGCTTCGGGGTCATGGGCGACGCGCCGGCCTCCACGTCCGGCTGGATCATGCCGATGATCCGGTCGGTGCGCAGGGCATCGTCGATCATCGCGAGGTAGCGCGGCTCGAAGATATTGAGCGGCATCTGTCCGCGCGGCAGCAGCAGCGCACCGGGCAGGGGAAAGACCGGGATCACTCCGGGGCAGTCGGCCGGTCCCTTGTAGCCCGCATGCGTGCTCATCGCGTCCCCCCGCCGTTGCTTGGCTGCCTCACGCGAAGACCAGCGTCGACAAGCGCCGCCGCCCGCGAATCGAGGCCTTGTCCATGAGGCCCCAGGCCTCGAAGAACGTGAGCAGCTGCTTGCGCGCCGCGCCCTCGTTCCATGTCCGGTCCCGCCGCTCGATCTCGATCAGCTGGTCCACCGCCTCGTCGCGCATGTTGCGGCCGTTGAGGCCGAGCGCGAGGTCGAAGCGGGCCTGGAAATCGTTCGGATCGGCCTCGATCCGGGTCTGGAAGCTGCCGAGGTCGCCGAGCGCGGCGGCCTGCTCGGCCAGTTCGATCGCAGCGCGCACGCTGGCGAGCCCCGCATGGGAGGCCTTGTCGGCCGGCGCCATCTCGACCAGTTGCTTGGCGTTCTCGATATCGCCGGCGTCGAGCTGGATCTTGGCGAGCGCCGCGATCGCGTCGACGTTCTCGGGCTCCTCGGACAGAACGGCGGCGTAGAGCTGCGCGGCCTGGGCCACGTCGCCGGTGCCGAGAAGCGCCTCGGCCTCGGACATGGCCTGCTCGATCGGGCTCGGACCGGCCGGGCCGGCGAGGCGCGTGATGAACTCCTTGATCTGGGCTTCCGGCACGGCGCCCATGAAGCCGTCGACCGGCTGGCCCTTGTCGAAGGCGATCACGGCCGGGATCGACTGGATGCCGAGCTGGCCCGCGATCGAGGGATGCTCGTCGATGTTCATCTTGACGAGCTTCACCTGGCCTGCGGAGGCCGCCACCACCTTCTCCAGCACGGGCGCGAGCTGCTTGCACGGGCCGCACCACGGGGCCCAGAAATCGACCAGCACCGGCTGGTGCATCGATTCCGCGATGACGTCCTGGCGAAAGCTCGCCGTGGTCACATCCTTGGTGGGTTCGCCCGGCATCGGCGCATCGTTCAGCATCACGTCCTCGAGGCCTTGGTTTGGATCGATGGCGGGCCGGGTCTGTCCACCCATCGCCTCCCGCGTCAAGAGCAAGAGATGGGAACTCCGCGCGTCTGGACCAGAGCGGCAGCCTGCAGGCCCTGCCCCCGCCCCGACGACGCGCCCGGAGGCCGGGCCCTTAACGCGCCGGCGCGCTTCCGCCCGCCGTCTCGTCCGGCGCCTTGGTATCCGTCACGAAGACGCCCTGGTAGGTGCCCTTGGCGGCGTTCGCCTCGCAGGTGATCGCGGTCTTGCCCGGCTGTGGCGTGCTGAAGGCGCAGGAGCCGACCGCCACCAGGGGGCCCTGGACCACGCCGTCCTTCGTGGTCTCGCTCGGGATCACGAGGTTGATCGGCTGAAGCGGATCGGTCTCCTCGGTGCGCTCCTGCTGGGCGCCGTTGCCGCTGAAGCTGAGGGACCGGCCCTCGGCCGCGAAGTCGAAGCTCGTGCGGTTGCGCGAGACCGTGTTCATCAGGGTGTTCTTGCAGGTCGCCGACACGTCCTTGCCGGCGATCACGAGCTTCTCGCAGCGGCCCTCGAGCTTGACGGCCGTCTGGGCGAAGGCGGGCGCGGCCGCGATCAGCGGCAGGGCGGCGAGGACGAGGCGGGCAGTCGAGAGCAGCATCATGACTCCGATGTAAGGCTGGGTTGCGATTCGTCGAGGGTCTGCGGCGGCGCGCCAGGTGCGCTCAGGCCGGGAAGCGCCGGGCGCGGTCGTTCGGCGCGTCGAAGTCGAGGGCCGGCCCGAGGGGCACGATGCCGGTCGGGTTGATGGTCGGGTGGCTCTCGTAATAATGGCGCTTGATGTGGGTGAGGTTCACCGTGCCGGCGACGCCCGGCAGCGCGTAGAGATCGCGCAGATAGTTCGACAGGTTGGGATAGTCGGCGATGCGCTGCCGGTTGCACTTGAAGTGCCCGACATAGACCGCATCGAACCGCACCAGGGTGGTAAAGAGGCGGATGTCGGCCTCCGTCAGCCGACTGCCGCAGAGGTAGCGGGCGCCGTCGAGCCTTGCCTCCAGGGCGTCGAGTTCGGCGAACAGGGCGGTGAAGGCCTCGGCATAGGCATCCGGCTCGGTGGCGAAGCCCGCCTTGTAGACCCCGTTGTTGACGGCATCGTAGACGCGGGCGTTGACGGCATCGATCGCCTCGGCGAGGTCGGCCGGGTAGAGGTCCGGTCCCGCGCCCCCGAAGGCACCGTTCAGCATGCGGATGATCTCGGCCGATTCGTTCGACACGATGGTGGCGCGCCGCTTGTCCCACAGCACCGGCACGGTGACGCGGCCGGTGAAGCCGGGATCGTTCCGGAGGTAGACCTCGTAGAGACGGGCCGCACCGTTGACGGTGTCGGGGGTGGCGCCGGGCGAGTCGCCGAAGACCCAGCCCTCCGCCCCCATATGCGGGTCGACCACCGAGACCGAGATCGCGTCCTCCAGGCCCTTGAGGGCGCGCACGATCAGGGTGCGGTGGGCCCAGGGGCAGGCGAGGGAGACGTAGAGATGGTAGCGCCCGGCCTCGGCCGGAAAGCCGCCCGCCCCGGTCGGTCCGGGGGCGCCGTCCGCCGTCACCCAGTTGCGGAACTTGGCGTCGGTGCGCTTGAAGCGCCCCCCGGTACCCTTGGTGTCATACCAGGTGTCCTGCCAGACCCCGTCGACGAGCAGCCCCATGATCCTGTCCCTTCGTCACGCCTGAGGCCCAACATGGGCGTTCAGGCCTGGACGGGAAGTCCCTCAGGCGTCTCGCCCTCTGGTGCCTGGACCGGCGGCGCCACCGGATCGGCGGCGGCCAGGTGCTCGCCCGTCTGATAGGTGGCGATGTCGAAAGTGTCGTCCGGCAGCCGGGTGACGAAGCGCTCCGCCATCTCGAACAGCAGCAGATCGGGCTTCACCCGCTCGACATAGGCCCAGTCGATGCTCGACGACCACACGAAGTGAACCTCGCGAAAACTCTCGGCGAGGATGCCGGTCAGCATGATCGGCGCGAAATGCGCGTAGGAATCGCCGAACAGCACGAGGGTGCGGGGATCGATGTCGGGACGGTCGTTGCGGAAGCACACATGGGCGCCGACATGCAGGTCGGGCGCGCGGCCGGCAGCCTCGTAGGCGGCGACCAGGGGGCTGGCGTAGACGCGCTGCGCGTCGCGGTCGAGGACGGCGTGGCTCGCGGTCTCGACCGGCTTGTCCGGCAGCTTCTCGCCGAGGTCGCGCACCCGCGTGGTCTCGTAGCGCTGGCGCGCGTCGAGATCGGCCGGGGGCACGGCCCCGCAGGCCCGCATCAATTCGCGGTAGGCGAAGCGGCAGCCCTCGTAGTTCCAGTGCGTGTCGGTGCGGTAGTACAGCGGCACCGGCCCGTCGCGGGCCGCCCGCATCGGCGACAGCAGGTCGACATAGGCGGGGTTGTTGATGAGACGCCGCCCCAGCACCCGGGCGGGGGATTGGCGCGGATCGTAGCGCAGATCCACGGTGCGGTCGTCGTAGACCGACAGCTTCTCCGGCACGACCACGTGCAGGTAGCGGATGCCGAGCGCCTGGGCGCGGGCGGCCCGCGTCTCGATGAGCTTGACCCAGCCGCGCAGGCGCCACCAGCGGGACAGGGTGGCGCGATACTGCTCGAGGACCCCGTTGGTGCCTCCGATCAGGAAGAGCCAGCCATCCCGCCCCACATGTACGATCTCCCGGTGTCTGCGCCGCATGGGGGCTGTCTACCCGGCCCGGGCGCCTCTGAACAGGTCGGGCGCTCGGGCCGGGACGATGGCGCCCCACGCGAAACCTGACCCGGCCGAGCCTTGGCCCGTCCAAACCCTGGAATGCGGCCGCGCCCGCGCCATCTCGAACGGATCATGACAGACCGCAGCCCGACGCCCGACCCGCTGATCCTCACCCTGGCAATGGAGCCCGACGCCTTCGCGCGCTTCGACGGCCTGCGGCGCCGGCACTTCCCCAAGGCGCTGAACCACATCCCCGCCCACGCGACCCTGTTCCATCACCTGCCGGGCCTGAGCGAGCCGGGCATCGTCGAGACCCTGGCGGCACTCATGCGCAGCCAGGCGCCGCCGGAGGTGGCGGTGACCGGCCTGCGCTTCACCGGGCGAGGGGTGGCCTACGTGCTGGCCTCGGACGCCCTCTCGGCCTTCCGGGCTCGCCTCGCCGAGCAGTTCGAGTCCCTGGAAGACGGCTTGACCGCGCAGGACCGGCAGGGCTGGCGCCCGCACGTCACGGTGCAGAACAAGGTCGACCCGGCCACCGCGCGGGCCCTGCACGCCGAACTCGAGGCGGAATTCACGCCGTTCCGATTCACGGCGCCCGGCCTGCTGCTGTGGCGTTATCTCGGCGGCCCCTGGGAGCGCCGGGCCAGCGTTTCGTTCGGGTAGGCCCATCAGGCTTCGAGGGGCGAGCGACCGATGAGAGACGTCGCGCGCTCAGAAACCGTGTCGGGATGGAGCCTTGTCCGCCGTTCGTCTATGCCGAACGGCTCCGTGAGCGGGGCGTTGGTGTCTCGGGGAGCTTTCGCGCCATCGGAGGCCCCCCGCGCCGGCACGCTCCCGGTCCCGACCGACGCACGATCCATAGAAGTCGCCCGCATGAACGTCCTGCCCTCCGGCTACCGGAACAACCCGCTCGTCACGCGGGTGAACGCCCTGCGGTTGGCCCTTCGCCTCAACGAGGTCGGCCCCGTCATCGCGCTGCTGGCGGTCAGCCTGCTCGGCTACGGCTTCTTCGCCCTGGCCAACGAGGTGGGCGAGGGCTCCACCGCCGCCCTCGACCGCAAGGTCCTGCTGGCCCTGCGCAACCCGGCCGATCTCTCGGACCCGATCGGACCGCGCTGGCTGGAAGAGACCATGCGCGACATCACCGGGCTCGGCAGCGTCTTCACCATCGTGTTCGTGACGGCGGCGGCCTGCGCCTACCTGGCGATGACGGGGCGCCGGCGCATCGCCGTCTTCGTGGTCGCGGCGATCGGTGGGGGCGAACTCGCCTCGACGGTGCTGAAGCTGTTCTACCACCGGCCGCGGCCGGACCTCGTGCCCCACGGCATGGAGGTGTTCACCGCGAGCTTCCCGAGCGGGCACGCCATGATGTCGGCCATCGCCTACCTGACCCTGGCCAGCCTGATCGCCCGCGTCGACCGCCAGCGCGCCGTCAAGCTGCTGGTGCTGATCATCGGCGTCTCCACCACCCTGCTGGTCGGCATCAGCCGGATCTATCTCGGGGTGCATTGGCCGAGCGACGTGGTGGCGGGCTGGTGCGTCGGCGCCGCCTGGGCCGCCCTGTGCTGGTTCGTCGCCCTGGTCCTGCAGGAGCGCGGCGAGGTGGAGGCTCCGACCGGCTCCGGCGACCCGTCCCGGGACGCTTGAACGCCCGCCCGGCCGGGCGGGGCACCCGGCAAGGAGGTCGGCAAGGGGTCGGAACTCGCCCCGCCGGGCTGACGTTCCCGGGGGGCAGGCGACCTGCGGCCCCCGCGCTTCGGGGCTCCCGGACGCCGCTCCCTCCCCGGAACCCGCAGCGAGTTTCATGACGGATGACCTCCCGCTCTCCCGCCGCAACGTCCTTCGGGCCGGCAGCGCCACGCTGACCGGCCTCGCCCTCGGAGCGACGAGCGCGGCCGCGCAATCCGGACCGCCCGGTCCCTCGGTTCCGGCCGATACCGGCGCGGTTCAGGGCGGCAAGGTGCTGTTCCCGAACTGGCGCGGCCCGGGAGACCGGGCGCCTCCGCCGCCGCCGGCTCCGATGCCACCGGGCAAGCGGGTGGGCTTCGCCATCGTGGGCCTCGGGCGGCTCAGCCTGGAGGAGATCCTGCCGGCCTTCGGCGAGACCAAGCGCGCACGCGTGGTGGCGCTGATGTCGGGCACGCCGGCCAAGGCCAAGCTCGTCGCCGAGCAATACGGGATCGCGCCGGAGGCGGTCTACGGCTACGACGAGTGGGACCGGCTGGCGAAGGATCCGGCGATCCAGGCCGTCTACGTGGTGACGCCGAACGCCATCCATCGGGGCGATGTGCTGGCCGCCGCCAAGGCCGGCAAGCACGTGCTGTGCGAGAAGCCGATGGCGAATTCCTCGGCCGAGGCGCGCGACATGATCGCGGCCTGCGCGGCGGCCAAGGTCAAGCTGATGATCGCCTATCGCTGCCAGTACGAGCCCTATAACCGCGAGGTGGTGCGGCTCGCCCGCTCGGGCGAATTCGGCAAGCCGCGCCTGATCCAGGCCTTCAACGGCCAGACCACCGGTCTGCCGCAGCAATGGCGCCTCAAGAAGGCGCTGGCGGGCGGGGGCGCCCTGCCGGATATCGGGCTGTACTGCCTCAACGGCGTGCGGGCGCTGACCGGCGAGGAGCCGGTCTCGATCGACGCGCAGATCCACTCGCCTCCGGGCGACGCGAAATTCGCCGAAGTCGAGGAATCCGTCACCTTCACCCTGCGCTTCCCGTCCGGCCTCATCGCCCAGTGCATGACGAGCTACGGCGTGCACGAGTCGCGTCGGCTCCAGCTCCACACCGAACGGGCCGACATCGATCTCCAGAACGCCTTCGCGTATCGGGGCCAGCGCCTCGTGGTGGCACGGCCGGACGGAGCGGTGGAATCGCAGGACACCCGCATCCTGCCCCAGAAGAACCAGTTCGCCCTCGAAATCGACCACATGGCCCGCTGCATCCAGGAGGACCGGCGCCCCCGGACCCCCGGTGAGGAGGGCCTTCAGGACCATGTTCTGATGGAGGCGATCTACGAGGCGGCGCGCACGGGACGGCCGGTCACCGTCGGCCCGCCGGCCGGCGCGTCGGGCGGTCTCGATGTCACACGCGGGCCGGAACTCGACGACGCGGGCTGATCCGGCCGCCAGACGGTTGCCAGTCCGTCATTTGAAACGAATAGGCTCAGATCGCGGCGGCACCCCAGCGCCCCGGGATCACGAAACGCTTGGCCCCCCATCACCTCCCTTTCCTCCGGCAACGGCCGATGACGGCCTTCGCCGGAGGGATTCTCCTGCTCTGCCTCCTGGCGGGGCTCGCGCGGGCCGAGACGCCGGCCGAGACGGCCGTGCGCCTGGCGCTCGAAGGCCGCGCCATCGGCTCGCCCCGGGGCGCCGGCGGCGATCCGCAGACTTCGGTCGCCCAGTCGGTCACCTCGTCGCGCCCCTCGGCCAACCTCGATACCTCGATCGCCGACCAGCTCGGTCCCTATGCCGACCCGTTCGGATTCCGGGCCTACCTCAAGGATCGCGGCGTCACCTACAGTCTGACCTACATCGCCGAGAGCCTCGGCAACGTCTCGGGCGGCCTGCGCCGGCGCGGCATCACCGAAGGCCTGCTCGATCTCGAGATCGACGTCGATCTCGGACCCCTGATCGGCTGGCAGGGGGGTGCGCTCCACACCAACCTGTTCCAGATCCACGGTGCCGGCCTCTCGCGCAGCGCGATCGGCAACCTCATCACGGTGAGCGGCATCGAAGCGCTGCCGTCCTCGCGGGTCTACGAATTGTGGTTCGAGCAGAAGGTCTTCGGAGACCAATTCGGCCTGAAGATCGGGCAGATCGCCGCCGACACCGAGTTCGCCGTGACCCAGACCGGCACGGTGTTCGTGAATTCTACTTTCGGCTGGCCTAACAACATGGCGGTGGTGATCCCGAGCGGCGGGCCGATCTACCCCCTCGCGGTGCCGGGCGTGCGGGCCAAATACGTGCCCAATGCCAATCTGTCGTTCCAGGTCGGGGTGTTCGACGGCGATCCGGCCGGGCCGGCGCGCGGAACCCGTGATCCCGACCCGCAAAGGCGCAACCGCACCGGCACCAACTTCCGCACCACCGATCCCGCCCTGGTGATCGCGGAGGCCTCCTACGCCTACAACATCGCGCCCGGCAGTGCCGGAGAGGCCGGGACGGTGACGCTGGGCGGCTGGTACCATTTCGGCCGCTTCGACCACCTGCGCTTCGACGGGGACGGCGTGTCGCTCGCCGATCCGGCCAGCTCCGGGATCGCCCGGCGCTTCCGGGGCCAGGCCGGCCTCTACGGCCTGATCGACCAGACCGTCTATCGCGAGCCCGACGATCCGAACGACGGCGCCAGCGTGTTCGTGCGCGTCTCGGGCTCCCAGGCCGATCGCAGCCTCGTGGATGTCTACGCCGATATCGGCATCGCCTATAAGGGGCTGCTCCCCGGCCGCTCGGACGACACGGTCGGCCTCGCCTTCGGCCTGTCGCGGATCTCGCCCCAGGCCCGGGGCCTCGACACCGACACCGTCCTGGCGACCGGGGTCGCCAGGACGCGCCGAAGCAGCGAGGCGGTGCTGGAGGCGACCTACCAGGCCGTGCTCGGCCCCGGCATCACCCTGCAGCCGGATTTCCAGTACGTCTTCCGCCCCGGCGGCGGCCTCCGGAACCCGCGCGACGCCAACGGCGCCCGCATCCGCAACGCGGCGGTGTTCGGGCTGCGGGGGACGATCCGGTACTGAAGCCTATTCGGCCGCCGGCGTGTGCAGGGACAGGAGCCGGGCCGTGCGGGCATGGTCCACGGCGCGACCGGTCTCGGGGCCGGCATCCCCGAGGGTGCGACGCTCGTCGTTGATCGCCGCATGGACCGCGTCGATGGCGAGGATGAGGGCGCTCACCGTGCGGTTGTCGATGTTGCGCTCGCGGGCATGCTGTACGACGTCGGCCACGAGGTCGTCGGTCTCGCGCACCAGTCCGTCGAGATCGGCCTTGCAGGTCGAGGCCCGGACCTCGCGCAGGATGTCGAGCAGCCGGTCGAGGACGACGTCGATGCGCTCCCGGCGCTTGCGGGCCAGGCGCTGGGCGAGCCAGGCCACGCCCGAGCCGACGGTGCCGCCGAAGAAGGCGAGCAGGTAGATGTAATCCTCGTAGCGCTCGAAGACCGTCTGCTGCTCGCGCTCGAAGTAATCCACCGCGCCGGGGTGGTTCGGCAGGCGGGCGCTGGTGGCCGCCACCGTCGAGTCGAAATCGGGCGCTTTCATCAGGTTGGCGATCGGCGCCCGCGGCGCCAGCTTCGAGCGCCACTCGAACAGGTGCTGGGTCACCGACGCCACGGTGAAGCGGCTGACGCCGCCCCGCGCCATCAGGCGGTAGGAGGCGCCCACGGTCTTCACGTCCTCGTCGGGGCGCTTGGGGCGTCCCCCGAAGGTCCCGGCGGGAATCGTCACCGACTGCAATTCCGGCATCCGCTGGATGATCGCCTCGCCGTCGGGGACCGAGACGAAGTTGATCTTCTTGTCGACCGAGGCCGCCTCCACCGCCCGCACCGTCGTGATCGCCGCCTTCGAGGCCGGGGCGGCGATGACCGCCACCGCATCGACGCGGCCCTCGGCGATGGCGCTCGTCACCTCCTGGGGCGTGAGCGGGACCAGCGCCACGCGGGCCGGCCCGACGCTCCCCTCGGGGACCGTCTCGGCCGCCGGCTGAGAGACGAAATCGTAGAAGGCGAGGAGATTGGTCAGGAACGGCAGGTCGGCGGCGTGGCGCTCGACCACGCCGAGGCGCTTGCGCGCGAGATCCGGGAAGTTCTCGAGGCCGGCCGCTTCCGGCGCGGCGATCAGCAGGGCCTCGTCGTGCAGGATCGCCAGGGTCAGCCCGTTCTCGGGCAGGAGCACGTCCGGACGCACCACGGCGAGATCGGCCTTGTTGCGCTGAAGCGCCTCGGCGCTGTCGCGGACGTCGTCGTAGAAATCGAGTTTGAGGCGGACATCCTCGCGGCCGCGGGCCAGCGCCTGGGCGTAGGTCTGGAGCAGCGTCGCCTCGGCGCCGTCACGGGGGCCGACCGCCACCGTGAGGGTGGTCGGACGCGAGAGATAGACCAGCATGCCCGCCACCAGGGCGAAGCCCAGGGCCAGGAGAACGAGGAGCCACTCGCGTCTCACGACGATTGCCGGCATGGCAGGATCGAGCCTTTATCCAGCGTGATCACCATATCTGCCGAACCCACTTCCGCAACCCGTCCGGATCGTGAAGAACCGATGACACCGCGAAACGTTGCGCCCCGCCGGTCCGCCCCCGATGGATCGACCGAGGCGAAGCCGCCGCCCCCCGTGACGCCCGCCTATCTCGAGCGGGCCGCCCTGCATTATCTCGAACGCTACAGCGCCTCCGTGGCGATGCTGCGGCAGACCCTGAAGCGGCGCGTCGACAAGCGCTGCCGCCTGCGCGGCGAGGAGGCGGGCGCCTTCGCCGAGGCGATCGAGGCCACGGTCGCCCGCGCCGTCAGCGCCGGCCTGGTCGACGATGCCCGCTTCACTGCCGGCCGCCTCGCGGCCCTGCGCCGGCGCGGCGCCTCCGCCCGCGCCCTGTCGGCCAAGCTCGCCGCCAAGGGCGTGTCGCGCGAGCAGGTGGCGAGCGCGATGGAGCACGAGCGCGAGACGGCGGACGAGGGCGTCGACCTCGAGGAGGCGGCCGCGCAGGCCTATGCCAAACGCCGCCGGCTCGGCCCCTGGCGGCGGCCCGGGACCCGCGAGGCCCATCGCGACCGGGACCTCGCCGCGATGGCGCGGGCCGGCTTCGGCTACGCCCTGGGACGGCGGGTGATCGAGGCCGAGGATGGCGGCGAGGCGGACGTCTGAGGCTGCGACATCGCGCCAGCGGACGAGGCGGGAATTCGCGCGCGAAAACTTGAACGAAAGGCGAACGAGGCGCATTTCGTGTCGATGGACGAACTCCTCGCGAAGAAGCTGCGCATCCTCGCCGATGCCGCCAAGTACGACGCCTCGTGCTCGTCGTCCGGGGCGCCCAAGCGCACGGCCGGCAAGGGTGAGCTCGGCTCGACCACCGGCGCCGGTATCTGCCACGCCTATACGCCGGACGGGCGCTGCATCTCGCTTCTGAAGATCCTGCTGACGAATTACTGCCTGTTCGACTGCGCCTACTGCGTCAACCGGCGCTCCTCCAACGTGCAGCGGGCGAAATTCACCGTCGAGGAGGTCGTGACCCTCACGGTGGAGTTCTACAAGCGCAACTACATCGAGGGCCTGTTCCTCTCGTCAGGCATCATCAAGTCGCCCGACCACACCATGGAACTGCTGACGCGGGTGGCCAAATCCCTGCGGCGCGACCACGGTTTTCGCGGCTACATCCACCTGAAGTCGATCCCGGAGGCGAGCCCCTGGCTGATCGAGGAGGCGGGCCTCTATGCCGACCGGCTGTCGATCAACGTCGAACTGCCCACCGAGGCGAGCCTGGAGCGCCTGGCCCCCGAGAAGGACGGCGCCGTCATCCAGAACGCCATCGCGCAGATCGGCGAGCGCATCGCCGAGGCGAAATCCGAGAAGCGCCGGTTCTCGCCGGCCGGACAATCGACGCAGGTCATCGTCGGGGCCGACGCCACCACCGACGAGGCGCTGATCCGCAAGAGTGCGCTGCTCTATGGCTCGTACAACCTCAAGCGGGTCTATTACTCGGCCTTCAGTCCGATTCCCGACGGCTCCACCATCCTGCCGCTGGCCGCGCCCCCGCTTCAGCGCGAACACCGACTGTACCAGGGCGACTGGCTGCTGCGGTACTACGCCTTCACGCCCGACGACGTGGCCGACGCCACCGAGAACGGCATGCTCTCCCTCGACATCGACCCGAAGCTGGCCTGGGCTCTGAAGCACCGGGCGCGCTTTCCCGTCGACGTGAACGCCGCCGACCGCGAGATGCTGCTGCGGGTGCCGGGTCTCGGGGCGCGCGCCGTCGACAAGATCATCCGCGCCCGGCGCCATACGCGCCTGCGTCTCGACGACGTCGCCCGCCTGACCTCGGCCCTCAAGCGGGCAAGGCCCTTTCTCATCGCCGCCGACTATCACCCGGCGGGCGGGCTTACCGACCGGCTCGATCTTCGGGCACGGTTGGCCGACCCTCCGAAGCAGCTGAGCCTGTTCTGAGGATGAAGACGCGAGCGCCCTCCGATCCGACGGTGGAGGACGGCCATACCCAGACAGCACGCGGGCAGCACGGTGCCCCTCTCCCGAAAGAAGAGGGCCCGGGCGACTCGCCTGCGGAGGGCGGCGGGTTCGGGACCTCGTCCCTCGACGCCGTTGATCTGCGACCGGGCGCCGATCTCGACGGCTTCCGCGCCGCAGCCCGCCGTCTCGCGGGTCGGGGCGTTCCGCCGGAGCGGGTGCTGTGGTCCATCGGCGAGACGCCTGGGCTGTTCGGGGCGCAGGGTCCGGCCCTGGCCGACGAGCCCCCCTTGAGCCTGCCGCGCGGGGTCGGCGCGATGGTCGGCAGGGTGGTGCCGCACCGCGACCCGGAGCGCTATGCCCTGCTCTACGGGCTGATCTGGCGCATCCTGCACGGGGAGCGCCGGCTCCTGGAGGTGTCGAGCGATCCCCTGGTCCATCGGCTCGAGCGGATGGGCAAGGCCATCGCCCGCGACCTGCACAAGATGCACGCCTTCCTGCGCTTCCGCCGGGTCGAGGGCGACGGTCCGGAGCGCTTCGTGGCGTGGTTCGAGCCCGACCATCACATCCTGGAAGCGGCGGCCCCGTTCTTCGTCGAGCGCTTCCGCTCCCTGAACTGGACCATCCTGACGCCGGAGGGCTCGGCCCGCTGGGACGGCACCAGCCTCGCCTTCGGTCCGCCGGGGCGACGCGAGGACGCACCGGAGGCGGACGGCTTCGAGGCGGGCTGGCGCGATTACTACGAAAGCACCTTCAATCCCGCCCGCACCAACCTCGCGGCGATGCGGGCGGAGATGCCGAAGAAGTACTGGCGCAACATGCCGGAGACCGCCGCGATTCCGGGCCTCGTCCGGCAGGCGGCGGCCCGCACGGGCGCCATGATCGAGAGGGAGCCGCAAATGCCGGTCAAGCGCAATCCCGCCCGCGCCGTGGCGGCCATGGCCGATCAGGCCCCGGATTCGCTGGAGGCTCTCAACGCCGTCATCCGGCGCTCGGAGCCGCTGGTGCCGGGGGCGACCCAGGCCGTTCTCGGCGAAGGCCCGGTCGGCGCCACCATCGCCTTCGTGGGCGAGCAGCCCGGCGACCAGGAAGACCGCCAGGGGCGGCCCTTCGTGGGGCCGGCGGGGCAGTTGCTGGCCCGCGCGATGGGCGAGGCGGGAATCGTGCGCGGCGCGGCCTACCTCACCAATGCGGTCAAGCACTTCAAGTTCGAGGAGCGGGGCCAGCGCCGCATTCACCAGAAGCCCACCGCCGGCGAGATCAGCCATTATCGCTGGTGGCTGGAGCGGGAACTCGACTTCGTCGCGCCCAAGCTTGTGGTGGCGCTCGGCGCCACCGCCGTGCTGGCCCTGACCGGCAAGGCGATCCCGATCACCCGGGCGCGCGGCCCCGCCGACTTCGCCAAGCCGTTCCAGGGCTTCATCACGGTGCATCCGTCCTATCTGCTGCGCCTGCCGGACGCCGCGAAGGCCGAGGCCTACGCCGCCTTCGTCGACGACCTTCGCCGGGTCCATGATCTCGGGCAATCGCTGGCGGCTTGAGGCCTCGTCCGAACTCACATCGAGTCCTTCGGAGAGGCATCACCTTCGCGATGGCGGACTTCGATCCCACTCAGGCGCTGCACGGGCTCGCCGACAGGGCGCCCGTGTCGAGCGAACGGACGCCCTGTCAGGCCCCCTCCTCCTTGTGCGGGCGCAGTTCCGGCGTGACCTGATCGATGGCGGTCTCCACCGGCGCCGAACGGCTCTCGACACGCGTGCTGTCGACGAAGATGCGGGCCTCGCCCTCCTTCAGGCCAAGGCTGCGCAGGGCGTAGAGGGTCATGCCGAAGGCCAGTTCGCGCTCGGCCATCAGGACGAGGCCGACGCCCTGCTCCTCGAAGTGGCGGCGCTCGCCGTCGTTGTGGGTCCGCACCAGCGTGTCGATGTCGGGCCGGACCTCGCGGGCCAGCTCGACGATGCGCCGGGCCGTGTGCGCCTCGGGGGTCGCCACCACGATAAGCCGGGCCTGGGCGATGTCGGCGGCCTGGAGGATACCCGGCGCGGTGGCGTCGCCGAACACCGCCTCGATCCCCTCCTGGCGCAGATCCAGCACCCGACGCCGGTCGCGGTCGAGGACGATGTAGGGCAGGTCCCAGGCCTTGAGGGCCTTGCCGATGGTGCTGCCGACCCGGCCGTAGCCGATGATGATCGCGTGGCCGCGATGGGGCTCGCCCTCGGTCGACACCGCCAGCGTCGCGACGTCCTTGCGCTGGAAGCGGGCGGCGAGGTCGGGCCGCTCCGCGACCTTGCGCCCGACCCAGTCGGTGAGCGCGAAGAACAGCGGGTTGAGGGTGATCGACAGGATGGCGCCGCCGAGAATGAGGTCGCGCCCCTCCTCCGGCAGGAGCTTCAGCGACAGGCCGAGGCTGACGAGGATGAACGAGAACTCGCCGATCTGGGCCAGGCTCGCCGCGATGGTGAGGGCGGTGCCGAGCGGATGCTTGAAGGCCAGCACGATCGCCACCGCCGCCAGCGACTTGCCGACCAGGATGACGCCCAGCACGGCCAGCACCGAGAGCGGCTCGCGGATCAGGATGCCGGGATCGAACAGCATGCCCACCGAGACGAAGAACAGCACCGCGAAGGCGTCCTGCAGCGGCAGCGAATCCGCCGCCGCCTGATGGCTGAGGTCGGATTCGGCGAGCACCATGCCGGCGAAGAAGGCGCCGAGCGCGAACGAGACGCCGAAGAGTTCGGCCGAGCCGAAGGCGATGCCGAGGGCGAGCGCCAGCACCGCCAGGGTGAAGAGCTCGCGCGAACCGGTGCGCGCCGCCTGGTCGAGGAGCCAGGGCACGAAGCGGCGGCCGCCCACTAGCATCACGGCGGCGAAGACCCCGACCTTGGCGAGGGTGAGCCCGAGGGTGAGCCACAGGTTGCCGTCGCCCGCATGGTGCGCGGCGCCCGCGCCGTCGCCCCCGAGGGACGGGGCGAGCGCTGGCAGCAGCACGAGGGCCAGGACCATCGCCAGATCCTCGACGATGAGCCAGCCGACCGCGATGCGGCCCTTGTCGCTGTCGAGAAGCCGGCGTTCCTCGAGCGCGCGCAGCAGCACCACCGTGCTCGCCACCGAGAGAGCGAGGCCGAAGACGAGGCCGGCCCCGAGGCCCCAGCCCCAGGCCAGTGCCAGGGCGCCCCCCATCGCAGTCGCCGCCACGATCTGCACGATGGCACCCGGCAACGCGATGCCGCGCACCGCCATCAGGTCCTTGATCGAGAAGTGCAGGCCGACGCCGAACATCAGCAGGATCACGCCGATCTCGGCGAGCTGGCCGGCGAGCTGGCTGTTGCCGACGAAGCCCGGCGTGTAGGGGCCGACCAGGACGCCGGCGAGGAGATACCCGACCAGGGGCGGCAACCGGAGGCGCTGTGCCGCCATTCCGCAGACGAAGGCCAGCACGAGGCCCAGGGCGATGATGGCGATCAGCTCGGTCGCGTGCGGCACGGGGCGGGAGTCTCCGGGTCGAGGGACAGGGGTCCAAGGGCCGTGCCGCCTGCCGCCCGCCGGGGCAAGCGGCCAACCGGCTTCACGTCCGAGATGCGCCCGAAATTCCGCAGCCCGCGGCGCCTCGGGTGCCGCGACGCACAACGCTCGGCGCGCGCGGCGGGTTTCGGGGAATAAACCCGCCCCGCTCCGCCGCCTCGCGATTCCGTGAGGGCGGATGAAACTCTCAGCCGCCACGCTCCGTTGTCGAGGCAAGGTATGCGCGCGTGACGAATTCATGCGTCATCTTGCAAGTACGCTCCATCCGGCGGAACAGACGATCGATGACATTACCCGACGAGACATCGACCACCACGAATACAACCAGGGACATGCATTCGACGCTTTGGACCGTCGCGCTCGCCAGCGCATTGCTGGGCTTGGTCGCCCTGCCGCGCCGGACGGGGGGCACGGTCGCACGGCCTTCTCCAGCGACCCCGAACGACCCGTCCCGCCAAACTTCCCCGTCCCATGCCGGCCCCGAGGCACGGCAGGTGGCGGCGCGGGAGGCCGACCGCGGCCGGGGCGCCCGGACGCCCTCGGACATTCCCGCCAAGGGCTGGAAGGATATCGGCCTGCGGGTGTTCCACGACGTCTCGGAGAACAACATCGTCTCGGTCGCCGCCGGAGTGACGTTCTACGTGCTGCTGGCGATCTTCCCCGCCATCGCGGCCCTGGTGTCCTGCTATGGACTGGTGGCGGACGTGGTCACCATCAACGAGCATTTGCAGACCCTGCAGGGGGTGGTTCCCTCCGGCGCCCTCGACATCATCGGCGAGCAGGTGAAGCGCATCGCCGCCAAGGGCGACACCACGCTGGGGCTGACCTTCTTCACCGGCATCGTGCTGTCGCTGTGGAGCGCCAACGGCGGCATGAAGGCGGTCTTCTCCGCGCTCAACATCGTCTACGAGGAGCGCGAAACGCGCAGCTTCATCTGGCTCAACCTGCGCTCCCTCGCCTTCACGGGCGGCGCGCTGCTGTTCATCATCCTGGCGCTGGTCGGCATCGTCGTGGTGCCGGCCGCGATCAACATCATCGGCCTGAGCTCGGAGGCCTGGTACATCGCCCTGCTGCGCTGGCCGGTGCTGCTCGCCGCCGTGCTGGGCGGCCTCGCCCTGCTCTATCGCTACGGCCCGAGCCGCGACGCGCCGCGCTGGCGCTGGGTGACCTGGGGCAGCGCCGTCGCGGCGGTGGCCTGGCTGATCACCTCGCTCGGCTTCTCCTGGTACGTCGCCAATTTCGGCAAGTACAACGAGACCTACGGCTCGCTGGGCGCCGTGATCGGCTTCATGACCTGGATCTGGATCTCGACCACGATCGTGCTCGTCGGCGCCGAGATCAACGCCGAGATGGAGCACCAGACCGAGGCCGACACCACCCGCGGACCCGAGCAGCCTTTGGGCACCCGCGACGCCCAGATGGCCGATACGGTGGGGGCGGCGACCTGAAGGGAGCCCTTCAGCTCGGCACCGATTTCGAGTACGGTCGCGGCATGGATCGCAGCACAGCCCTTGATATCCTTCGTGCACACGAGGCTGCGTTGCGCGAGCGTGGCGTCCTGCATGCCGCCCTCTTCGGCTCGGTTGCGCGCGGCGAGGCGCATGCCGGAAGCGATCTCGATATTCTGATCGACATCGATGAAACCACCATCCGGGATGTTTACGGATATGTCGGCGTCATCGGGTTCATCGCCGATCTGTTCCCCATCGAAGTGGACGTTGCAACGCGCTCGATGCTGAGACCTCACGTACGTCCCAGAGCCGAGCGCGACGCGATCCATGCTTTCTGAGCGTGGACGTCGCGCCCTTCTCGGCATCATCGAAAACGTCGAGGCCGCTCAGGATTTCACCGCAGACCTGAGCTTCGAAGATTTTGCCGACAACCGGCTCCTCCTCTACGGCGTGACGCGTTGCCTCGAGATCATTTCGGAGGCGAGCCGGCGCGTCGACGAAGAAACACGGAGACGGAACCCCCATATTCCATGGCGGCAGATCGCCGATTCGGGGAACGTCTATCGGCATCGATACGAGCGTGTCTCGGCAAAGCTCCTCTGGGGGACCGTCCATGAGGCATTGCCTGACATTCTGACGGTATGCCGGAACGAACTGCACGCCGACGAATGATTGTCGTGGCGCCATCGCCACTTCCTTTCTCTTTCTATTGATGGATCGATGACCGCTCCCGCCTCCGCTCCCGTCGGCCCCGGCGATCAGATCATCCTGGTCGACGGCTCGTCATTCATCTTCCGGGCCTACTTCCAGTCGATCAACCAGGACCAGAAGTACAACACCCGGCCCTCGGACGGCCTGCCGACCGGGGCGGTGCGGCTGTTCTGCACCAAGATCGCCCAGTTCGTGCAGGAGGGGGCCGCCGGCGTGATGCCGACGCACCTCGCCATCGTGTTCGACAAGTCGGAGGGCTCGTTCCGCAAGGAGATGTTTCCCGACTACAAGGGCCACCGGCCGGATGCGCCGGACGACCTCAAGCGCCAGATGCCGCTGATGCGCGACGCGGTGCGGGCCTTCGGCCTGCAGCCGATCGAGCTGATCCGCTACGAGGCCGACGACCTGATCGCCACCTATTCGCGTCAGGCCGAGGCGCGGGGCGCCGGCGTCATCATCGTGTCCTCCGACAAGGACCTGATGCAGCTCGTCGGCCCCCTCGTGCGGTTCTACGATTTCGAATCCGGCTCCAAGGGCAAGGCCGGCTACCGGCCCGAGCGCAATCTCGACCGCGACGCCATCATCGCCAAGTGGGAAGGCCTTCAGCCGGAGCAGATCGGCGATGCCCTGGCGCTGATCGGCGACACCTCGGACAACGTGCCGGGCGTGCCCGGTATCGGCCTGAAGACGGCCGCCGCCCTGATCAAGGAATACGGCAGCCTCGACGCGCTGCTGGAGCGCGCCGCCGAGATCAAGCAGCCCAAACGCCGCGAAACCCTGCTGGCCAGCATCGATCAGGCCCGGCTCTCGCGAAAGCTGGTGGCGCTCGAAGAGAACGTGCCGGTTCCGATCCCCCTCGACGACCTGCGGCTGCCCAAGCCCGATCCGCAGAAGCTCGTCGGCTTTCTCAAGGCGATGGAGTTCAACACCCTGACGCGGCGCATCGCCCAGATGCTCCATGTCGACCCGGAGGCGGTGCAGCCCGACCCGGCCCTGCTGCCGAACCGGGAGCCCGAGCCCGACGCACCGTTCTTCCCCGACGCTCACGGCGATCCCGTTCCGGTCGATCCCGAGACCGCGTCCGGCGCCGGGCAGGCCGAGATCGACCCCTTCGCCGATCTCGGCCTGCCCGACGTCGCGCCGAAGCCCCGCGGGTCGTCCGAGCCGACGCCCGCCAACCTCGTGGCGGCCCGGGCGGCGGAATCGGTCAAGCCGTTCGACACGGCGGCCTACGAGACGATCGGGTCGGTCGAACAACTCGATGCCTGGATCGCCGAGGCCGAGGAGGCCGGCGTGATCGCCGTCGACACCGAGACGGATTCCCTCGACGCCAACAGCGCCAACCTCGTCGGCATCTCGCTCTGCGTCGCACCGGGCCGGGCGGCCTACATCCCGCTCCGGCACGTGGAGCCCGTGACGGGTGCGGAGGGTGACCTGTTCGGCGACGCCAAGGCGGCCACCGACGTGTTCCAGCCGCTGGCGGGCCAGATCGCCGTCAAGGTCGTGATCGAGCGCCTGAAGCCGTTGCTCGAAAATCCCGGCGTGCTCAAGGTCGGCCAGAACCTGAAATACGACTTCGCCGTGCTCGGCCGCTCCGGCATCCGGGTGGCGCCCTTCGACGACACCATGCTGATCTCCTACGTGCTCGATGCCGGCAAGGGCGGCCACGGCATGGACGAACTCGCCCGCCGCCATCTCGGTCACCAGCCCATCACCTTCTCGGACGTGGCCGGCACCGGGCGGGCCAAGGTCACCTTCGACCGGGTGCCCCTCGACAAGGCCACCGCCTACGCGGCCGAGGATGCGGACGTCACCCTGCGCCTGTGGCGGATGATGAAGCCCCGCCTCGTGGCCGAGAAGCGGGTCGCGGTCTACGAGACCCTGGAGCGTCCGCTGGTGCCGGTGATCGCCCGGATGGAGGCGGAGGGTATCCGCATCGACCGCAACATGCTGAGCCGCCTGTCGGGCGATTTCTCGCAGATCCTGGTGCGCCTCGAGGAGGAGATCCAGGCGGATGCGGGCGAAACATTCCAGGTCTCGTCGCCGAAGCAGATCGGCGACATCCTGTTCGGCAAGATGGGACTGCCCGGTGCCAAGAAGACGCCGTCGGGCCAGTGGGCCACACCCGCGACCCTGCTGGAGGAGCTGGCCCAGGCCGGTCACGACCTTCCGAAGAAGATCCTCGAATGGCGCCAGCTCGCCAAGCTGAAATCCACCTACACGGATTCGCTGCAGGTCCACGCCAACCGCGAGACCGACCGGGTCCACACCTCGTTCTCGCTCGCCGCCACCACCACGGGCCGGCTCTCCTCCTCGGAGCCGAACCTGCAGAACATCCCGATCCGCACGGAGGAGGGGCGCCGCATCCGCCGCGCCTTCGTGGCCCAGGAGGGCAACCGCCTGATCTCGGCCGATTACAGCCAGATCGAGCTGCGCCTGCTCGCCCACATCGCCGATATCCCACAGCTGCGCCAGGCCTTCGCGGACGGCATCGACATCCACGCGGCCACCGCCAGCGCGATGTTCGGGGTGCCCCTGTCGGAGATGACGCCGGACCTGCGGCGGCGCGCCAAGACCATCAACTTCGGCATCATCTACGGCATTTCGGCCTTCGGCCTCGCCGACCGCCTCGGCATCGGCCGCGAGGAGGCCGGCGCCTTCATCAAGCAGTATTTCGAGCGCTTCCCCGGCATCCGCGCCTATATCGACGACACCAAGCGCCGGTGCCGCGATCTCGGCTACGTCACCACCCTGTTCGGCCGCGTCTGCCACTATCCGCAGATCCGATCGAACAACCCGAACGAGCGGGCCAGCGTCGAGCGTCAGGCCATCAACGCCCCGATCCAGGGCTCGGCCGCCGACATCATCCGCCGGGCGATGATCCGGATGGAGGATGCTCTGAAGGTCGAAAAGCTGAACCTGCGCATGCTGCTGCAGGTGCATGACGAGCTGGTGTTCGAGGCCCCCGAGGACGAGGTGGAGAAGGCGCTGCCCGTCATCACCCGCATCATGGTCGAGGCCCCGGCCCCAGCCCTGACCCTCAAGGTGCCGCTGGTGGTCGAGGCCCGGGCGGCGATGAACTGGGAGGAGGCGCACTGACGCGCGGATGGCGCCGCGGGGCGACGTCATTCCGCGCGACCGGACCTTGGGCTGGAGTGGCGGCCACGGCCTGACACCCCTCCGCACGCAATGCTCCAATGCGACGCAGGGTTGGAACGGCTCCGGACGTCGGGTGTTGCCGCACCGCAAACGATGTTCGCCAACGGCGCCACCAAGGGTGCCACGGAAAGAGAACCCGCCATGACCAAAACCTTCCTTGCCGCCCTCGGCCTGTCGGTCGCTGCCCTCGCCACCCCGGCCCTGGCCCAGGAGCCCCTGTCGTTCCGCGTCGCCCCGCAGTTCGACGGCAACCAGCCGGCCGTGACCGACACCTCCGACTTCCGCGCCGCCGCTCTTCGCTCGGACGCCGTCAGCATTGAGTCGAGCCGCATCGCCCTCGAGCGGTCGCGCAACCCGCGCGTGCGCCAGTACGCTCACAACGTCCTCGTCGAGCGCAAGGCCACCACTCAGGCGCTGCTGCCCGAGGGCACCTCGCTGACCGCTAGCGGCACCGTGGTGTCGGATTCTCAGCCCTTCGAGACCCGCCTCGACAACCCGGTCGGCGTGATCCTCGCTCCCGTCACCATCTCGGCCGGCATCGCCCAGCGCGTGGTCGGTGGCGTCCTCGGCGGCGTCGGTCTCATCGACAACAGCCCCTCCGAGCCGGGTCGCCGCGTCGCCATCGGCACCGAAGGTCAGGGTCGTATCGATCGCCTGAAGTCGGCCCGCGCCGGACGCGACTTCGACCGCACCTACGTGGACCAGCAGGCTCGGTCGGACGCCCGCACCCTGGGCCTCTACGCCTCCTACGCCCGCAACGGCGACAACGCCCAGGGTCGTGAGTTCGCCAACCAGGCGCTGCCCTACATCGCCGGCGAGCACGCCCACTCGGCCAACCTGGCCGACCGCATCAACTGAGCGCGTCGTCTCCGTTCTGAATGCCGAAGGGCCGCCCCATGGGGCGGCCTTTTTTTCGTTGCGCCGGGGACGCAGCCCGTCGCAGCGGCTTTCGCCCCGGTTCAGGCGGCTGGCACCAGGGCCGCCACCGCCGCGCCGAGGTCGTCGAAATGGGCGATGACCCGGTCGGGGCCGAGTTCGGTGACCGGCCGGTCCGTGTAGCCGAACGGAACCGCCACCACCGGAATGCCGGCGGCCTTGGCCGCGTCGATGTCGGCACGGGAATCGCCCACCATCACGGCGCGGGCGGGATCGCCGCCGGCCTGCGCGATGGTCATCGTGATGTGGCGCGGGTCGGGCTTGAAATAGGGGAAGGTCTCGCGGCCGCAGATGGTGGCGAAGCGGTCGGCGATGCCGAGGAGTTGCAGCAGCCGGATGGCCTGCCCCTCGTACTTGTTGGTGCAGACGGCCAGGAGGAAGCCGCGCGCGTCGAGCGCGTCGAGCGCCTCGACCACGCCGGGGAACAGGTGCGACTGCTCGCACAGGTGGTCGCCGTAATGGGCGATGAAGTCCGAGAACAACGCTTCCAGCCGCTCGGTCGTGAGGGGCTCGCCCGCCGTGGTGAAGCCGCGCTGGATCAGCGCCTTGGCACCGGCGCCGATCATGTCGCGGGCCTGCTCCAGGGGCAGCGCCTGAAGCCCCTCGCGCCGCAGGATGACGTTGAGCGTGCCGATGAGATCGCCGGCGGTCTCGGCCAGGGTTCCGTCGAGGTCGAAGACGGCGATGGGCGGCAAGGCGGTCATGAGCGGAGGGGCAGTCATGGACGGGGAGGCAGTCATGGGCGGAGGGGCGGTCATGGGCACTCGCAGAAGGGACGCGCGCGGGACGGAAGGCGCCGCGAGGCGGATCGGGACGGGGACCATCGCCGCAGGCGTGAGGCCGGGGGGATGCCGGGGCTGTACCCCATCCTGCCGCGCGCCGCGAGATGTGTGCTGCCGCGGGGGCTCCGAAGGGCTTGCTGCCGTTGGCCCCGAAGGGCTTGCTGCCGTTGGCCCCGAAAGGCTTGGCCTTTGGCGGTGGACAGGTGCGCCGGGCATGGAACCTCCGTCGCCGTCGCACTTGCCTCCGCGTCTCAGGCTCCTGTACGGTCCCCTCCATCGACGGCCGGGGGGCCGCTGCCCATCACCGAGAATCGCCCTTCTGCCCGTGCCATCGGCCGGGGTTCGGGGCGTATTGCGAGTCGCTGGGGCAGATGCGGACGATTTCGGAGGGGGCGATGATGGAAACGGTCCCGGGTTGGTCAGACGAGCGGGTCGAGCTGCTGCGTCGCCTGTGGGAAGACGGCCTGAGCGCCAGCCAGATCGCCACGCAGCTCGGCAGCGTCACCCGCAATGCGGTGATCGGCAAGGTGCACCGGCTCGGGCTCTCGGGCCGGGTCAAGTCGGCGGAGGCGCCCGGCGTGGCGCCGCGCAAGATCGGCCGTGAGACGGAGCCGGAGGCGGAGATGCCCGTCGCGGTTGTCGCCGAGACGGACGGCGCGCCTGCCCGCTTCGAAGGCGCGCCCGCCGCACCGACGCTGGTGGCACCGGTGTCCCTGTCGATCACCCGTCGGGTGACGATCATGGACCTGCGGGAGTCGATGTGCCGCTGGCCGATCGGCGACCCGACCTCGCCCGACTTCCACTATTGCGGCGATCGCGCGATCACCGGCCTGCCCTATTGCACCGCCCACGCGCAGATCGCCTATCAGCCGGCGGCCGAGCGCAAGCGCGACCGGCGCGTGGGCGGCTTTCGCTGATCCGACACCTTGCGGGCCGAGGCAGAGGGGCCAAAAGCCCTGCCGGCAAAGTCCCGCGAGACGGCACGGTTTCGAGACTTCGTGCGTTGATCCCCGTCGCCGGTTCCCGATCGGCGCAAGAAGGTGACGCGCCGTGACGGAGCCGACGAGCACGATCGATGCCGACGAAGCCGCTTTCCTCGACCTGCATGGGCAGCGCGAGGAACTGGAGCGGCAATTGGCGCTGGTTCAGCTGAAGCGGCAGTTCGGCCCCGGTCAGGATGCGATCGATCAGGCCACGGCCGACGAGCAGTCCCTGCTGGTCAGCCTGGACCGGGTCATGACTCTGATCCGAGCCGCCGAATATAAGCGCCTGCCGAACGCGCGACGCTGGTAGACGCGCTCAGTCGAAGCGACGCCGGTCGCGCTCCTTGTGCCGAAGGCGCAGGAGAAGGTCGATCTGGCTGTCGGGGATCGGCTGCGTGTCGCAGGTCTCCTCGTAGATCGAACGGAGCGCGGTCCCGAGACGATGACGCGTGTCGTCGGTCAGGCTGGGCTGGCAGGCGTTCATACCGTCCTCCCGCATGTCGCCGTCGCTTACTCTCTGGTCCAACGTCTCAGTCCCTCGTTCGAGCGATCCAACGCCGGCGCCGAATCGGAGCGCACTTGTGGTTTAGCGAGTGTCACCGAACATGGTTAAGAAAACGTTAACCCTGGGTTGCCCAGCTGCCAGAGGCGTCGGCGGTCAGACGTTGCCCATCAGGCTTCGGCTGCCTGAAGCAGGCGGGCTGCGGCGGCCCGGGCCTCGTCGGTGACGGTGGCGCCGGCGAGCATGCGGGCGATCTCCTCACGGCGGGCCGGCGCTTCCAGGGACGAGACCTGCGTGGCGACCCGGTCGCTGCCCTTGACCGGGTCCTTGGCGATCAGGAAATGCGTTTCCGCCCGGGCGGCGACCTGCGGCGCATGCGTCACCGCCACCACCTGCACCTGCGTGGCGAGGCGCCCGAGCCGGGCGCCGATGGCGTCGGCCACGGCGCCGCCGACGCCGGTGTCGATCTCGTCGAAGATCAGGGTCGGGGCCGAGCCCTTGTCGGCCAGCACCACCTTGAGGGCAAGCATGAAGCGCGAAAGTTCGCCACCCGAGGCGACCTTCATCATCGGTCCCGGCCGGGTGCCCGGATTGGTCTGGGCCCAGAACTCCACGCGGTCGTAGCCGGAGGGATCGCGCGAGTCCGGATCGGTGGCGATCTCGGTGATGAAGCGGGCGCGCTCCAGCTTGAGCGGCGGCAGTTCGGCCTTGACCGCCGCGTCGAGAGCCTTGGCGGCGCGCTTGCGCCCTTCGGTCAGCTTGGCGGCCGCCTTGGCGTAGGCCGCCTCGGCTGCCGCGAGGGTGCCCTCGAGTCCACCCAGGGCCTCGGCGCCGGCATCGATTGCCGCCACATCGGCCGCGTAGCGCTCGCGCAGAGCCGCGAGGTCGTCCACCGGCACCTGGTACTTGCGCCCGGCGGCGCGGAGCGCGAACAGGCGCTCCTCCACCCGTTCCAGCTCGCGCGGATCGAACTCCGCCTCGCGCAAAGCCGCGTCGAGAACCGTGTGGGCCTCGTCGAGGGCGGTCAGGGCCGCATCCAGGGCGGCGACGCAGGGCTCGACCAGGGCCGGCAGCTGCGACGCCCGCCGCTCCAGCTTGCGCAGGGCCGAGGACAGGTGGGAGACGATGCCGCCGCCCGAGGCTTCGATCGCCTCGTTCAGTTCGCGGGCGACCTTCTCGCTCTGCTGCATCACCGTGCGGCGCTCGGCCAGCGTCGTCTCCTCGCTCGGCTCCGGGGCCAGCGTCTCCAGTTCCGCCACGGCGTGCCGGAGGAAATCGGATTCTTTGGCGGCGGCCTCGACGCGGGCGCGGTGCTCGGCCAGAGCGCTGCGGGCAGCCTTCACCCGCCGGGCCGCCTCGCCGACCTGGGTCAGAGGCCCCTGCAGGCCCCCGAACGCATCGAGGATGGCCCGGTGGGTGGTGGGATCGGCCAGGGCCCGATCGTCGTGCTGTCCGTGGATCTCCACCAGGGCTGCGCCGATGGCCCGCAGGACCTGCACGCCCACCGCCTGGTCGTTGATGAAGGCCCGGGTGCGCCCATCGGCCATCTGCACGCGGCGCAGGATCAGGTCGCCCTCGGTGTCGATCTCGGCCTGCGCCGCGAGCGTGCGCGCCGGATGGTCGAGGGGCACGTCGAACACCGCGGTGACGGCGCCCTGCCCTTCCCCATGGCGCACGAGGCGGCCGTCGCCGCGGCCGCCGAGGGCCAGCGCGAAGGCATCGAGCAGGATCGACTTACCCGCACCCGTTTCACCGGTGAGGACGCTGAGGCCCTCGCGGAAATTCAGGACGAGCTTGTCGATGAGAACGATGTCGCGGATCGCGAGCTGGCTCAGCATGCCGCGTCTGGGGTCCCGTTGTGAACGCTGGCGCTGTCTTTACGGCGAAGTGCCGCCGGCTTCACGCAAAAAGATGCCGCCCCCACGGGGAGCGGCAAAGCGGCACGCGGATCGCCGGACGGGCGCCGGAACGGCGTCGGGCCTACTGGGCCTCGGCGGTGCGCCCGATGACGCCGCGATAGACCTTGCTGATCCACGAGGTCTTCTCCTCGCGCGGCTCCAGGCCCCCGTTCTGCAGGAGCGCGTGGGCGTCCTTGTACCAGGGGCTGTCGGGGAAGTTATGCCCGAGCACGGCGGCGGAGGTCTGAGCCTCCTGGGTCAGGCCGAGAGCCATGTAGGCCTCGGTCAGACGCTCGAGGGCTTCCTCGGCGTGCCGGGTCGTCTGGTACTTGCTGACCACGTCGCGAAACCGGTTGATCGCGGCCGGGAAGTTGCGGCGCTCCAGGTAGAAGCGACCGACCTCCATCTCCTTGCCGGCGAGCTGGTCGCGGGTGATCTGGATCTTGGCCTTGGCGTCGGCGGCGTATTCCGAGGTCGGATACTTCTGGACGAGCTCCTGCAGGCCGGCCAGCGCCTTCTCGGAGCGGTCCTGGTCGCGGGTCACGTCGGGGATCTGCTTGTAGTGCGACATCGCCATCAGGTACTGGGCGTAGGCCGCGTCCTTGCTGGCCGGATGGCGCTGAAGGTAGCGCTTCGACGCGTTGATCGCGTCGTCGTACTTGGCGCCCTCGTAATTCGAGTAGGCGGTCATCAGCAGCGCTTTGCGCGACCAGTCCGAGTAGCTGTAGGCCTTGTCGAGTTCACCGAACTTCTTCGAGGCGCCCTCGTAGTCCTTGTCCTCCATCCGCGCCAAGCCCTCACTGTAGAGCTTGTCGGCGGGAACATCCGGGATGACTTCGGGCTTGTACTTTTCGGCAAAGGGATTGATCGAATCGAGGGCGTCGCAGCCGCCGAGCCCGAAGCCCATCACGGTCACCAGCACGGCCGCCATCGCACCGCGGTTGGGATGAGTAAGGCGCATTCCGGTCTTCCCCCAACAGACGGGTCCGTTTTTGGACACGCGTCGTCACGCCATCACTAAAGGTCGGTCGCGTGGCTGACGGCCTCATGCCACGATCCGGGTGCGCTGCACACCGGACGGACGTCCCGTTTCACGCTCGCTTCACCGTGAAGCGCGATTTGGGCGTGAAAGCGGCGGGCGGGCTGAACCCTTAACAGAAACGACCGATGTGTCGGTGGCGCTACAGATCGCCGACGAAGGCGGCCATGCCGAGGCTGGCTCCGAATTCGGTCAGGCTGGTCTCGCGGCGGGCGCCGGGCGCCTCGACGATGGCGTAGTTGGCGCGATCGGAGAACAGGGCGGTGAGGATGCCGACATTCATACGATGGCCGCCGCAATAGGAGCGGTAGCCGCCCTGGATCGGCAGGCCGGCCAGAGCCAGGTCGCCGACCGCATCGAGGAACTTGTGCCGGACGAACTCGTCGGCGTAGCGCAGGCCCTCGGGGTTGACCACGGCGGTCTCCCCGACCGCGACGGTGTTCTCCAGGGAAGCGCCGAGGGCGAAGCCCGCCTTCCAGTAGCGCTCCACATCCCGCATCATGCCGAAGGTCCGGGCGCCGGCGATCTCGCGGCGATAGGCGGCGGGGGTCAGGTCCATCGCCTTGCGGCTGCGGCCGATCACCGGGTTCTCGAAATCGATCTCGACATCGAGGCGGAAGCCCCGGTCGATGGGGCGGAGTTCGGCGAAGGCGCGGCCGACCTCGATGCGGACGGAGCGGAGAACCTTGATCCAGCGCCGGGGGGCGCCGCAGGTCCCGATGCCGACGGCGTCGATGGCCTCGACGTAGGGACGCGCGCTGCCGTCGAGAATGGGCATCTCGGGGCCGTCGATCTCGACCAGGACGTTGTCGATCCCGAGACCGTAGAGCGCCGACATCAGGTGCTCGATGGTGGCGACGGCGCCGCTCTCGACATCACCGATCACGGTGCAGAGCTCGGTGGCAGAGACGCAGGCGTGGTGGGCCTTGATGAGCCGGTCGTTGCCGGTGGCCATTCCGGTGCGGAGGAAGGCGATTCCGTGATTGGCGGGCGCTGGATGCAGCGTGATCTCGACCGGGTTCCCGGAGTGGACGCCGATGCCGCTCAGGGTCGCGGGGGCTTTGAGAGTTGTCTGTTGGTTCGTTCGCATTCCATAGCCCTCGGCCGTGATCAGGCGCGCCCATCCCGTTGAGATGCGCTTTTCGCCCTTGTCGATCCGTCCGCTGCTTGAAGCCCCTGCCGGCGCTTGACGGCCGAAACCGCCGCGCCTTTTCGTTCCAAAATTCGTATAGCCGCGCCTCAAAGGCAGGCCAAATCACGGATTCTTACGCTCTGTTACAGTCCCGGTTTCCGACAGAGAATCAGAAACCCATTTTGGCACAGTAGGTTAACAACAAGCATAGCCCGGAGCTGTGAGGCTCCGGGCCTGTGGCTGAAATATCTCAGCCGGCGGGTAGAGGGCCGGTCGGCCCCCGTCTCAGTTGGCCTGGCGGCGCAGGAAGGCCGGGATTTCGAGCTGATCGTCGTCCATCATCCGGGACTGGGGCGCGACGCGACCCTGCGGATCGAGGTTGCCCTGAGCCGGACGGTAGGCCGGCGGAGCCTGGACGGGGGCGCGCTTGGGATACTCGGCCGGAGCGGCCGCCTGGGGAGCCGGAGCGGCGGGCGCCCGCATCTGCGGGGCCGGCGCGGCCTCGGTCTCCTCGCGGCGTCCACCGAAGCCGACCGTCGCGAGACGCCGCAGCAGGGTCATGCGCTTGGAGTCGCCGGCCGGCTCGGCCGCCGGCTGCTCCTCGCGGGCCCGCAGCTGGGCCTGGGCCGGCAGCGGCAGGTCCTGGATCTGCGGCATGCGCGGCGCGCGGGCGACCGCCACCGCCGGGCGCGGCGGCACGAACGGGCCGGCGGCATGCTGCAGGACCGGCTCGGGCGCCGGCAGCGGCGCGAGCTCGTAGGCCATGGCGGCGCGGGGCTGCGTCTGGGTCAGCATCACCTCGTCACGCATCACCGGAGCCTGGGGCAGCTCCACCCGCATCGGCTCGGGGGCGAGGGCCACCGGCTCGGGCGCACGGAGGGTCTGCTGCACCGGGGCCTGGGCCGGAATGGCCTGAACCGGAGCCGGAGCGGCCGACGGGGCGGACGGAGCCGCTACGGAACCGTCCTGTCCGGCGGGGCGAAAGGTCGGCGCGGGCTGTGCGGCCCGCGCCCTCGCTTCCGCACGCAGGCGCTCGGCGACTTCGGCGATGCGCTGCTCGGTCTGCACGATGTCGGGGTTGTTCTGGGAGTTGGCGGCGATCAGCGCCGGCTCGATGCCGGTGGCGACCACCGAGACCCGGATGATGCCGTCGAGGCTCTCGTCGAAGGTCGCGCCCAGGATGATGTTGGCGTCCGAATCCACTTCCTCGCGGATGCGGGTGGCGGCCTCGTCGAGCTCGTAGAGGGTGAGGTCGTTGCCGCCGGTGATCGAGATCAGCAGGCCGCGTGCGCCCTTCATCGAGACGTCGTCGAGGAGCGGGTTGGCGATCGCGGCTTCCGCGGCGCGATTGGCGCGGTTCTCGCCCGAGGCCTCGCCGGTGCCCATCATGGCCTTGCCCATGCCGCGCATGATGGCGCGGACGTCGGCGAAGTCGAGGTTAATCAGGCCTTCCTTGACCATCAGGTCGGTGATGCAGGCGACGCCGGAATAGAGCACCTGGTCGGCCATCGCGAAGGCGTCGGCGAAGGTGGTCTTCTCGTTGGCGACCCGGAACAGATTCTGGTTCGGGATGACGATCAGGGTGTCGACGGCGGCCTGCAGCTCCTGGATGCCGGCCTCGGCGGTGCGCATGCGGCGCACACCCTCGAACTGGAACGGCTTGGTCACGACACCGACGGTGAGGATGCCCATGTCGCGGGCGGCGCGGGCGATGACGGGGGCCGCACCGGTGCCGGTGCCGCCGCCCATGCCGGCGGTGATGAAGCACATGTGGGCGCCCGAGAGCTGGTCCCGGATCTCGTCGATGACCTCATCGGCCGCCGCCGAGCCGACCTCGGGGTGCGAACCGGCGCCGAGCCCCTGGGTGACGCCGAGACCCATCTGGATCACGCGCTCGGCCTTCGAGGAGGTGAGCGCCTGGGCGTCGGTGTTGGCGACCACGAACTCGCAGCCGAGAAGGCCGGATTCGATCATGTTGTTGACGGCGTTGCCGCCGGCTCCGCCGACACCGAAGACGGTGATGCGGGGCTTGAGTTCACGGATATCCGGCGCCTGCAGACTGATGGCCATGGTGTCGAGCCTCTCGTGCCTTTCACGTTTCATTTGACGCCTCGGTTGAGGGAGGCGCCGATTCTCGTCTGGCCGTTCGCACCCACCCCGATACCCGGGGTTTGGGGCGCGACGGCGGTCGTTCTCAGAAACTCTCGCGGATCCAGCGTCCGACGCGCGAGAGGTAGCCGTCCGTTCCCGTGCCGGCGAAGGCGCCATGGCCCCGCGGCTCGAAATGCTCCGCATGCGCCACCTGCGGGTAGACCAGCAGGCCCACCGCCGCCGAGAAGGCGGGGCCCTTGGCGGCTTCCGGCAGACCCCGGATGCCCAGGGGGCGGCCGATGCGGACCTGACCTTCCATGACCCGGCGGGCCACCTCGGGCAGACCCACGAGCTGACTGGCGCCGCCCGTCAGCACCACCCGGCGCCCGGCCTGGGCCGAGAAGCCGGCGGCCCGGAGGCGGTCGCGCACCAGCTCCACCACCTCCTCGACGCGCGGGCGGATGATCCGCACGAGCTGCGAGCGCGGCACATGGGTGGGGGCGTCGCCCTCGTCCTCGCCGACCCCGTGGACCGCGATCATGTCGCGCTCGTCGGAGGCGGTGGCGATGGCCGAGCCGTACAGGGTCTTGAGGCGCTCGGCCGCGGCGACCCGGGTGGAGAGGCCGCGGGCGATGTCCATGGTGACGTGATGGCCGCCGACCGCGACCGCATCGACGTGGACGAGATGGCCGCCGGAGAACACGCCGACGCTGGTGGTGCCCCCGCCCATGTCGACCACGGCGACGCCCATTTCGGCCTCGTCGTCGACCAGGGCCGAGAGCCCGGCGGCGTAGGGGGTGGCGATCACCGCCTCGACGCCGAGGTGGCAATGCTCGACCGCGAGCATGAGATTGCGGGCGGCGGCCGCTTCGCCGGTGACCACGTGGAGGTCGACCCCGAGGGCATCGCCCATCATGCCCGACGGATCGATGACCGTGCCCTGGCCGTCGATGGCGTAGCCGGTGGGCAGGGCGTGGAGCACGGCCCGGCCGGGGCTGACGCCGTGGGCGGAGGCGGTCTCCAGCACGCGCTCCACGTCGGAGCCCGTGACGGTGCCGGTGCGGGTGCCGACGCGGGCCTCGAAGTGCTGCGAGCCGATGCGGCCGCCGGACATGTTGACGATGACCGACTGCACCTCGACCTTGGCCATCCGCTCGGCGGCGTGGACCGCTTGGCGGATCGCGCTCTCGGCGGCCTCGAGGTCGACGATGACGCCGCCCTTGAGCCCCTGCGAACGCTGGTGGCCGATGCCGATGACGCGGGCGAAATGGGTGCGTCCGCGCAGGGTGGTGAGGGCCTCGGCCGGCTGAAGCTCGGCGATGAGGCAAACGACCTTGCTCGTTCCGATGTCGAGCACCGAGAGGGTGGTGCTGCGCCGGGCGGAGAGAGGCTTCAGGCGTGGGGTGAGGCCGTGCGGGTCGTGCATCGGGCTACCGGGCGGAACGGGTGTGGCGGGGGCGGGACGCGGGATGCGCCGGACGGATCGTGCGGCTCATGTGCTGGTCCCCTTGGTCTTGGACTTCTTCTGGGATTCGGCGCGGGCCGCGGCGGCCTCTTCGGTGAGGCGCACCACGATCCGGTCGGGCATGCGCAGGTCCACCGCGATGATGTCCTTCTCGAGCAGGCGATTGTCGCGCTCGAGCTTGACCAACCGGGCCAGCGCTTCGGTCGCCCCGGTCTCGGGCAGGCGGATGTCGACGCCGTCGAGTTTCAGGGTCCAGCGCCGGCCGGACACGTAGGTCCCGGCCTTGACGCGCTCGGCGAGCGAGCCGGCCGCCTCGATCAGGGCGAGGTAGTCCTTGAGCTTGAGGTTGGCGTCGTCGCCGACCACCAGCGGCAGGGCGGCGTAGCGGTCGTCGCGCATCTGGTCGATCACCGTGCCGTCGGCCGCGATCACGGCGATCTCGCCGTTGCGCTGCCACAGGGCGGCGGGCTCGCGCTCCACCTGGGTGATGACGATCTCGTTCGGATAGACCTTGCGCACGGAGGCGCTGGCGATCAGCGGCACCGCCAGCAGGCGCTCGCGGGCCTCGGCCACGTCGAGGAACACCACGGAGGAGTGGCCGTCGATGCCGGCGGCCTGCAGCACCTCGCGCTCATAGAGCCGGGCGATGCCCGAGATGGTGACGCGCTCGACGCCGAAGCCGGCGAGGCGCGCCAGAACGTCGAGGGGACGGCCGTTCTCGGCCACGAATCGGTCGTAGGCGCCGGTGCCGACGAAGCTGGCGAGGGCGAGGGCCGCGAAGGAAACGGACATCGCCGCCGTGCCGAGGTGGCGCGGAACCCGGCGCTCGATCGGAAGCGCGAGGCGGGAGCGGCGGCCGGGGGGCGTGAAGCGGCGCAGGCGGGCCGCGAGCGCCCCGCGGACGGAGGCGACCGTGCCGGCGGCGGACCCCAGCGAGCCCTGACCCAGCGAGCCTTGACCCAGCGGGCCAGGACCGCCGAGCGGACCTTCGGCCCCTACCGGCCCAACGTTGCGTCCTCCACCATCCATTGGACGAGCTCACCGAAACCATAGCCCGCATGGGCTGCCATCTCCGGGACCAAGCTCGTCTTCGTCATGCCGGGTTGCGTGTTGACCTCCAGGACGACGAGGGCACCGGTTCCACCCGGTGTGTCGTCGTAACGAAGGTCCGCACGGCTGATGCCCCGGCACCCGAGTGCTTGATGCGCCGTTAACGACAACTCTTGGACACGCTGGTAAAGATTTGGTTTAATTTCTGCCGGGAGGACGTGGATCGACCCCCCCTCGGCGTACTTCGCATCGAAGTCGTACCACTCCCCGGAAGCCGGCTTGATTTCGATCACCCCGAGGGCCTTGTCCCCCATCACGGCGCAGGTCAGCTCGCGCCCGGCGACATAGGTTTCCGCAAGGATTTCATCGCCATAGCCCCAATCGGCCCGGCCCACTTCCTGGGGCGGATGGGTGCGCCCGTCGCGCACGATGATGACCCCCATGGAGGAGCCCTCGGCCACCGGCTTGAGCACGTAGGGCGGCGTCAGCACGTGTGACTTGGCGGCCTCATGACGGTTAACGACGCGGCCCTCCGGAACGCTGACTCCGGCCGCCCGCATGATCACTTTGGCACGTTCCTTATGCATCGCCAGCGCCGAGGCGAGTACGCCGGAATGGGTGTAGGGGATGCGCAGGAGTTCGAGCAGGCCCTGAATCGTGCCGTCCTCGCCCGCCGGTCCGTGCAGCGCGTTGAAGGCCACGTCGGGCCGCAGGGCGGTCAGCACCGTGGCGATGTCGGGCTGGACGTCGACGCGGGTGACGCGAAAGCCCTGACCTTCGAGGGCGTCGGCGCAGGCCTGGCCCGAATTCAGCGAGACCGGCCGCTCGGAGGACCACCCGCCCATGAGGACGGCGACGTGCTTGGACATGGGGACTCCTGAGATTTGCGCAGACATGGATTGCGGCATCACGCCGGCCGGCCGGGGCCGATCCTGTCGTGGATCGCATCGAAAACCGCGCCGGCCACCACCGGCGGCAATGTCCCGATCCGCTTGAGGATACGTGCCGGTTCGATGCAGGCCAGCTTGACGGGTCTGACGACCGAAGGCGCATCGAGCCCGGCAGCGGCAAGATCGTCGATGGCCTGATCGCCCCGCATGGCGGGGTTGTTCGCACTGGTGATCATGGCGATCCAGACGAATCCCGTCTCGGCGACGGCCGGTCCCGAGACCACGACGGCCGGGCGACGCTTCTCGGCGAGACGGTCGGAATAAGGAAATGGGACGACCACGACGGCGCCTGCGGCAAGCATGCCTCCGATGGGATCCCTAGAGATTGCCATAGGCTTCTTCGTCGGCGGCCCCAGCCCATTCCGTGAAGGTCACGAAGGGATCTTCGCCCTCGGGACGCGCCTTCTCGATGCGGATACCGTCCGGCGTGATCACGTAGCGAAGACGGTCGCCCGGGCCGATGCCGAGGCGTTCGCGGACCTCGGCCGGGAGCACGGTCTGGCTCTTCACGGAGACCTTCGAATAGGTCGTCAGAACATCCCGACCGGTCATCGGCCACTCTCCAGCAGAAAACTTACGTCTTACCGCCTTACTCCGCGGGTGTCGACCGGCCGATGCGCTTGATCTCCCAGTGCAGCTCGATGCCGGAGGTCTCGCGCACCCGCCGGCGGACCTCCTCGCCGAGGGTCTCGATATCGGCGGCCGTGGCGTTGTCGCGGTTGATCAGGAAGTTGCAGTGCATCTCCGAGACCTGCGCACCGCCGACCGTGAGGCCACGGCAGCCGGCGGCGTCGACGAGTTGCCAGGCTTTGCCGCCGGGCGGGTTCTTGAAGGTCGAGCCGCCGGTGCGCTCGCGGATCGGCTGGGCCGCCTCGCGCGCCGCCGTCACCCGCTCCATCTCGGCCTCGATGGCCGCGCGGTCGCCCGGACGGCCCCGGAAGACCGCCTGAGTGAAGATCACGTCGGCGGGGGCGCCGCTGTGCCGGTAGGCGAAGCCCATCTCGGCGTGGCTGAAGCGGCGCGGGTTGCCCTGGCGGTCGACGCCGTGCGCTTCGACCAGCACGTCGGTGGTCTCGCCGCCATGGGCGCCGGCGTTCATGCGCAGGGCGCCGCCGACCGAGCCGGGAATGCCGCGGAAGAACGCGAGCCCGTCGAGCCCGGCCTCGGCCGCCGTCTTGGCGAGGCGCATGTCCGGCACCGCGGTGCCGACCCGCAGGGTCTCGCCGTCGATCGCCACCGTGCCGAAGGCCTTGCCGCCGAGCCGGATCACCACGCCGGGCACGCCGCCGTCCCGCACGATGAGGTTCGAGCCGAGGCCGATCACGGTGACGGAGGTCTCGGGATCGAGGGCGCCGAGCAGGACGCCGAGGTCCTCCGCATCGGCCGGGGTGAACAGCACCTGGGCAGGACCGCCGACCCGGAACCAGGTCAGGTCCGAGAGCGGCTGGTTGGCGATCAGCCGCCCCCGCAGGCCGGGCGCCCGGGCACGGATGTCGGGCGTGATGTCCGGGAAGGCGGTCATGCGAGCACCTCCCCTCTCACCGCTTGCGGGGAGAGGGCCCCGCTCTCTTTGTCGGGGGCAAAGCGCGCGGAGCGTGGGTGAGGGGACACCGGGGACAGGGGCTGTGCGTCCATGAGAAACGCCCCCTCACCTTCGCCCTTCGGGCTCACGCCGAACTCGGCGAGAGGTTCGGCGTCCTCTCCCCGCAAGCGGGGAGAGGCTGGGAGGGCCGCGAGGATCGGCGCGGTGATGCAGTCGGTTTGATGCATGATGTCGGAATTCCAGAAGCTTGGGATGCGATAGCCGCGCGCGATCAACCAAGCATCTCGGGCCTGATCGTGCGTGTTCGCAGCGTGCTGGCTACCATCCGCCTCGACGATGAGCCGCGCTTCGCGACGGCCGAAGTCGGCCATATGAGGACCGATCTGCGTCTGCCGAACGAACTTGAGTCCAGCAAGGCGCGGATCCCTCACGTGCGACCGGAGACGCCGTTCGGCCTCGGTTTCTTTGGCCCGCAAGATCCGGCGGAAGCGCGTGCTCGCCTTCGAGGCAGCGCGCATCGGCGTCTCACGCCTTCACACCATCCAGAGCCGCGAGTTCGCCCGGGAGCGCATAGGCCCATTGGGTGATGTTGCCGGCCCCGAGGCAGACCACGTAGTCGCCCGGTTTGGCGCGGCCGGCGACGATGCCGGCGAGGTCTTCCGAACGCTGGAGCGCGATGGCGTCGCGGTGGCCGCGGGACTTGAGGCCCGAGACGAGGCCGTCGCGGTCCATGCCCTCGATCGGCGCCTCGCCCGCCGCGTAGACCGGGGCGACGATGACCGTATCGGCATCGTTGAAGCAGGTGCAGAAATCGTCGAACAGCGAGGCGAGGCGGGTGTAGCGGTGCGGCTGCACGATGGCGATGACGTTGCTCTCGGTGGAGGCGCGGGCGGCCTTGAGCACCGCTTTGATCTCCACCGGATGGTGTCCGTAATCGTCGAAGATCAGGGCCCCGTTCCACTCGCCGGTGCGGGTGAAGCGGCGCTTGACCCCGCCGAAGCCGGCCAGCGCCTTGCGGATCGCCTCCGGCTCGACACCGAGCTCGTGCGCGACGGCGAGGGCCGCGGTGGCGTTCAGGGCGTTGTGCTTGCCCGGCATCGGCAGGACGAGGTCCTCCATCTCCAGGCGGAAGCCGGGGCGGCGGTCGCGGATCATGACGCGGAAGCGGCTCTGGCCACCGCGCAGGTCCACGTCGATGAGGCGGACGTCGGCCTGCGGATTCTCGCCGTAGGTGATGATGCGACGGTCCTCGATGTGGCCGACGAGGTCCTGCACGATCGGGTGGTCGATGCACATCACGGCAAAGCCGTAGAACGGGATGTTGTCGATGAAGCGCCGGAAGGCGTCCTTGACCGCGTCGAACGAGCCGAAATGGTCGAGGTGCTCGGGGTCGATGTTGGTGACGATGGCGACGTCGGCCGGCAGCTTCAGGAAGGTGCCGTCGGATTCGTCGGCCTCCACCACCATCCACTCGCCCTCGCCCATGCGGGCGTTGGTGCCGTAGGCGTTGATGATGCCGCCGTTGATCACGGTGGGGTCGAGGTTGCCGGCGTCCAGCAGGGTGGCGACCAGGGAGGTCGTCGTGGTCTTGCCGTGGGTGCCCGCGATGGCGACGCAGGACTTGAAGCGCATCAGCTCGGCCAGCATCTCGGCCCGGCGCACCACCGGCAGGCGGCGCTCGCGGGCGGCGACGAGCTCGGGATTGTCGCGGCGGATCGCGGTGGAGACCACCACCAGGGCGGCGTCCTCGACGTTGCCGGCCTCGTGACCGATGAAGGTGCGCATGCCCTTGTCGGAGAGCCGCCGGACATTGGCGTTGTCGTTGGCGTCCGACCCCTGCACGGTGTAGCCGAGATTGTGCATCACCTCGGCGATGCCGGACATGCCGATGCCGCCGATGCCGATGAAGTGGATGGGACCGAGCTTGTCGGGCAGCTTCATGGGAAGGACCAGTCTCAGGGGCGTCGGGGGTCCGGACGAACCGGCCCGAACGGGGTCAATCGGCGGACGCCGTCAGGTGCGGGCCGCCGTCGCGATGACGATGTCGGCGAGCCGCTCGGCCGCGTCGTGAATTCCGGCGCTTTTGGCGGCTGAGGCCGCCGCGGTCAATTTTCCGGGATTGGTGAAGAGGTCGACCAGCTCCGCCGTGAGGCGATCCGGCGTGAAGGCGGATTGCGCGATCGCCTGCGCGGCGCCGATGGCGGCGAGCGTCGCGGCGTTGGCCGCCTGATCCTGATCGAGGGCGCCGGGGAGCGGCACCAGGATGGCGGGCCGCCCGATGGCGGCGAGTTCCGAGACCGTGGAAGCCCCGGAGCGACCGATGACGAGGTGCGCCGCCGCCATCCGGGCCGGCAAATCCTTGAAGAAGGGGGCGGCCTCGAAGCCGGCGAGGCCCAGGCCGAGATAGAGGTTCTGGACCTGCGTCAGGTCCTCGGCCCGCACCTGCTGCACGAGATGGAGCCGGGCGCGCAGATCGGCGGGCAGGTTGGCGATGGCGGCGGGCACGACCTCGCCCATCACCCGGGCGCCCTGGCTGCCGCCGAAGACCAGGAGATGCAGCGGATCACCCGGACCGACCGGCGGATAAGGGGTTTTCGCGGCCTCGAGCACCGCCGGGCGCAACGGGTTGCCCGTATGGGTCCGGGGCGCGAGGGCTTTGACGGGCACGCCGCGCACGTCGCGAAACCCGGTGGCGATGGCACGGGCGCCGCGCGCCAGGAAGGCGTTGGCCCGGCCCATCACGGCGTTCTGCTCGTGCAGGATGGTGGGGACCTGCAGGATCTGTCCCGCCAGTATCGGCGGCACTGTGGGATATCCGCCGAAGCCCACGATGGCGGCCGGGTTGATGCGTCGGATCTCCCGCGCGGCGACGCCGAAGCCGCGCCCGAGGGTGAGGAGCGCGGTGCCGCGCTTGATCAGGGAGCGCCCCGAGGGCGTGGCGGAGGCGATGGTGACGATCTCGGAGGCCGGGAAGCCGGTGGCGATCGAATCCACCCGGGCATCGGTGGCCAGCGCCACCCGCACGCCGCGGGCGCGCAGAGCGTGGGCCAGGCTCTCGGCGGGAAACAGATGCCCGCCCGTGCCCCCGGCACAGAGCAGGATCGTGGCAGTGGCAACGGTCAACGCATCACTCCGGCGATCGTCGCCGGGGCGGTGCCCGGCGGCTTCTGGCTCAGGGTGGTGGTCCGGGGGCGCTTGCGGGTCAAGGCCACGAGGAAGCCCATGCCGAGGGCGAGCGAGATCAGCGAGGAGCCGCCGTAGGAGACGAACGGCAGGGTCATGCCCTTGGCGGGCATCAGGCGGACGTTCACCGCCATGTTGATGCAGGCCTGCAGCCCGAACAACGTGGTGAGACCCGTGATCGCCAATCGCGAAAAGGTGTCGTCGGTGCGCCGGGCCAGCTTCAGGCCCCGCATGACGATGTAGGCGAAGAGCAGGACGAGGCCGAGGCACACGATGGTGCCGAACTCCTCACCCGTCACCGAGAAGATGAAGTCGGTGTGGGCGTCGGGCAGGTGGCGCTTGGCGACGCCCTCCCCCGGGCCGGTGCCGAACCAGCCGCCGGAATTGAACGATTGCCGGGCCCAGTAGCCCTGGAAGTTGTCGCCGGAATCGCTGTCGAGGAAGCGGTCGATGCGCTCGCGCACGTGGTGCAGGAAGCGGTAGGCGGTGGCGACGCCGATCAGGCCGCCGACGCCGAGGCCCGCCACCCAGAACCAGTGCAGGCCGGCCACGAAGAACAGGGCGCACCACACGATGGTGATGAGCATGGTCTGGCCGAAATCGGGCTGGAGCACGAGCGGCACGATGGTGATGGGCAGGAGCAGGATCGCCAGCAGGCCGCCCGGCATGTCGCGTCGTTGCGCGCCCTCCGAGAAGGCCCAGGCCGCCACCACCACGAAGGCGGGCTTGACGAATTCCGACGGCTGGATGCCGATGGCACCGAACTGGATCCAGCGGTGCGCGCCCTTGATCTCCGGGCCGAACTTGCTCGCCAGGATGCAGAGCGCGACGCCCATCATCCAGGTGAAGAGCGCGACGCGGCGGATGTGGCGCAGGGACAGGAACGACACGCCGACGATGATGAGGATGGTGGGCGCAAGATAGAGCGCCTGCCGGTTGAGGAAGTGGAAGGTCGGCAGGCCGATCTTCTCGGCCACGGGCGGCCCGCCGCCCATGAGGAAGACCAAGCCCGCCACCATGAGCGCGCCGAGGCCGGCGAGGAGGCCGCGGTCGACGGTCCACCACCAGTCCGTCAAGGGCGTGCGTTCCGCTCGGGACATCATGGGATCAGCACTCTCCGGGGCCTCACGGCGCCCGGGCAGGGCAGCCGATCGCGGCCGGCGGCGTCAGGCCGGCACGAATTCGATCCTGTGCCGGAATGGTAAACCAAGTGTTGCGATCCGCCGTCGAAGCTTCGCCTGTCCCGAGGGTCGGGCCGCTCGAAGAGCTGGCGCTTCGAGAAGGTTTCACTCGGGCTCCAGCGCATTCGCACAAACCCTCTCCCGCACTTGCCTCCTCGTCGAGCCAGGAACGTCCATCGATTTCCAAGGTCCTGCGTGCGGAAACACGCACGGTTTCTTCTTTTCTACACCCACCTCCCAAAAAAGACAATTCTAATACTGATTGCGATGGATTACTGCTATCCAGCATAGACCTATTTCTTACTCACATAAGATCCGAGATTTTGGCGCATCGCTCAGATTTTGCTTCGCTTATCCGGACAGAATAGCGAACATTAAGATTTATTTTATCGCGAAACGCTATTCTTAAGTAGGTGAATTCAATCTTCGATCTGCAGGACGGGATTTTTGATGAGGACGTTCAATAACTTCAGCCTTCTGGTGAAGATCATCATCCCGCTGGTCATGACGACCCTGGTCGCCCTCGGTCTCGTGATCTACGCCCGCTACGCCCTGTCCCAGATTGCGGATCAGACGCGGGAGATCGTCCAGGTGCAGACGGCACGTCAGGGCTACGCGCTTAACCTGCAGATCACCCTGACCGAAGCCGCACTCCAGAACCGCAATATCCTCATCGATCCGACCGGGCCGAGGAGCCAGGACTTCAAGGCCCGGCAAGCCGGCGCCATCGAGGCGACCTACGAGGCGCAGGCCAAACTTGCCGCCCTGGCCGATACGCCCGAGCGCATCGCGGCGAACGCCGATCTTCGGCGTGGGCTGGAATCCTACTTTACCGTTCTGAACCGCTCCTCCGAGGCCGCTCTGAATAACGATCCAGCGACCGGAAACAGGATCGCGCAGGCTGAGGCGGCACCGTTGCGGGCCAAGCTGCGCGAGCAGGCCAATCAGCGGATCACCCTGGTCGAGTCTGAGTTGAAGGCGAGCGCCGCTCACGCCGACGAGATCGTCAGAAGCACCACGACCATGCTGGTGTCTTCGGCCGTCGTCGGGCTGCTGGCCGCCCTGGGCAGTGCCGGCCTGATCGTGATCTACGCGATCGCCCGTCCGGTGAACGCCATGGGCGCCGCGATGGGCCGTCTCGCGAGCGGCGACCTGACGGTCACCGTGGAGGGCATGGCGCGCAAGGACGAAATCGGTCTGCTGGCCCGGTCGCTGGGGGTGTTCAAGGACAACGCCATCCTGGCCCGCAGCCTGGCGGCCGAGCAGGAGGCCGAGAACCAGGCCAAGATGCGCCGGGCCGAAGTGCTCGACGGGCTGACCAAGCGCTTCGAGGCCAACGTCTCGAACCTGACGCACGGGCTGGCAGGGGCCGCCACCGAGATGGAAGCCACCGCCCAGTCGATGGCCTCCACGGCGGATCAGTCGATCCAGCAAGCGACGACGGTGGCGAGCGCGGCGGAAGAAACCTCGGCCAACGTCCACACGGTGGCGTCCGCCAGCGAGGAGATGTCCGCCTCGATCCAGGAGATCGTAACCCAGGTCAGCCAATCCTCCATCATGGCCAACCAGGCCGTCGAGGATACGCACCGCACCGAGGCGACGGTGAAGCGCCTGACCGACGTTGCGGCCAGCATCACCGACGTCGTCGCCATGATCACGAACATCGCGGGCCAGACCAATCTGCTGGCGCTCAACGCCACCATCGAGGCGGCCCGCGCCGGCGAAGCGGGCCGCGGCTTTGCCGTGGTGGCCACCGAAGTGAAGGAACTCGCCGGGCAGACCGCGCGCGCCACGGAGGAGATCCGCACCAAGATCGGCGAGATCCAGGGGGCCACCGGCGAGGTGGTGTCCGACATCACGCGCATCGGCCGGACCATCGCCGACATGTCGACCTACGCCGGCGGCATCGCCGCCGCGATGGAGCAGCAGGGCGCCGCCACCCGGGAGATCGCCCGGAACGTCCAGGAGGCCGCGCAGGGCACCCAGGAGGTGACCAGCAACATCGAGCATGTCCGCGCCGGTGCGGGCTCGACAGGCGCCGCCGCCAGCCAGGTCCTGAGCGCCGCCAAGGAATTGTCGCGCTATTCGGTAAACCTCGGCCAGGAGGTGTCGCAGTTCCTGGCCGGCGTGAAGGCCGCCTGACGGCACGGGGGACGCACGCGCGTCCCCCGTGATCGCGCGCGCCCGGAAAGGCCGGGCGTCAGGCCGCCTTGCAATCCTCGAACCCGGCGCGGATCGCCTCCGGATCGAGCTTGCGGCCGATGAAGACCACGCGGGAGATGCGCGGCTCGTCGTCCTTCCACGGCCCCTGAAGGTCGCCGTCGAGGATCTGGTGGACGCCCTGGAAGACGAAGCGCTGCGGCTCGTTCGGGAAGGCGACGATCCCCTTGCAGCGCAGGATGTCGGGGCCCTGGACCTGGGTCAGGGTCGAGATCCAGGGCATGAACTTCTCGGGGTCGACCGGTCCGTCGATCTTGGCCGAGACCGACTGCATGTCGTCGTCGTGGTGATGGTGGTGGCCCTCCTCGAGGAAGTCGGGCTCGATGTCGAGGATGCGGCCGAGATCGAAGGCATTGCGCTCCAGCACCGCCTCCAGTGGCACCGCGCAGCGCTCGGTGCGGTGGACCTTGGCGTAGGGGTTGATCGCGCGGATCTGGCCCTCGACCCGGGCCAGGTCCGCCTCCTCCACGAGATCGGCCTTGTTGAGCAGGATCACGTCCGCGAAGGCGATCTGGTTCTTGGCCTCCGGCGCGTCCTTCAGGCGGTCCGACAGCCACTTGGCGTCCGCCACGGTCACCACCGCGTCGAGGCGGGCGGCCGCGCCGACATCCTCGTCGATGAAGAAGGTCTGGGCCACGGGGGCGGGATCGGCGAGGCCGGTGGTCTCGACGATGATCGCGTCGAACTTGCCGCGCCGCTTCACCAGGCCGTCCATGATGCGGATCAGGTCGCCGCGCACGGTGCAGCAGACGCAGCCGTTGTTCATCTCGAACACCTCCTCGTCGGCGCCGATGATGAGGTCGTTGTCGATGCCGATCTCGCCGAACTCGTTGACGATCACGGCGTAGCGCTTGCCGTGGTTCTCGGTGAGGATGCGGTTGAGAAGCGTCGTCTTGCCCGCGCCGAGATAGCCGGTGAGCACGGTGACGGGGATCTTCGCGGTGGCGGGGTTCGGGCTGTCGGACATGGTGACTCTTCGTCGATGGCACGGGGTCGCCCGCGCGGGAGGCGTCGCTGCGACCTGTTATATTGTATCAGTCGGTTCGGATGAAACCCCGGTCGGATGAAACCCCGGCAGCCCGCAGCCCGTCGCAGAGCGCCGTGAGGGTGCCGCGGAAGCCCGCCGGTCCGGCCAGCAGGCGCTCCATCAGGAGGGCGCCTTCGAGGGCGGCAATGACCATGCGAGCCGTGGCGGCGGGATCGAGGGAGGCCCGCACGCTTGCGGTCGCGATGCCCTCGGCGAGCACCGCCTCCAGCCAGGCGATGTGCTTTTCGAAGAAGCGGGCGATGTCGGCGCGCAGCGTCTCCGGCAGGGCGTCGCCCTCAATCGCCAGGACGGCGCAGAGGCAGCCCAGCCCGGCCTCGACGCCCCCGAGATAGAGGGTGCCGTAAGCCTCGATCCGCCGGATCGCGTCGGGCTCGCCGGCCCGGATCTCGGCCAGAGCCGCGTCGTAGCGGGCATCGTAGGCGGCCACGAGGGCGCGGGCGAGATCGGACTTGCTCGGGAAGTGGTGGTGGATGCTCGCCTTGCGGATCTGCACCGCCTCGGCGAGGTCGGCATAGCTGAAGCCGGCATAGCTCCGGCGGCGCACCAGGGTCTCGGCCTCCAGCAGCAGCGCGGCGCGGGTATCCCTCATCGTCCCATGATCTCCCCTGCCCGCTCCATCTCGTCCGCCCCGGACCTTTCGACGCTTCGACACTTCGACGCATCGACACTTGGACATTCCGGCGCGCGGGACCGTGATCGCCGGGACGTGGAGGCTCCGCCTTATGCCGTTGACGCCGGCAGAAATCTACCTACTACTTGGTAGAACAAAAACGGGAGGCACACATGCGGGCTGAGGCCGGCCGATCACGCTGGAATCCGACGCGTCGCGGCGCCTTGTTCGGCGGCCTGTGCCTGTGCTGCCTGCCCAGCCTCGGGCGCTCGGCGGAGGGCTTCGACCTGCACGAGGTCGGCCCCGGCATCTTCATCCGGCGCGGCCCCGACGCGGAAGCGAGCCCCGAGAACAACGACGCCATCGCCAATATCGGCTTCATCGTGGGCGAGACCTCGGTCCTGGTCACCGAATCCGGCGGCAGTCTCGCCGACGGGGCCTGGCTGCGCGCGGAGATCAGGAAGCGCACGGACAAGCCGATCGGCCATGTGGTGCTGACCCATGTCCACCCCGACCATTGCTTCGGGGCGGCGGCCTTCGCCGAGGACAAGCCGGTCTATGTCGGGCACGGCGCCCTCCGGGCCGCCCTCGACGCGCGGGGCGAATACTATCGCGGCCGCCTCGTCGAGATTCTCGGCGCCGACCGCGCCGGCACGGTAGTCTACCCCACCCTGGAGGTGACGGACGGCGCCGACATCGACCTCGGTGGCCGCACCCTGCGCGTCACCGCCCACGGCCCGGCGCATACGAACTGCGACCTCTCGATGCGGGATTCCGCCAGCGGCATCCTGTTTCCCGCCGACCTCCTGTTCGTCACCCGCATCCCCTCCCTCGACGGCAGCCTCGTGGGCTGGCTCAAGGAGGCCGACCGGCTGCGCGCGTTGGGCGCGACCAAGGCCGTCCCGGGCCACGGACCGACCCTGGTCGACTTCGCCCCCGCCATGGACGACCTGACGCGCTACCTGACGGTGCTTCGCGACGAGACCCGCAAGGCCATCGCGGCGGACCTGCCGATCGAGAAGGCGGTGCAGACGGTCGGACAGGCCGAGCGCGACAAGTGGGTCCTGTTCGACACCTACAATGGCCGCAACGTCACCCAGGCCTTCAAGGAACTGGAATGGGAATGAGGCCGTGGCTCAAGACTGTGACTTGAGGCCGATCCCGCCCCGCGCCACATGATATCAGAGATCTCGCAAGAAGAACGGATGTCGCAAGAAGAACGATCATCCCATAGGAGAAACGCCGTGACCCGCTCAATCACCAACCCTGTTCTCGTCCGCTCGATCCTGACGGCCCTGTCGCTCGCCCTGCCGCTGGTCGGCGCCGGCACCGTGCTGGGGACGGGTCCGAGCCTCGCCGCCGGGGCTTCGGACGACGAGTCGGAGCGTCTCGCCCGCTGGAAGGAGATCCAGAAATCGATCTTCGGCGACAAGACGATCGCGCCGACCGACAGCCTCGTGACGATCGACGCGCCGGTGCGGGCGCTCGATGCCTCGCTGGTGCCGATCACCCTGACCATGCCGGAGAAGGACAAGGTCGCGGGCGTCCACCTCATCATCGACGACAACCCGTCGCCCTACGCGGCGCACGTCACCTTCGGGCCGGGCGCCGAGGCGAACGAACTCAAGCTGCGGGTGCGGGTGAACAACTACACCAACATCCACGCCGTGGTGGAGACCAAGGACGGCCGACTCTTCGAGACCACGAAGTTCGTCAAGGCTTCGGGCGGCTGCTCGGCCCCGATGGGCATGAGCGACGAGGAGGCGATGAAGGGCATGGGCGACATGAAGATGAAGTTCGCCGAGAGCCAGCCCGGCCAGCCGGTCGAGGCGACGCTGATGATCCGCCATCCGAACTTCAGCGGCATGCAGATGAACCAGATTACCCGCGACTACACGCCGGCCCGTTACATCAACAAGATCGCGATCAGCCGCGGCGGCCAGACCATCCTGACCCTGGACGGCGACATCTCGATCGCGTCGAACCCGGTCCTCAACTTCGCCCTGAAGCCCGACGGCCAGGGGCCGATCCAGGTGGTGGCCTCCGACAACCAGAACGGCCGGTGGGAGCACAGCTTCCCCGCCCCGAGCGCGACCAACTGAGCGGGCGCCCCATCATGCTGCGCCTCGTCCGGCTCGCGCTCGCGGGCGCCGCCGCCTTCGTCCTGGCGGCGGCGAGCCCGGCGGATTCCCCCGTCAACGTGCCGGAGCCGGACGGGATCTGGACCGGGCCGCAGCGGGGCTACACCCCCGCCACCCTGTCGGGCGCCACGGTCCTCACCATCGACACCCTCGACGCCCTGATGGCCCGTGACAAGCCTGTCCTGCTCGACGTGTCCCTGGCCGACCGGCGCCCGGCGGGCTTTCCGTCCGACCGTCCCTGGCTGCCCGCCCACCGCTCGGTGCCCGGGGCGGTGTGGATGCCCAATGCGGGCGCCGCCCCCCTCGATCCGGCGCACGAATCCCTGTTCCTGAAACGCGTGGCGGACCTGACCGGGGGTGACAAGAACCGGGCCATCGTCGCCTTCTGTCATCCCGAATGCTGGGGCAGTTGGAACGCGGCCAAGCGGCTGGTGCTCGAAGGCTATCGCGCCGTGCACTGGTTCCCCCAGGGCATCGAGGGTTGGCAGGAGCGCCACCCGACCACGGTCATCACCGAGGATGCCGCCTGGACGGCCCGGAGCGGCGGCGAGGCCCAGCGCTGAGGCGCGGGCCGAGCCGCGGCCAGGACGAACGTCAGATTCCGATCAGGATAAGCGTCTCGCCCGGCGGGATTTTTCCCGTCTTCGCCAGCCTGAGCTCAAACAATCAGCATGCGGATACTCAGCCCCCAGTGCGAACGCAGTTGACAGGGAGCCGGTTGTGGCGGAATAAAGGCATCGAACGGCGCCCGAAAGTCTAGGGAGGAAACGCCCGGAGAGAGTTCGGAGCAGCGACGCCATCGCTGTTACCGATACCCCCGGACAAGACTTTCCACGCAGTGACATTCGCCGGCAATGTCTGCGGTGGGCAGCCTGATATCTGATATATCACTCGCACGACGAAGGCATTGCGGCGCGACAATCGTGCGGGAGCGTCACACCGGCCCGCGCCATCTCCTCCGAGGCGGTGTATAGAGCCTCCACCAGCAGACGGTCCGCCGCGTTCCGGCGGCCCGAACCAGCCGGGTGGAGTTCGATGTCGCAAGCCGTTCAGTCCCGCCGAATCCGCGCGATCGACCTGGCCAAGCGCAAGGCCGAGGGGCGCAAGATTATCGCGCTCACGGCCTATCACGCGCACACGGCCGGCATCCTCGATCCCTATTGCGACTTCATCCTGGTCGGCGATTCCCTCGGCATGCTGATGCACGGCATGGAATCGACCCTGCCGGTGACCCTGGAGATGATGATCGTCCAGGCGCAGGCCGTGATCCGGGGCACCTCCCGAGCGCTGATCGTGGTGGACATGCCGTTCGGCTCCTACGAGGCGAGCCCGCAGCAGGCCTTCCTCAACGCCGCTCGCGTGCTCAAGGAGACGGGGGCCGGGGCGATCAAGATGGAGGGCGGCGCACGCTTTGCCGAGACGGTGGCCTTCCTGGTCGAGCGCGGCGTGCCGGTGATGGGCCATATCGGCCTGACCCCGCAATCGGTGAACACCATGGGGGGCTTCAAGGTGCAGGGCCGCGAGGCCGACGGCGAGCGCCGCCTGATGGCCGATGCCCGCGCCATCAACGATGCGGGCGCCTTCGCCATCGTGATGGAGGGCATCGTCGAGCCGGTGGCCCGTGCCATCGCCACCGCCCCCGAGATCACCACGCCCACCATCGGCATCGGCGCCACCATGGCGTGCGACGGGCAGATCCTCGTCCTCGAGGACATGCTCGGCCTCAGCGACCGAGTGCCGAAATTCGTAAAGCGTTTCGGCACCCTGCGGGGCCAGATCGAGGCCGCCGTGAAGGACTATGCCGACGAGGTCCGCTCCGGCACCTTCCCGGCCGAGGAGCACACCTACCAGCCGTTGTGACCGGCCTCCGCGGGTTTGCCCCGCGCAGGCCGGCCCCGGCCGGCTACCAGCGATAGCCGATGCTGCCGAGCACCCGGCGGCGCTCGCCGTAGTAGCAGGCCGTGACGGTGCTGCAGCTGTTGACGATGCGCTCGTCCGAGACGTTCGCGACGTTGAGGGCGAAGCGCCAGCCTTCCCAGTCGTAATGGGCGACGAGGTCGCCGACGACGTAGCCCGGCACCCGGAACTGGTTGGCCTGATCGGCGAAGGAGCGCCCGACGCCGCGCACGCCGCCGCCGAGACCGAAGCCGCGCAGGATGCCGTTCTGGAAGGTGTAGTCCAGGAACAGCGAGCCGTACTGCTCCGGCGTGTTGGTCGGGGTGGTGCCGAGAAGCGCGGTGTTCAGGTCCCGCGTCACCGAGAGGTCGTAGGCGGTGTAGGAAGCCACCGCCCGCAGACCGGGTGCGAGGTTGGCCACCATCTCGACCTCGGCGCCGCGCGAGTTCACGGCACCGGTCTGGACCACCTGCTGGATGTTGAGCGGGTTGGTGGTCAGCACGTTCGAGCGGGTCAGGTCGAACAGTGCGGCGGCGAAGTAGCCGTCGAAACCCGGAGGCTTGTACTTCAGACCGATCTCGGTTTGCTCGCTGCTCTCGGGCAGGAGGAGCTGGCCGGTCACACCGTTAAGGCCGACGGTCGGGTTGAAGCCCTGCGCGTAGGAGACGTAGGGAGCGAGCCCGGATTCGTCGTTGTAGATCAGGGCGACGCGGCCGCTGAAGGCGCTGGTGTCCCGGGTGGCGTTGTTGACGCCGAGCCGGTCGACGTTGTCGGTGGCGACCCAGTCGTGGCGGCCGCTGAGCACGAGGGAAAAATTGCCGAAGGTGATCTCGTCCTGCAGGTAGGCCGCAAACTGGTTCTGGGTGATCAGTGCGTTCTGGTAGGGGGCGCCAAGGTTGAGGGGGGTGTTGGGATAGATCGGCCGGACCAGGTTCAGCGACGGACCGAAGCCGAAGGCCTGGTAGTCGTCGATCTGGTAGCGCCGGTACTCGAAGCCCGCCAGCACCGTATGCCCGAAATCGCCCGTGCGGAACGGGATGACGAGTTGGTTGTCGATGTCGCTCTGCACCGCCGCGCCACGGGTGAAGAAGTCGAAGCGGCTGAGGTCGGCTGCGGCCGGCGTGGTGGCGTAGCCGCCGCCGTAACGGTTGGACAGATTGACCGTGACCGTGCCGTGGCGTGCGTTCTGCCGGAACTTGATGTCATTGTCGAAGCGATGCTCGAACTCGTAGCCCACCATGTCCTGTGAACGGGTCAGGCGGTCGGTCGCCGGGTCGCCGGTGAAGCGGCTCGTCTTGATGAAGCCGAAGGGCGCCGGTGTCACCGTGCCCTCGTAGGGCAGGAAGTTCTGGGTGCCGGCACGGTCGCGCTGCACCTGGGCCAGAAGGGTCAGCGAGGTGTCTGCGTCCGGCTTCCAGGTGATCGAGGGCGCGAAGAAGAAGCGGTCGTTGTTGACGAAGTCGACCTGCGTTCCGCCGCCCCGGCCGAGCCCGACGAGGCGATAGAACAGCTTGCCCTCGGTGCCGGCCTCCACGGGACCGCCGATGTCGAAGCCCGCATAGGCGTTGCCGAAATTGTCGATTCCGGCCTCGACGTAGCGGATCGGCACGATCGGCGGGCGCTTGCTCACCGCGTTGATGATGCCGCCCGGGCTGGCGCCGCCATAGAGGCCGGAATTCGGTCCGCGCAGGATTTCCAGGCGCTCCAGGCCGAAGGGCTCCAGCTTCCAGGTGGCGAAGGCCGAGGTGAACAGTTGCAGACCGTCGAGGAAGTAGCCGGATTCCTGGGCGGTGAAGCCACGGATGAGGAACCAGTCGTTGCGCGGATCGGCGCCGAAGGTCTCGCCGCGGATGCCCGGCGCGTAGCGCGTCGCCTCGGCCAAGCTCGTCGGCTTCTGGTCGTCGATCTGCTGGCGTCCCACCACCGAGATCGCCTGCGGCGTCCGGAGGATCGGGGTGTCGGTCTTGGTGCTGGAGACGGAACGGGTCGCGACGTAACCGGCGACGGGGCCGCGCGGGTCCTCGGCCGCACCGATCACAGTGACGCCCCGGCGATCGCCGACGACCTCCAGGGTGTCAAGCGTCACGTTCGAAGCGCTCGGCGGGCTGGATTGCTGCGCGACCACCGGACCCGCCATGCAGGTCACGAGGGCAGCCGTCGAACCGATCAGTGTCCGGCGAAGAACGGCACCGCTATTCAACTTGTGCGCGAGCAGAAACCCAAAGATGATTGGCACGTGCGGACCTGCGACCAAAGATTATTTTGGTGCATTGGAATGAAAAAATCAGACGGTCAACGATCCAGACGGGACCGAAAACTGATCATTTCACGCCGTGCTCGCAAGGCAACATCTTAGAATCAGTACAATGAAATACTGGAAGACACACATCCACATGCCCGACAAGCGGACGGGCGAAAGCTTTCATCTCGCTCCGGGGGCGATGCCGCTGCCTGACATGCAAACGGGCCCCGCCTGCGATGGCGGAGCCCGTTGGGATCGTTCGTGGAGAGCAGCGCCGTCGGTTACCGCGCCGAGATGCGTCGCGGCGACGCGTCCTATTCGCAGACGCGGACGCGGCGGATGTGCTCGTAGCCGTAGGCGTCGATGAAGCCGCGGCGTTCCATGTGGCACACCTCCTCTTCGACATAGACCGGGCGCGGCGTGCGATAGACCGGGCGACCCGGGTAGTAGCCGCCGTCGTTCTGCGACGAGGCGATGGCGCCGCCGATGGCGAGGCCGCCAAGCACGCCGAGGGCGGCCGCGCCGCCCGCCCCAATTCCGTCGCGCGCCTGGGCGCTCGGAACGGCCACGACGGCGACCATGGCGGCCACCAGGGCCGCGACCAGCGTATTCTTCATAGCTCCGTTCCTTCAATCCCGAAGAGCTTGCGTCAAATCAGAAGCGTCACAGTGAGAGAGAATCACCGAACGGTTGATGAACGGTAAGAGAATCGATGATTGTCAGCCCCCCGGCTGTGCGCTGCCTCACGCATCCTTGAAGATCCTCACTTCAAGATCTCCCTGCCGAGTCCCGTCCCACGCAGGCCCCCGGGACGATCATACCCCTTCGGGCCGCCGCCCGGCACGCCGGGTCAGATCGTTCCGGTCGGTGCCTCCACCAGGGTAAGCAGCGTCCGGCGCAGCCAGCGATGGGCGGGATCGTCGTCATAGGAGGCATGCCACAGCATCGAAACCGCGACGTCCTCCAGGGCCACGGGCGTCGGGCTCACGGTGAGGCCGAGGGCGCCGGCGAAGAAGGTGGCGAGCCGCGCATGCATCGTGGTCAGAACCGGGGCGCTGCGCACTAGGAACGGCACCGCGAGGAAGCGCGGCGTGGTCACCGCCAGGGTCCGGCTGCGCCCGAGCTTGGCGAGCGCGTCGTCCACCACCCCGTGCGCGGTCTCCTTCAGACTGGTGAGCACGTGGGGAAAGCGCAGGTAATCGTCCAGCGAGATCGGGGGCGACAGCCCGACGAGGTCCGCATTGAACATGCACAGGTAGCTGTCGCGATAGAGCAGGCGCTGCTTGTGGTGCGTCTGGCCCTCCGAGAAGAAGCCGATGCCGAGGTCGACCCGGTCGGCATCGAGTTCCTGCAGGATGCGGATGCGGTCGATGGAGCGCAGCAGTAGGCTGATGCCGGGCGCCTCCGCCCGCAGATGGGCCAGCAGGCGCGGGCCAATCAGCACCTCGGCGCTGTCCGGCAGCCCGATGGTGAAGGTGCGGGTCACGGTGCGGGGATCGAACTCCGCATCGCGCCGCACCAGGGACTGGATCTGCCGCAGCAGCGTCCGCACCGGCTCGGCCAGCGCCAGGGCGCGGGGCGTCGGCCGCATTCCCTCCGGGGACCGGGTCAGGAGTTCGTCGCCGAACAGGGTTCGGAGACGGGCGAGGCTGCTGCTCATGGCCGACTGGCCGATGCCGATGCGGGCGGCTGCCCGGGTGACGCTCCGCTCCGACAGGAGCGCGTCGAGGGCCACGAGCAGGTTCAGGTCGGCCCGCGATAGATCGACGTGATCAATAGTCATTATCGATTCGTTCTGTTTGATCCATGGTGCAACGCACAGCATATTCGCCTCAGAAGCAAGGGCATCGGGCGCCTTGCCCCAGAGCAGAGACCTTCGATCATGTCCGTTCGTACCACACTCCTCACCGCCGCCACCGTGCTCGCCACCCTCGCGGGTGCAGCCCAGGCCGAGCCGATCAAGGCCCGCGCCGGCGGCAGCGTCAGCCTCGGCGACGTGGCCGGCGTCGCCTACTACACCCCCGAGTCCACGGGTTACCGGGTCGTCGTGACCCTCGCCCGCACGGAGAGCGCCGGCCCGGTGCGCTTCGAGACCGTGCTGACCAACGGCCAGAGCGTCACCCTCTCGACGCCGCGCGACCTCGGCGGCGAGACCGAGGCGATCGAGATCCTCCGCACCGGTGACAGCGTCTCGGTCTCCCGCGCCAAGCCGGCCGTGACCCGCGAGGCCGCGGCCCTGAACTGAGGCCCCGGCCGTGCCGGCGCGCGACCTCGACGACGGATCTCCCGGCCCCACAGGCCGGGGGATCCGAGCCCCCGCCGGTCGTCTCGGCGCTGGCAGCGCGGGGATGGACTGCATCGGGATTGAGCGAGGCACGGCGTGATTTTCGGCTGGCCTTATCGGTGGTGCGGGTCACAATGCCACTCCCGAAACGACCCGAGTCTCAGCATGCGCCGTACCCTGCCGATCGCCCTGATGGCCCTGATGGCCGGCACCGTCCTGCCCGCGCGCGCGCTGGAGGGACCGATCCCGGCCAAGCCCGGCGCAACGGTGATGCCCGGCGCAACGGTGATGCCCGGCGCGACAGTCACGCCTGGCAATGGAGCACCGGCGCCGACCACCGCCGCCAAGCCGCGGGTCGTCATCGTGGCGACGGGTGGCACCATCGCGGGCGCCGGCGCGGACGCCGCCAACAGCGCGACCTACCAGGCCGCCAAGGTGCCGGTGGACAAGCTGATCGCCGCCGTGCCGGCCATCGCCCAGGTGGCGGACGTGCGCGGCGAGCAGGCCTTCCAGATCGCCTCCGAGAGCTTCACCAACGCGCAGCTCATCGAGCTCGCCAAGAAGATCTCGGCCCTGGTCAAGCGCGACGACGTCGACGGCGTCGTCGTCACCCACGGCACCGACACGGTGGAGGAGACGGCCTACTTCCTCGACCTCGTGGTGAAGACCGACAAGCCCATCGTGATGGTGGCCTCGATGCGCCCCTCCACGGCGATCTCGGCGGACGGCGCCCTCAACCTCCTCGACGCCGTGACCGTGGCCGGCGCCAGGGATGCCCGCGCCAAGGGCGTGCTGCTGACCATGAACGACGAGATCCAGGCCGGCCGCGACACTACCAAGCGCGTCAACATCAAGCCCTCGGCCTTCTTCAGCCAGTGGGGCCCCCTCGGCATGGTGGTGGAGGGCAAGACCTACTGGTTCCGCGCCCCGGTGAAGCGCCACGGCACCACGTCCGAGTTCGACATCGACACCATCGACAGCCTGCCCGACGTCGCCATCGTGTACGGCTCCGGCAACATGCACCCGGAGCCCTATACCTCGGCGGTCGCGGGCGGCGCCAAGGCGATCATCCATGCGGGCACCGGCAACGGCTCGGTGGCGGGCTACCTCGTCGACACCCTGAAGGACATCCGTTCCAAGGGCGTGCAGATCATCCGCTCGTCCCGCGTCGGCGACGGCTTCGTCCTGCGCAACGCCGAGCAGCCCGACGACAAGTACGACTGGGTGGTGGCCCACGACCTGAACCCGCAAAAGGCCAAGATCCTGGCCGCCGTCGCGCTGACGAAGACGCAGGACTCGAAGGAACTGCAGCGGATCTTCTGGGAGTATTGAGCAGCGTGGGTCGAGCGTCGACGCCATGGACGCGTCCCTCCTCGACCCGACATGGCCGGTTACCCTCGTCACGTCCGCACTTCAGCGACGATGAGCGGATGAACCGTGATGAAAACACTGTTTCTACCCGGTGCATCCGGAAGTGCTTCGTTCTGGAGGCCCGTTGCCACCCAGGCCGGATTGGATGGTGTGTTTTTCGGATGGCCGGGATTGGGCGCAGAGCCCCCTCGGCAGGGCGTGGACGGGCTGGACGATCTCGTCGCTCTGGTCGCCACTGAAATCCGCGAGCCGGTGGCCATCGCCGCTCAGTCGATGGGCGGGATCATTGCGATCAAGGTGGCGCTGGCATTTCCCGATCTCGTCAAGAGCTTGGTGTTGACGGTGACATCCGGCGGCGTGCCGATGGTCGATCTGGGCGGATCGGATTGGCGGCCGGACTACTTCAGGGCCTTCCCACGCGCTGCGAAGTGGATCGCCGATCCGGTCGCCGATCTCTCTTCCGGTTTGCCGTCCATCCGAGTTCCGGTCCTGTTGTTGTGGGGAGACTCGGATTCGATCAGCCCGGTCGCCGTCGGGAAGAGGCTGGCTGCTCTCTTGCCGAACGCGCGCCTTTGCATCCTGCCGGGGGCGAACCACGATTTGGCGCAGACACATGTCCGGGCGGTTGCGGACGAAATCAGACGGCATCTCATGGCTGTCGTCGCGCCTCGACCGCTCGTCAACGACTGACCGGCCCTTCACCCGCTCGAATGATCGACAATCGAGGCGCTTCCGCGACGAGCACGCGCGCGGCCTCGCCCCTTCACGTCAGCAGATACCGCTCCGGCTCCAGGGGCGGCGGCGCGGTCTCGCCAAGGGCATCGAGCACGATGCCGTCGATGGTGTGCAGCAGGGCATCGAGCGGCAGGTCGTTCGGCGCCAGGCCGAAGGGCTCCTCCAGTTCGTCACCCAGCGCATCGAGGCCGAAGAACGTGTAGGCCACCAGGGCGGTGGCTACCGGCGTCGCCCAGCCGAGGGAGGCTGCGAGGCCGAAGGGCAGCAGCAGGCAGTAGATCCACGCCGTGCGGTACAGCAGCAGGGTGTAGGCGAAGGGCAGCGGCGTGTTCTGGATGCGCTCGCACACCACCTGGACCTGCGCCAGGGCCGCGATCTTGTGCTCCAGGGTAGCGAACAGGACGTCGGTCAGCGCCCCCCGGCGATAGGCCTTGGCGAGGTCGGTGGTGAGTCCGGCGAGCACCGCATCGGCCGCGCTCGGGTGGCGGGCGAGGCGCTCCGCCTCGGCGCCCGGGAGCCAGGGCTTGGCCGCCGCGGCCACGTCGCCACCGCGAAGCTGGGCGTGGAGAGCATGCGCGAAGGCCGAGAGGCGCCGCAGGGCGCGTCCGCGCAAGGGCTCGTCGGCCTCGCCGGGCAGGAGGGCGCTGAGCAGCCGGGCGAGTCCGCGCGTCTCGACCACGAGGCCGCCCCAGGCCCGGCGCCCCTCCCACCAGCGGTCGTAGCAGGCGCTGTTGCGGAAGCTGAGGAAGATCGACAGGGCGATCCCGATGAGGGTGAAGGGGCCGACGCCGGCAGTGATCGGGAACGCCTCGGGCCAGCGCCGCTCCACCGCCACCACGATCACCGCGATGAGGGTGATGCTCAGCACCTTGGGCGCCACCTGCGGCAGGATCGAGCCGCGCAGGGTGAACAGAATATCGAACAGGCTCGGGCGCGAACGGACGATCATGGAGCCTGTTGTCTCGGATTAGGCGAACCCCGGCAATTGCCGCGCCTCCGCGACGCGCCCGGGTTCGGCAGCCGACTGGCCGCGCAGCCGCACGCGGACGCGGCCTGGGACCGGCCGGGCATAAACGCCCGGCGGGGCACAAACGCCCGCCTCCGGCTCAGATGGAGCACGGGATCGGCTTGGATCGCCGAGGACGCCGCACGGTCGCGGAAGGACCGGCCCGTCGGGCCGGCCCCGCCCTTCAAGCCGCCGAGGCGATCGCCGTCGAGGCCCGGCGGACCTTGCCGGCGCCCTCGAGGAAGGCGTGGGCGTCCTCCTTGCGCTCGAAGACGTGGGGCGCGAGGCCGCGACGATTCAGGGCCTCCTCCATCTTGAGGCGCAGGAAGGCGCTGGTCGCGTAGCGGGTGGTGGTGAGATAGTAGTTGGCCTGCAGGTATTGGATCATGTGGGCGTAGTCGTCGTACAGGTTCTCGTTGATGCGGAACCCGTCGTGATTGACCACGGTGTTGACCCGCTGGCCGGCCTTCTTGCAGGCGCCCACCAGTACCATGCGCAGGTCGTCGAGGTCGCTCTTGGCGCGGGCATGCCAGCCCTCGAGATTCACGAACAGGATATTGCGCTCGGGGTCGTAGCTCACCCGCTCCGGCAGGTTGAGGTTGAGCAGGTCGGCGAGCAGTTCCATCGGCTCGTCGCGGAACAGGCGGGCATCCATCGGCATCGGCTGCTTGATGATCGGCCGGAAGCCCATATGGGGCAGGATGTCCCGCTCGATGTCGATGCCGGGTGCCACCTCGATGAGCTCCAGGCCCTCGTCGGTGAGCTGGAAGACGCAGCGCTCGGTGACGTAGATGACCGGCTGCGAGCGCATCTGCGCATAATGCCCGCTGAAGGTGATCTGCTCGACCTGGGGCAGGAATTTCTGCGAGCGGCCCTCCGTGACGATGCGGAGCTTGCCGTCCTCGATCGCGGTCTCCAGGCCGCCCACCGTGAAGGTGCCGGCGAAGACCACCGAGCGGGCGTTCTGGCTGATGTTGATGAAGCCGCCGCAGCCGTTGAGGCGGCCCCCGAACATGCTGGTGTTGACGTTGCCGTGCTGGTCGCACTCGGCCAGACCCAGGCAGGTCATGTCGAGGCCGCCGCCGTCGTAGAAGTCGAACATCTGGTTCTGATCGATGACGCAATCGGCGTTCGTGGCGGCGCCGAAGCTCGACCCCGATGCAAGCACGCCGCCGACCGCGCCGGCCTCGGTGGTGAGGGTGATGTAGGGTGTCACCTTCTCCTCGTTGGCCACGGCCGAGATGCCCTCGGGCGCCCCGACGCCGAGGTTGACGACGCCGTTCGGTGGCAGCTCGAAGGCAGCGCGGCGGGCGATGACCTTGCGGGCATCGAGCGGCATCTTCTTCATGCCGCTGACCGGCACGCGGATCTGGCCGGCGAGGGCCGCATCGTGCTGCACCCCGTAGTTCATGCGGTGCATCTCGGGCTCGGCCAGCACCACGCAGTCGACCAGGATGCCGGGCACGCGCACGTCCTTCGGCAGCAGGAAGCCGTCATCGACGATGCGCTCGACCTGGGCGATGACGATGCCGCCATTGTTGCGCGCCGCCATGGCCTGGGCGAGGCAATCGAGGGTCAGGGCCTCCTTCTCGAAGGAGATGTTGCCCGACGGATCGGCCGAGGTGCCGCGGATGAAGGCGACGTCGATCTTGGTGGCGGTGTAGAACAGCCATTCCTCGCCATCGACCTCGACGAGCTTCACGATCTCGTCTTGCGTCACGGTGTTGACGCGGGCGCCGCCGTGACGGGGATCGACGTAGGTGTGCAGACCGACCTTGGAGAACAGCCCAGGCTGGCCGGCGGCACAGGCTCGGTAAAGCTGCGAGATCACGCCCTGAGGCAGGTTGTAGCCCAGGATCTTGTCTTCCTGCGCGGCCTTGGCGACCTTCGGCATGCGGCCGAAATTGGCCGCGATGACGCGGCGAAGCAGGCCTTCGTGATGCAGACGCCCGGTGCCGAGGCCTTTGCTGTCGCCGGCTCCCGCCGTCATGATCAGGGTCAGGTCACGGGGTGCGCCGGTGTCGACGAAGCGCTTCTCCAGGGCCGCGTGCAACGCTTCCGGGATGCAGCTCTGGACGAAGCCCGTCGTGGTGACCACGTCGTTGTGCCGGATCAGCGCGATCGCCTCGCCGGCCGTGATGACCTTGTTTTTCTTCATGAACCGGGCCGTCCTCCGCGCGCCCACAGCGACGACGAGCGACAGGATTCATCCTGGCGAAAGGCGTGCGGGGGCAGTCTTGTTCTGGGGCGGAAGCGTAAAGACCCGCGCGAAGCTTCGCAAGGGCGCCACTACTATCGCCGCAGTGCAATTATATCTTGGTGCGCTGCAAATTTTTCAATGCAGCCTCAAATTTGACTGGAGACATCCAGCAAGACAGACGCGCAACGGCGGGGAAGGCTCTTTTGTTAGGGTTGCGATGCCTTGCGACGCCATAGGATTATTCAAAATACTCTAGCCCGTCTTCGTCATGCCAGCAGGTAGGTCAGGAGCGCCCGCAACTGCGCCGGGCGAACCGGCTTGTGCATCAGTTGCCCTCCCAGTGCCGCGACCTGCGCGGCGATTTCGGGCGCATGATCGGCGGTGGTCACGATGACCGGCAGGGGGGCCGACATCCGGGCCTGCAGGTGGGCCGCCACATCGAGGCCGCAGGCCCCGTGGTCGAGGTGATAGTCGAGGACGAGAAGGTCCGGCAGGTCCAGCCCCGCGGCGAGCGCCGCCTCCACCCCTGCGAGATCGCGATGAACCGAGACTTCGGCGTCCCAGGCCCGCAGGAGGCGCTCCAGGGCATCGGCGGTGGGCGGATCGTTCTCCACCACCAGCACCCGTGCGCCGGTGAGCCGGGTCGCCACGGGTGGCGCCGGCACCACACGCTCGGGCGGCGTAGGGCTGACCGGCAGGGTCAGGGCCATGCGGGTGCCGCGCCCGACCTGCGAGGTCAGCTCGAGGGGATGGTCGAGGGCCTGCGCCATGCGGTGCACGATCGAGAGACCGAGGCCGAGGCCGGGTTCACCGCCCTCCCCCTCGGCACCGCCGCGGAAGAATTCCTCGAAGACGAGGTCCCGCTCCGCCGCGGCGATGCCGCAACCGGTGTCGAGCACCTCGAGCCGGCAGGATGCGCCGCGCCGCCGAACCGCCACCAGCACCCCGCCCGCGCGCGTGTACCGGATGGCGTTCGACACGAGGTTCTGGACGATGCGCTGGAGCATCAGCGGATCGCTGGCCACGACGAGGTCGGGGCCGCGGACGACGAGGCGCAGGCCCTTGCGCGCGGCGAAGGGCCGGAAGCTCGCCGCGATGCCGGCCAGGAGATCGCCGAGGGCCACCGGCTTGATCGCCGGGCGCACCACGCCGGCATCGAGCTTCGAGATGTCCAGGAGGGTCTTGATCAGATCCTCGATGATCTGCAGGCCGCGCTCGATCCGGCCGGAGATCGCCACCGCCTCCGGCCCGAGGGCCAGGCCGGCCAGCGCCGAGGCCGAGAGGCGTGCCGCATTCAGGGGCTGGAGCAGGTCGTGGCTCGCGGCGGCGAGGAAGCGGGTCTTGGAGCGGTTGGCGTTCTCCGCCTCCTCCTTGGCGGCCACCAGGGCCTCGTTGGAGCGCTCCAGGCGGTGCATGAGGCCGGTCAGCTCCTCGGTGCGGCTGCGGACGCGTCCCTCCAGCATGGTGGCGGTCTGGAACAGCGAGTAGGCACCGCCCTGCTGGTCCATGCTGCGCTCCACATGTGCCATCAGGGCGGCGTTGATCCGCTCCAGCTTGGCGATCCGCCGCAGGTTGGCGCTCTCGCCCGGCGCACCCCCTTGGGCTTCGGGGGACGGGACCGTCACCGGTCCGCTCCGCCTCGCCCGATGGCGATGCCTGTGAAGGTCTGGTTCAGGTGCATCGAACGGTACTGCTCGCCGTAGGTGTCGAAGCCGACGACGTCGTAGCGCCGGTAGAGGTCGACGATGCCGTGGCGCACCTGACGGCTCTCGGCGTCGAGGCGGCGCAGCACGCATTCGAAGCCGATGACGAGGTCGATGCCGCCGAGCGCCGCGTCAAGGCGCGACAGCTCGGCCTCTGTCGCCGCCACGATGTCGCGCGGTCGCGCCAGGGTCAGCACCACGCCCTCGTCGATGGCGCAGAAGAAGCTGAGCGAGCCGTCGGGATTCATGCGCCGGATCGACCGGCAAAAATACTCGCCGCCCACCTTCACGGCGAGGGGATAGGCAGCAAAGCTCATGGGCGACAGACGCTCCGGGTCGAGCCCCACCGCCATGGCGTATTCCCGCGCGGCCGGCTCGGCGTTGAGTTCGTGGACGGTGCGCTGCTCGTCGTCGGAAGCGGTGACCACGAACCGGGTCGCGGTCGGCTCGAAATTGTCGCTCTTGAAGATCTGGATCGGGAAATCCGATTCCACCAGCAGCAGCACGGCGGCGCGCTGATGAATGCCGCCGTCATGCAGCAGCACGGTCTCACGGAAGGTGAGGTCGTCACCGGCCGAGCCGCCCACCAGGGGGATGCCGTCGAGGGCCCAGGCGATGGCCGAGACCACGGTCTCTTCGGCATTGGCGAGCCCGTCGATCAGCGACAGGGCGAAGCGGCGCCCATTGATCGGATCGGCGGATGCCCCGTCGAGGCTCCTTCGCAGCGCGCGCACGCTCGAGGCGGTGCGCTCGACGTCGAGATGGTCGATGGCGTCGAGCAGCGTCGAGACGATGCGGAAGCCGTCGGGCGGAAAGGCGATGACCACGAGGCCGCGATCGAGGCCGCCCGCCGGGGAGATGCCGCCGGACATCGTGCACCCGGCGATGCCCGCACCGGGAAAGCGGGTGGAGAAGCCCCGATTGAGGGTGTCGACGTCGTAGTCGGCCGAGAAGAACGCCACGATCTGGGCGACCCGGCCGGTGCCGATGGCCGCGCCGATCTCCGCCAGTGCCGTTTCGGCGTCGGCGGCGTCGGTCCAGGTCGTGGTGATGCCGCACCGGTGCGTGCGCACCCGCGTCCCCTCTGTCACGCGCGTTCCCTCGCTGCCCGGCGCGGGCCGGGCTTGACGCCCGGTTCTCCGCGATGACACGAGTATGTCGGGCGAGCGGTGGCCGCGCAATGCAGCGCCGAACGGCTCCGGCACAGGGGCGCACGCACCGGGCGGAACGGGCATGCATCTCCTCATCGTCGACGATCACCCGCTGTTTCGCGAGGCGCTGGCGAGCGCCGTGGGGCTCGCCTATCCGGACGCGACGGTGCACGAGGCCGATGGGATCGTCGGCGCCTGCGCGGTGCTGGCCCGGCAGCCCGCCACCGAGATCATCCTCCTCGACCTGTCGATGCAGGGGGTTACCGGCTTCGAGGGCCTACTGGCGATCCGGGCGCAGGCCCCGCGCGTCCCGATCCTCGTCGTGTCGGGCCTGGAAGATCCGCGGATCATCCACGAAGCCCTCGACCACGGCGCCGCCGGCTTCGTGCCGAAGGCGGTCGACAAGGCGACGCTGACGCGAGCCATCGCCGATGTCCTGGCCGGCGGCCTCTCGGTGCCGGCGAGCCTGCCGGCCGCGCCCCCGATCCCGTCAACCGCCCGCAAGGCCCCAATCGCCGAGAGGGTTGCGAGCCTGACCCCGCAACAGGTGCGGGTGCTGGCGATGATCCGGCAGGGGATGCTGAACAAGCAGATTGCCCACGAGCTTCAGGTCGGGGATTCGACCGTGAAGGCGCACGTCTCTGAAATCCTACGCAAGCTCAACGTCATCAGCCGCACGCAGATCGTGATCGAGACCGCGCTCCTCGACTTCGACCGGATCGTGGCCGCGCCGGAATCGTGAACCGGCGGGCGGAAGTCTTTCAAGCGGCGGGTATTTGTCAGGCAGCGGACATTCTTCAGGCAGTAGGCACCTTCGAGCCGCCGTAATGGCCGTCGACGCGCTCGCCGTAACGCGGATCGGCGAAGGGGTCTTCGCCGGGGCCATGCGTCGGGGCGCCCTCCAGGGTGTCGCGGTCGATGTCGACGATGTAGCCGCCGAGTTCGACGCTGTAGGTCAACGCCCGCCAGGGCACCGGGTGATAGCTCTCGCCCAGGCCGAGAAAGCCCCCGAAGGACAGGACCGCGTAGGCGACCTGGCCCGAGACCTTGTCGACCATGAAATTGTAGACCGTGCCGATATGCTCGCCGTCGCGGCGATAGGCGGCCGTGCCTTCGACCTTGTTCGAGGCGACCAGGCGCGAGGTCTCGTCGATGGCGACGCCCTCGGCGGAGGGATCGAGCTCCATCGAGCCGGCGGGGCGGATGCTGCGCTCGTTCGGGAGGTCCGTCGGCATGCAAACTCCTCGTGGCTGGGGGACGCGCCGGGACCGGCGCTCGACCGGACAAGCCGCGACCCGCGCGGGGGTTCCAGGACAGGGGCCGGTCGTCAGCTCCGCCTGGCTCGCCCGTGCGGTGTCAGACCGGCGTCAGATCAGGCCCGCATCCGCCCGGGTACCGGGACGGCCTTGTGCCTCCACCGACACCAGCGTGCCCAGTCCGATGATGAGTGCGGCGGCGGCGCCCAGCGAGAGCGTGAAGGCAAGGAGGATCATGACCCTGGATTCACCGATCGCCCTTAAGGTTCGGTGACGGTGCCCATCGGCCGATGTCCCGAATCCGCCCGGGGTCAGGCGCTCTGTCTGCCAAAATTCCGACCGGTCGTGGAATGTTCTCGGTGGAACCGACCGTTCCGCTGAACGAAGCGCTCGGGCTTGAGCGTCGGCCGGCAAGCCCGCCTGCACGGGCGACACGCCGCCCGCGCGAGGGAACGGCGGCCTCCGCCCGGGACCTGCGCCTAGACGAACGCCGAGAAGTCGCCCTAACCTCCTCTGCACTCACATCTTTCGCCCGACATACCCGCCTGGGTCCGATCCGCTGGCGCCGTGGCGTCGGGCGGAAGTAACGACCGCCGAGACCACGTTTCCGCGCAGGTGGAGCGGGGTTTGTCGCGTCCCGCACCAGCCCTTCGCCCGCTCTCCGCCGGCCCTTCACCGGCCCTTCGCCGGCCCTTCCGTCTGCGCGCCTGTGGATGACGCGGGCGCAGCGGGCGGTTTTCCCTTGGAACGCTCGCGGCACCGCTTAGTTGTTGCACCTATGCGCTGCGAGGCCACGGGCCGTGGGCGTACCGGCGCTCACCGTCGACATCCGGAGGAACATCCCATGGCAAAGAGCACCACGAAGACTGCCGAGAAGGCTGCACCCAAGGCGGCCGAGAAGGACGCCGAGAAGCCAGCCGCCAAGGGCAAGAAGGTCGCCGCTCCGAAGGGTGAAGGCGCCAAGCCCAACGCGCTGCAACAGCCTCTGAAGCCGTCGCCCGAGCTCGCCGCCGTCGTCGGCGACGCGTCCCTGCCGCGCGGCGAGGTCGTGAGCAAGGTCTGGGAGTACATCAAGAAGCACAACCTCCAGAACCCTGAGAACAAGCGCGAGATCCTGGCCGACGACAAGCTCAAGAAGGTCTTCGGCAAGGACAAGTGCACCATGTTCGAAATGAACAAGCATCTCGCCGCGCACCTCAAGTCGGCCTGAACGCAAAATCCGGATCGGCGTCGGGGAGGGGTCGCCCCTCCCCTGGGCCGTCCGGCGATCGAACGCGGCGCCGGGTGCTCAGCGTCCGCTGCCGGCGCGGCGTGTGCGCCGCTCGACTTTGCGGGTCGCCGTCTCCCGCAGGTGGCGCTCGATCTCCCCGTTGGCGCGCCCCCGCATGGCGCGCATCGCTTCGGCATCGTCGAAGGTCTCGGGAAAGCGCCGCGACAGCCAGAGATAGGCGCTGGCGAGCTTCACCGTCCGCTCCTGGTAGACGAGTTCCCCCGCCAGGTTCGCGCGCAGGGCCGGCACCGTCGTGCCCGCCGCCCGTGCCTGGGTCCAGCGCTCCAGCATGCCGAGGGAGACCGGATCGCGCCGGTCCACCGGGCAGACCGAGAACGCGAACTTCTCCGCGATCGGCAGACGCGCCTTGTCGACCACCCGGGCGATCTCCAGGATCTCCTCCAGGGCCGAGGGCTGGAACGGCGATCCGGCATAGAAGGTGGCACGCGCGAAATGCGCTAGCACCTCGCGCAGGCTGTCCGTGCGCATCTCCTCGGCCACCGAGTTGATGGCGATGAGGTCGGGCCGCACGAAGAAACGGGTATCGGCGGCTGGCGCCGTGGGCGCCCCCGCGAGCGCCGCGCGGATCGGCTCCAGTCCGGTCTCGTCCACGGCGGCGACGTAGCCCTCGTCCTGATGCCCGAAGCGCCCGGCGCGGCCCGCGATCTGGCGGATCTCCGAATTGGTCAGCGCCCGCTCCCCGACCCCGTCCCACTTGCGCACGGCCGAGAATACGACCCGCTTGAGGGGGCCGAGGTTGAGGCCCATGCCGATGGCATCCGTGGTGACCAGGACGTCGGCCTCGCCCGCGCGGAAGCGCGCGGCCTCGGCCCGGCGCACCTCCGGTGAGAGCGCGCCGTAGATTGTCGCCACCCGGTGGCCCGCCGCCACCAGGATCTCGCGATTCTCGTGGACGGCCCTTCGCGAAAACGCCACGACCGCGTCGCCCGGCGTCACGTCTTCGAGGGGTACCGGCACCTCCTGCAACACCAGGGGGGTCTTGCGCACGAAAGTGACGACCTCGAGGGATTCGTTGGCTGCCTCCGCCGCCCGTCGCACGGCGGCCAGCGCATCGTCCGAGCCGCACACCACCACAGTGCGGGCGGCCACGCCGAACAGGGCGTTGGTCCAGGCCCAGCCCCGGTCGGGGTCGGCGATCATCTGGATTTCGTCGATGACCGCGACGTCGACGGGCCGCGTCAGGTCGGCGGTTTCGATGGTGCGGGCGGTGTGGGTCGGGTTCAGGTCGCCGAGGGTCTCCTCGCCCGTCACCATCCCGGCGCGCAGGCCGCGCTCGGCCAGAGCCTCGTAGTTCTCCAAGGCGAGGAGGCGCAGGGGCGCCAGGTAGGTGCCGGTGGGCGCGGCGCGCAGCATCTCCAGGGCCGCATAGGTCTTACCGGAATTGGTCGGCCCCATGTGGAAGATGATGCGCCGGCCGAGGCGTCGGGCCGCGGTGAACTTCTCGATGTAGGCGCCGAAGCCCACCTGGTCGCGCAGGCGGCGCAGGCGCGAATCCTCGCGCGCCACGCTGCGGGCGCGGGCGCGCACGCCCTTGAGTGTGTCGGTCAGGGACTGATTCAGGTTCGGCGAGAGCAGGAAGGCCCGCGACCGCAGCGAGCGGTCGAGATGGTCGATATAGGTCACCGCGTCGGCGCCGACCTCGCGCAGGTCCTCCGCGACCTGGTCGCGCAGGCGCTCCACCGCCCGGCGCAGGGACTTCGCGGTCCGGACCGCGGTTTCAGCGACGGCGGCGCGCAGTTCGTCGAGGCGCCAGTTCGGGTCGTTGCGATGGGCCATCCCGGAGAGGATGCCGGCGATTCCCGTCTCGGGAGCCGCATCGACCCGGAGGTCGAGGCGGCCCCCGTCCAGGATGGGAATCAGGGTCCGGATCGTCCAGGCGATGCTGCCGTCCCGCATCACCGCGGCGCGCAGGGCCGGCACCGCCTTCTTCACGGTGGCGACACCGCCCTCCGAGAAGGCGCGGCGCGCCTTCAGCTCGCGCAGCGCCTTGGCCACCACCGCATCCTCGACGAAGCCGCCATATTCGGGCAGGCCGAGATGGAGCCGCAGGGCATCCAATTCGACGCTCCGGGGCGGCAGGCCGAGGCGCATGGCTACCTCGGCCAGGATCTCGTTCGTCGGTCGCGCGCGCTTGCGGGCCATGGGCTCTCGTCGGGGAGTCGTTCACCGCCACGGACGGGCGACCGGGCCGCGCCAGGGTGCGCGGGACGTGGCCCAAAAAGCAACGGCCCGCATCAGCGCAAGATCCCCACGTCGGCCGGTTGGTGACCGCTTCGTGCGCGGCGCGCCGGTCAGGCGGCGCGCTGGTTGACTTGCCGCTCGGCCATGGCGGTGAGCAGGTGGTCGGTCGCCTTCTCCTCGTCGAGGTTCTGCTGGAGGACACCCGCGCAATCGTCGCGCCCCAGGCGCTTGGCCCAGGCGATCAGCGTGCCGTAGCGGGTGATTTCGTAGTGCTCGACGGCCTGCGCGGAGGCGACGAGGGCCGCATCCAGCACATCCTTGTCGGCGATCTCGCCGGCGACCTCGTTGGCTTCCTCGATGATGCCGTTGATCGCCGGGCAGGTCACGGCCTTCGGACTGTGGCCATGCATCTGAAAGACCTTCTCCAGGCGCTGGATCTGGGTCTCGGTCTGGCGCAGGTGGGTCTCGAAGCTCTGCTTCAGCTCCGGATGCGTCGCCTTGGCGATCATCTTGGGCAACGCCTTCGTGATCTGATTCTCGGCGTAGTAGATGTCCTGCAGGGTGTGAACGAAGAGATCGTCGAGGGTTTTGATGTCTCGGGTGAACAGGCCCATGCGTGCCTCCACTGGTATCCGGTGCGGTTTCGAGGGGGCTGGCAATGACCGCCCGGTGCGCCCCTCGTGCTCGCCGCCGCGCGGCAGGTTCGCTGTCCCTTGTGTCGATCGAGCGCGATTCCAGGTTTCGGCAACGCCGAACTTCGACACAGGTGAAGCTTCGACAAATCATGACTTCAGCCGACCGGCCGCAGCAATTTAGGCGAGCACGACATGAAAACCGGCCATTTGCGCTCCGTGTTCCCTGATGGCCAGGATCAACCATTGATTTGGCCCCAGAATAAGTCACCCCATGACTTTTCGAGCGACAACCCAGAGTGGTTTTCAATTACGATTTGATCCAAGTTATTTAACGCTCCGCTTCCTTCTTGTTAACGGGATCACGGGGTTCGGATTCGCGTCGCAGCGCGCAGAGGGAGGCGAGGTTCGCCATGCCCGACGCAGGTGGCTCGACGCGGGCCGTCACCCCTTACGCGTCAACACACGTCAGGGAAGCGAGACGATGCACGAGAATTCCGCCGGACCGGCCGCATTCTGGGCCTCGGTGGCGCACGACGTCACGTCACGGGTCGAGCCGGTGCTGGCTCGCGAAGGCCAGATTCGTGAAGGCAAGGTTCGTGAGGGCAAGGCGCGTGAGGGCAAGGCTCGCGGAGGCCAGGTTCGTGAAGGCCAGGTCCGCGAAGGCGTGATCGAATACCTGCGCGACCTCGAGGCTGTGGCCCTGCGGGAGGGCAGCAGCCGCGAGGCCCTGCAGGTGATCGCCTCCGGCCGGCGCCTGCTCGGAGATCGCAGCGAGGTGCCGGCCGACAAGATCGCCCGCGCAGTGCGAAGCGCCCTGGTCTGAACTCGCTACCCGGGGGGCGCCCCCAGGGCCGCCCGCGTGAAGGCATCGGCGCCGATATCGTCGGTGCCGTTCATGCCCAGGCTCTCGATGAGCCGTCCGCGCGCCCGGCTGACGCGACTCTTCATGGTGCCCACGGCCACGCCGCAGATCTCGGCCGCCTCCTCGTAGGTGAAGTTCTGCGCACCCACGAGCACCAGGGCCTCGCGCTGGCTGAACGGCAGGGTGTTCAGGGCTTCCTGGAACTCGAGCATCTCGACGCGGATCTCCTGCTCGGGCAGGCTCGTGAGGCGCCCCGCCAGGGCACCATCGGCATCTTCCACCTCGCGCTTGCGCTTGCGCTGCTCCGAATAGAACAGGTTGCGCAGGATGGTGAACAGCCAGGCGGTGAGGTTGGTCCCCCGCGTGAAGCTGTCGGCCTTGGTCCAGGCGCGCACCAGGGTGTCCTGCACGAGGTCGTCGCTGCGGTCGAGATCGTAGGTCAGCGAGAAGGCGAAGGCGCGCAGCGCGGGAATCGCGCCCAGCAGCAGATTGCGCATCTCGTCGTCGGCGCCCCGTGGGGTACCGACCGGGCTCTGCATCGCGGCGCTCATGAAGATCCTCGCGAGTTGCTGCGGGTGGCCAGATCGGCGAGGAGTGCGTCGAAACGGTCGGGAAGGGGCTGTTGCAGCACCTCGGCGTAGAGGAGGCGCAGGTTGCGGCCGATGCGCCGGCGGGCCTCCGGCGTCATGCCGGTCTGCGAAGTGCGCCGAGAGACGGACAGGGCGTGGGGCACGACACCCGCAGGACCGCCGAGAACCGCCGCGGTCTCCTCCGCGAGGACTGTCGATGCATCGGCGGCGATGCAGACAGCCGGCGTGCCGGGGAACGAATTGCCGTCCAGGAGGCTCAGGTTCGGTTCGCTCGAATCAGTGCTCATCGCTGCCCATCGCTCGACGGCAGCTTCGGGAGAGCCCGGAGCGCCGTCATTTCGGTCGCCGTGCTACGGCTGCGCGATTTAACGGCCACTGAAAAAAGCATTCATCGGATCTTAAGTCTGCGAATGCAGCCGAAAGACCACGTCCTTTATTCAGAAACGATTAGATACAAACTTGAACTCTCAATCAAGCATCACCATGGCAGCGGTATAGTCCACGGATGCTGTCGCTAAGCTGAACCGTACGCCGCCGCGAAGGACCTGTGCATCGGCAACGACCGGCGGCTCACCCGTCCGCACGCTTCGCGTTCGCCGTGGCCCGGCGCTTGCCCAATCCTTGCCCGATCCTTGCCTGACGCTTGGCGGGTCTTTGCCCGCCCCTTCGTAGCCTCCAGCGGAACTCCCATCCGATGCCGTCAGACGTGCCCGACCTCGACCGTGTCGTCCGCGAGATCACCGACGAGATGCGGGATCGGCAGGACCGCGGCGAGGTGGCGACCTACATCCCCGAACTCGCGCGCGTCGATGCCGGGGCCTTCGGCCTCGTGGTGATCGACGCCGAGGGCCGGGTCGCGGCCGGCGGCGACTGCGACGTGCCGTTCTCGATCCAGAGCATCTCGAAGGTCTTTACCCTGACCCTCGCCCTCGGCATGGCCGGCGACCGGCTCTGGCGCCGCGTCGGGCGCGAGCCATCCGGCAGCCCGTTCAATTCCATCGTCCAGCTGGAACGCGAGCGCGGCATCCCGCGCAATCCCTTCATCAATGCGGGCGCCATCGCGGTCACCGATCTGATCCTCTCGGGCCACCAGCCTCGGGAGGCCCTCGGCGAGATCCTGCGCTTCCTGCAGTTCCTGGCCCAGGACCCCACCATCACCATCGACGAGGCCGTCGCGGCCTCGGAACTGCGCACGGGCTTCCGCAACATGGCGCTGGCCAACTACATGAAATCCTTCGGGGTGCTCGACAACCCGGTCGATTTCACCCTCGGCGTCTACTTTCACCACTGCGCCATCGCCATGTCGTGCCGCCAGCTCGCCATGGCCGGGCGCTTCCTCGCCCATTCCGGGCGCAATCCTTCCACGGGACATTCCGTGGTTTCGCCGGAGCGGGCGCGCCGCATCAACGCGGTGATGCTCACCTGCGGCCATTACGACGGTTCCGGCGAGTTCGCCTACCGGGTCGGCCTGCCCGGCAAGAGCGGCGTCGGCGGCGGCATCCTGGCGATCGCTCCCGGCAAGGCCTCGATCGCCGTCTGGTCGCCCGGACTCGACACCTCGGGCAACTCACACCTCGGGCGGATCGCCCTGGAGATGCTGACGAAGCGTCTCGGATGGTCGATCTTCGGGGCGTAAAGGACGCTCGACCTCCGGACCGCTACACGCCACAGGGCGCGGGGGCTTGTCCTTCTGACTCGGCCGCCCCCCCCCTGTGCCGCACCTCCGACAGGCCGAGCACCAGGGCCTCGATCTCGATCCGGTCAAAGATCTGAGGCGGCAGCGCTCCATCCTCGATCAGGCGATAGCCGTAGCCACGCTCGTGCTCGATCCGGGCTCCGGCTGCCGGACCTGCTGCGGCACTCGCCCTATGCGTGATTCGACAAGTCCGGCGACCCACTCCTCGACGCCTGGATCGACCGCTGCACGGATCGCCCCAGCGCACGCTTGTCTGCCGACTTCGGCGCGCGGTGTCTGGCCACGGCCCAACTGGCCTGGCCGCATCCGGCGCAAAGGTGCCAGCGAAAGGATTTAGCGCCTGCGAAACAGGCAAAAAAGAAGGCCCGCCGCAGGTGATGCGACGGGCCGTGATTTTAAATCGAGCAAATATCTACGGAAATCGCCTAAATCTTAGGCGGCGGCCTTCTGACTGGTCTCGGTCGGAACCGACGAGATCGTCTTCAGGATCTGCGAAGCGATCTGGTAGGGGTCCCCCTGGCTGTTGGGCCGGCGGTCTTCCAAATAGCCCTTGTACGCGTTGTTGACGAAGCTGTGCGGCACGCGGATCGAGGCGCCGCGATCGGCGACGCCGTAGCTGAACTGGTCGATGGCCGCGGTCTCGTGCTTGCCGGTCAGGCGCATGTGGTTGTCGGGGCCATAGACGGCGATGTGGTCGTCAAGGTTCTCCTTGAAGGCCGCCATCAGCGCCTCGAAATAGGCCTGTCCGCCCACCGTGCGCATGTGCTCGGTCGAGAAGTTGGCATGCATGCCGGAGCCGTTCCAGTCGGTCGCGCCGAGCGGCTTGCAATGGTATTCGACGTCGATCTCGTAGGACTCGCACAGGCGCTGGAGCAGGTAGCGGGCGACCCACATCTCGTCGGCGGCCTTTTTGGAGCCCTTGCCGAAGATCTGGAACTCCCACTGGCCCTTGGCCACCTCGGCATTGATGCCCTCGTGGTTGATGCCGGCGTCGAGGCAGAGGTCGAGGTGCTCCTCGACGATCTTGCGGGCGATGCTGCCGACTTCCTTGTAGCCGACGCCGCAATAGTACGGGCCCTGCGGAGCCGGGTATCCGGCGGCGGGGAAGCCGAGCGGGCGGCCGTCCTTGTAGAAGAAATACTCCTGCTCGAAGCCGAACCAGGCGCCGTCATCGTCCAGGATGGTGGCGCGCTTGTTCGATGCGTGCGGCGTGACGCCATCGGGCATCATGACTTCGCACATCACCAGCACGCCGTTCTTGCGGGTGGAATCGGGGAAGTGCCGCACGGGCTTGAGCATGCAGTCGGAGCTGCCGCCCTCGGCCTGCATCGTCGAGCTGCCGTCGAAGCCCCAGAGCGGAAGCTGCTCGAGCGTCGGGAACCCGTCGAACTCCTTGATCTGGGTCTTGCCGCGCAGGTTCGGCACCGGGGTGTAGCCGTCGAGCCAGATATACTCGAGTTTGTATTTCGTCATGCCGAGCCTCTCGTCCTGTAGCGATGCGACATCCGAGGACACCTGAGCGGATGCGCAGCCATCGCTGGCTGGGCCGGCCTAAGCAACGATCGCGCCAGACGTTCCAGAAGCTGGGATGCGGCAAATGGACCATAACAACCGGCGTGAGATTTCCTTAACGGGTTCCCACTAGCGCTGGCAGGATCAGGAGATCGCGATGCGCAGACAGGTCGGGAGCATGCTCGCGGGCGCCGCCCTGATCGCCGCCATGGCGTCGGGGTTCGGCATCGGGTCCTTGGGGGCGGGCGAGCCGAGGGGAACCAGGGCCGGCACGGTGCAGGCCGAGGCTGCGGCCCTGCGCGAAACCTATCGACGCGTCGACGAGCCGGTCCATCCGGCGAACAATCCCTACAGCGCCGCGAAATCCGAACTCGGTCAGCGCCTGTTCTTCGATCCGCGGCTTTCGGGCGGTGGCACGATGAGTTGCGCCAGTTGCCACATTCCGTCCCGGTCGTGGAGCGATGGCCGGCCGCGCGGCATCGGCGAGACCGGTGCGGCGATGAAGGTGCGCACGCCGACCCTCCTCGACGTCGCCCAGATCCCGATCCTGGGGTGGGACGGCAAGTTTCGCGATCTCGAGAATGTCGCCTTCACGCCGATCACGAGCGCGAGCGCGATGAACCTGCCCGAAGACACGCTGATGCAGCGCCTCCGGGCCGAGCCCACTTACGTCCGGGCCTTCGCCGACGCCTTCCCGGATCACACCACGGCAGCCTCCGCCCCCGGCGCTCCCCCTGAAAGCGCGATCAGCCGCCGCACCGTCGAGCTGGCCCTGGCCACCTTCCAGCGCTCCATCGTGTCCGGCGAAGCCCCGTTCGACCGCTGGGTCGCCGGAAACGAGGACGCCATCAGCCCGAGCGCGAAGGCCGGCTTCGCGGTGTTCAACGGCAAGGGCCAGTGCGCGGCCTGCCATTCCGGCTGGACCTTCACCGACGGCTCCTTCCACGACATCGGCGCGGGCACCGGTGGCGACATCGGCCGGGCCGCGTTCTTCCCGGACTCGGAGCAGCTGCGCTACGCGTTCAAGACCCCGACCCTGCGCGATGTCGCCGAGCGCGGGCCCTACATGCACGACGGTTCGCTGCAGTCTCTGCAAGAGGTCATCGATCTCTACGATCGCGGCGGCATCGACCGGCCGAGCCGCTCGCCCGCAATTCGGCCGCTCGGCCTGACCGATACCGAGAAGCAGGACCTGATCGCCTTCCTGACCTCCCTGACGGCCGATGGTCCGGCGGCCGCCGCTCCCCAGCATCGCCTCAACTGACGACGCGCCCCTCCGACGAAGCTCGTCCTCAGCGGAACAGCGGCAGGCTCGCGCCCAGAAGTCCGAGCCCGCCGACGAGCAGGCGCCCGGACCAGAGTTCGAGGCGATCGGCCCGGTCCGGTCTCCGCGTGGCCGCGTAGGACAGGCCCGTTCCAAGCATCAGGCTCGACAGGCTCAAAGCTGCGATCATCGGGCCCTTCGGACGAAACGGCAGGTCATGGTTCTTGTCTAACTTTGCCAAGCTTGGCAGGCCAGTCGTCGCCATAGCCTTTCGTTCGCCACCGTCATCAAACCCTGACCGCCGATGGTCGGATGCGAGGAATACTTCGCGATCGCTGTGAATCAGGGCTCGGACAAGTTAACCATTCGGTAAGATCCGTTAACGAATTCCTTCCGCGAAAGAACAAAGACGCGTAGTTTTTACCGACCGGCAAGCCCCCGCGCCGGCGTCGTGAACAAGGCCTCCCCCATGCACTCTGGAAGACGCTGGCTGCCGCGTGGCGCAGTCATGATGACGACGACGCTCCTCACCCTCGCCGGCACGAATGCCGCGATGGCGCACGTCAAATGGTTCTGTGCCTACGATCTCGTCGGCGCCCCGCGCGGCCTCGACGAAGTCCTGTGCGCGGATTTCGAGAAGCTGGTCGGCCTCTCGGTCCTCGCCCTGCTGGTGGGGGGTCTCCTCGAGGGAACGGTGCTGGGGGCAGCACTGATCCGATCCCTCGACCGCACCACCGCCTGGGCGCGCGCCAACACCGAACTGATGTTCCGGGCGGTACTGGGCGCCTTCTTCGTCGCGCTCTGGACGCTGGGCGGCGTTATCCTGACTCCGGAGCTGAAAACCGCCAACACCGCCCTGCCCTGGTTCCAGCTCGCCATCGCCACCGGGTTCCTGTGGCGCCGGACGATGCCCCTCACGGCCCTGGGGATCGTCGTGCTGTTCGCCACCGCGGTGGCCGAGTACGGCGCATTCCACCTCGCCGACTATCCCATCTTCCTCGGACTCGCCGGCTATTGCGCCCTGACCGGCCTCGGCCGCGCGCTGCCCGGAAACGTCCGGCCGCTCGATCTCGTGCGCTACACCGCCGCCGTGACCCTGATGTGGGCCTCGGTCGAGAAATGGGCCTATCCCCAATGGTCCTATCCGCTCTTCATCGAACATCCCGCCATGACACTCGGGTTCACGGGCGAGTTCTTCATGAAGGCCGCCGGGGCGGTGGAGTTCGCGCTCGCCTTCGCGCTGGTCTGCACGCCGCTCGTCCGCCGGGTCGCCGCGATCCTGCTGGCCGCCACCTTCGTCACGGCGATCTTCGAGTTCGGGAAGATCGACGCGATCGGCCATGCCCCGATCATCGTCGCCATGGTGGCGATCGCCGCCGACAACGCCACGGCGCCCTACCGCCTGCGCAGCCTGGCCCTGACGCCCGTGGGCTTCGGGGCGGCCCTCGCGGCCTTCATCGGGCTCTACTACGGCGCCCATGCGCTGCTGCAGGGCTCGACCGTGCTTTAGAGGGTGTCCGGGATCAGCGGAAACCGGTTATCCCGACACGACAAACGAAAGCCTCTCGCGGCCGAGACCGCCTCGGCGGCGGGAGGCGGAAGGCTCCCGCGGGACCTCAGTGGCCGTCGACGCGGACGGTCAGGCGCATCTTGGGATGGATGCCGCACAAAACCGCGAAGGTCCCGGGTACGGTGAAGACCACCTGGGTCCGGCTTCCGGGCTTCAGGTCCCCGGAATCGAAGCTGAAGTCGGGCGCGTCGATGTAGACGTGGTGGAGGAGGTCGCCATCGTCATTGACGATCTCCACCCGCGCGTCCCGCGACACATTCAGGGCGTTCGGCTGGAAGGCGCGCCCCTTCTGCGACACGTGCAGGCTCGGAGTTCCGACGGCCGCCAGAGCGAGGCCGGCGCTGGCCGCCCCCAGAAATCCGAACGCCACGCAGAATGAGGTCAGGCGCCGCATCCGTTCTCCATCCGCTCGTAATGCCGTGGCCTTCCGCTTGGCCCGTCGACATCGAACGAAGGACCGGACAATCGACGGGAAGACTCGGCACCACGACCCCTGTCATAACGGAGTGAACGGGCGGTTAAGGTCGAAACGCTCAAGGCATGCAGCAAGATCGCTTTAACATATCTCGATTATTCTTCTTTGGCAGGGGCAACGGGACAGCAGTGATGACGTTTCCCGAAACCCCGATGCCGTCGCGTTTCCGAGGCCGCCGGAGTTTGATGGAAGCATTCGGCACGATAACCGGCAAGTTGCTTGGCACGATCCGGGGATGGATCGTCATCGCTTTCCTGATCATGAGCGCGATCACCGGAGCGCTCGGATTGTCGGCCGCCTCCAGCATCCGCCGGACCGACGAACTCGTCAGCCAGACCTTCGACCGCTCGCTGATGTCGATCAACTACGCGCGCGCCGCCGCCACCGATTTCGCCGGGATGCGGACGGCCGAAGCGCGGCGCTGGATGGTCACCGATCCGGCGGCCCGCACGGTTCTCGACGAGCGCCTCGTCGGTCTGCAGCGCCTGCTCGCCGAGGACCTCGAGATCGCCGTGGAGCGCGCCCAGTCCGAGCGGGCGACGCGAGCGGCGCAGGCGGCCGAGCAGGCGGTCGCCGCCTGGACGGAGGCGCGGGCCAGGATCACCGATCTCGGCCGGGACGAAGCGGCCTATGCGGACCTGGACCGCCACGCCGCCGTGGCAGAGGAAAACTTCGACCTGTTCATCAACTACACCGCGGGCGACGGCTTCATCTATCGTCAGCAGGCCCGCGCCATCGTGGCTCGGGAGACCCGGTTCAATCTCCTCGGAACCCTCATCGCCGTGCTCTTGTCCGGCACCGTGGCGTTCTGCCTGGCACGCCGCATCATGAACCCGCTCGCCGATGCCTCGCGGGCGGCCACCCGTATCGCGGGCGGCGATCTCAGCGGCACCATGCCGGCCGGCGGCGGCGACGAGGTCGGAACCCTGCTGGCCGCCATGGGCACCATGCGGGACAACATCCGCCATGCCATGGAGAAGGAGGTCGCGCAGCGGATTTCCGCCGAGGACCAGCTCGCCGACGCCCTGGAGACCTCGCGGGAAGGCATCGTCGTCGTCGACGAGGCCGGACGGATCACCCTGACCAACAGCCAGGCGGAGGATTATCTCGGCCTCTCCTCCGGTACTCTGGCACCGGGCAGCACGATCGCCCGTCTCGCCGAGGGCCATGGCGGCGGTTCGGGCACGCTCGCCCGGGCTCTCCTGTCCGCCACCGACGAGCGCAGCGAACTCCGCCTCGCCGACGGCCGCTGGCTCCGGATCAGCCGGAGCGACACCCGCACCGGCGGGTTCATCGCGGTCTGCAGCGACATCACCCTGCTCAAGATCCAGGAGGCGACCCTCCAATCCACCAACCTGCGGCTCGACACCGCCCTCGACAACATGTCCCAGGGCCTGTGCCTGTTCGATTCCACCGGGCGGCTCACCGTCGTGAACCGGCGCCACTGCGAGATCTTCGGCCTCGCTTCGGCGCAGCTCCCCTTCGGCCTGACCTACCACGAGGTCGCGTCCTTGAGCGCCGCGCGGTGCGACTACCCGGAGCCGGCGCCGGACGCCTTCGTCCGCGCGCAGGCCGAAACCGCGAGCGGCGGCACCGTGGACGCGGATTTCCTCCATCTCGGCGATGGCCGGGTGGTCGCCGTCTCGCACAAGGCGGTGCGCGGGGGCGGCCTCGTGGCGACCTACGAGGACGTGACCGAGCGCCGGGAAGCCGATGCCCGCATCGCCTTCATGGCCCGCCACGACGTTCTCACCGGCCTGCCGAACCGGGCGATGTTCGGCGAGCGGATCGAGGAGGCGGTGGCGCATCTCGGCGCCGGCAGCCCGTTCTCGGTGCTCTGCCTCGACCTCGATCGCTTCAAGGAGGTCAACGACACCCTGGGGCATCCGGTGGGCGACGCCCTCTTGCGGGCCGTCGCGGATCGGCTCCGGGCCTGCGTGCGGGACGTCGACACCGTGGCGCGTCTCGGCGGCGACGAGTTCGCCATCATCCTGTCGGAGACCGGCCGCCCGCAGGAGGCCGCCGTGCTGGCCCGCCGGATCGTCGAGGTGGTCAGTGCGCCCTATGAGATCGACGGCCATCGTGCCAGCGTCGGCGTGAGCATCGGCGTCTGCTTCGCGCCCGGCGACGGCACGACCTGCGACAAGCTCCTCAAGAACGCCGATGTCGCCCTCTACCGCGCCAAGGCGGATGGGCGCGGAACCTGGCGCTTCTTCGAAGCCGAAATGGATATCAGCCTGCAGGCGCGCCGGGCCCTCGAACTCGATCTGCGCGAGGCGCTGGCGCGCGAAGAATTCGAGCTGCACTACCAGCCGATCTACGATTTCCGTGCCCGCCGCGTCGGGGGCTTCGAGGCGCTGGTTCGCTGGCGCCATCCGGTGCGCGGTCTCGTGCCCCCCGGGGATTTCATCGCCGTCGCCGAGGAGATCGGCCTCATCGTACCGCTGGGAGCCTGGTGCCTCACCACCGCCTGCACCGAGGCGATGCGCTGGCCCGACGGCATCAAGGTCGCGGTCAACGTCTCGGCGGTGCAGTTCCGCGACGAGGTCATCGTCGAGGCGGTGCGCCAGGCCCTGTCGGCGAGCCGCCTCCCCCCGGGACGGCTCGAACTGGAGATCACCGAGTCGGTGCTGCTCAAGGACAACCTGGCCACGCTGGCGACGCTCTACGCCCTGCGCCGCCTCGGAGTGCGGATCGCCATGGACGATTTCGGCACCGGCTACTCATCCCTGAGCTACCTGCGCAGCTTCCCGTTCGACAAGATCAAGATCGACCAGTCGTTCGTGCGCGACATCACCAACAAGACCGATTCCGGCCTGATCGTCCGGGCGGTGATCGGCCTCGGCCTCAGCCTCGGCATGCGCACCACCGCCGAGGGGATCGAGACCGAGGCGCAGTTCGAGCGCCTGCGGAGCGAGGGCTGCGACGAGGGCCAGGGCTATTACTTCGCCCGGCCGAGCCCGGCCAGCGAAGTTCCGAAGGCGATCGAGCGCTGGTCGCGCGGGACCGGCGAGACCGGGCGGGCCGTGGCCTGAAACAGGCTCCTGCCTTGAGACGGGTCTTCATCCCGGAAGTGCCATCGTGCGGGACGGCTCCGGGCAGCGCGGGAGCGGTCTCCCGCGCCGGCCCGACGCTCAGTCGACCACCTTGAGGTCGTCGACGGCGACATCGCCGTTCTGGCTCGAGAAGGTCGGCGAACGCCCGTTCGACTGCGAGACGCCGCTGATCTGGTGGTCGCCGCTGTCATAGGTGGTGAGCTTGCCGTCGGCTTCGATCAGCAGGCGATGCTTGTCGGGAAAGAACGCGTAGCGCATGTCGTTCTGCCCGCCGCTGGTGGAGGGCTGGCCCAGCTCCTGCGGCCACCAGGGATCCGATCCCTTCATCGGCTTCATCGGTTCCATGGGCTTCATGGGGGCCATCGGCTTCATCGGTTCCATCGGGGCCGTCTCGCTCTGGGTGGGTGTGAAGGCACGGCTACGCCCCAGACCCGCGAAGGTTGCATTGCAGCACGGCGGAATCGAAGCGCATCCGCGATGGCGGCCCGATCGTCACCGGAGACATCCGTCCGCCGGGATCGCGGACTCGAGCTGGGCCGCCATTGAATTCGCCTCGGCGCGGAGGCATATCGCGCTCGCTTCTCATTCTTTTCGCCATCAGGAGGCGTTCCCTTGAGCGACACCGTGGAACGGCACGAATTCGGTGCCGAAGTCGGCCGCCTGTTGGACCTCGTGGTCCACGCGCTCTATTCCGACCGCGAGATCTTCCTGCGCGAGCTGGTGGCCAATGCCGCCGACGCCATGGACCGGCGCCGCTTCGAGGCGCTGACCGACCAGGCCTCCGCCCTGCCGCCCGATGCCAAGGTCCGGATCGTCCCCGACAAAGCGGCCCGGACCCTGACGCTCTCGGATGCCGGCATCGGCATGACCAAGGCGGAACTGGCCCAGAACCTCGGCACCATCGCGCGCTCGGGCACCCGGGCCTTCAGCCAGAGCCTGGGAGACGCCAAGCCCGAGGACAAGCCGAGTCTGATCGGGCAGTTCGGCGTCGGCTTCTACTCGGCCTTCATGGTCGCCGACCGGGTCACCGTCACCTCGCGCCGCGCCGGCTCGGACGAGGCCTGGACCTGGGCCTCCGAGGGACAGGGCAGCTACACCCTGGAGCCCGCCACCCGCGCAGAGCCCGGCACCGACATCGTCCTGCACCTCAAGGACGATGCCGACGAGTACCTCGAAAGCTACCGGCTCGACCACGTCGTGCGCAAATGGGCCGACCACATCACCGTGCCGATCGCCATCCAGGGCGAGGACGGCAAGGAGGAGAACGCCAACCAGGGCACGGCTCTGTGGCGCAAGGCGAAGTCCGAGGTGACGCCCGAGCAGTACACCGCGTTCTACCGCCATGTCGGCATGAACTTCGACGAGCCCTGGGCCACCCTGCACTGGCGCGCCGAAGGGGCTCTGGAATTCTCCGCCCTGCTGTTCGTGCCCGGCATGAAGCCGTTCCAGGCGGTTGAGGGCGAACGCGCCAGCAAGGTGCGCCTGCATGTCCGGCGCATGTTCATCACCGACGAAGCCGAACTGCTTCCCTCCTGGCTGCGCTTCGTGCAGGGCGTGGTCGACACCGAGGACCTGCCGCTCAACGTCTCGCGCGAGATGCTGCAGGCGACGCCGGTGCTGACCAAGATCCGTCGCGCCGTTACCGGGCGGGTGCTGTCTGAACTCACCACCCGGGCGAAGGACGCCGAGGGCTACCGGCCGTTCTGGGAGAATTTCGGCCCGGTCCTCAAGGAAGGCATCTACGAGGATCACGAGCGCCGGTCCGAGATCGCGCCGCTGCTGCGCTTCCACTCCTCGGCCGTCGAGGGCTGGACCTCCCTGCCCGACTACGTCTCCCGCATGAAGGACGGCCAGGACGCGATCTACTACCTCGTGGCCGACGATGCCGACGCCCTCCGGCGCTCGCCGCAGCTCGAAGGCTTCCGCGCGCGCGGGGTCGAGGTGCTGCTGCTCTCCGACCATGTCGACGCGTTCTGGCCGGAGGCACTCGGGCGCTTCGACGACAAGCCCCTGCGCTCGGTCACGCAGGGGTCGGTCGACCTGTCGAAATTCGCCAGCGAGACCCCCGAGGGTGAGGAGGCTCCGGCCTCCGTCGAGGCGCTCGTCGCCGCCCTGAAGACCACGCTGGCGGCGGATGTGTCGGACGTAAGGGCCACCGACCGGCTCGTCGAGAGCGCCGTGGTGCTGTCCGCCTCGGGTCATGGCCCCGACCTGCAGATGCAGCGCCTGCTGCGTCGCGCCGGGCGGGGCGCCGGCGGCCTGCCGGTCCTCGAGATCAATCCGCGCCATCCGCTGATCCGCTCCCTCGGGGCCCGGATCGAGGCGCAGGAGGATATCGCCGACGCCGCCGGCACACTGCTCGACCTGGCCCGCGTCCAGGACGGCGACACGCCGCGCGATCCGGTCGCCTTCGCGCAGAAGATGGCGGCGGCTCTCGCGGCAGCCTGAGCGCGGTCGTCGGAACGACCGGATATCCCGGCGGGCGCAGCCCGCCGGGACGATCGGCCGGGCGCCTGCCGGCGGGACATTCCCGGACCCGCCATCGCGCCGACGCGGGACGCGGCAGATTGGCCACGGACGGCGGCGCCCGCCGGCGTTAGAACCCCCGCCGATGGACCTTCGACCCTATCAGCGTGCCAGCCTCGATGCCCTGTACGCCGCCTGGACGCGCCGGGCCGGCGCCGGGCTCATCGTCCTGCCCACCGGGGCCGGCAAGTCGCTCGTCATCGCGGCCCTGGTGCGGGAGGTGCTGGATCGCGATCCGGCCCACCGCATCGTCGTCGTCACCCACACCCGCGAGCTGATCGCGCAGAACCACCGCGAACTCCTCGCGCTCTGGCCCGAGGCCCCCGCGGGCATCTATTCCGCCGGGCTGGGACGCCGCGACGCCGGCGCGCAGGTCCTGTTCTGCGGCATCCAGTCGATCTGGAACCGGACGCACGACCTCGACCCGCACGAGCTCGACCCGTTCGAGCTCGTCATCGTGGACGAGGCCCATCTCATCCCGCGCGACGCGGAAACCCGCTACGGCCGCTTCCTCGCCGCCCTGCGAACCGCACGCCCCCATCTGCGCGTCGTCGGCCTCACCGCCACGCCCTATCGCCTCGACAGCGGCCGTCTCGACGCGGGTGCGGGCCGGCTGTTCGAGGACATCGTCTACGAGGCCAATGTCGGCGACCTCATCCATCAGGGCTACCTCGCTCCCCTGGTCTCCAAGGCCACCATCACCGCCCTCGACGTGAGTGGCGTGCCGCGGCGCGGCGGCGACTACATCCCCAGTGCCCTCGAGGCGGCGGTGAACCAGGACTGGATCACCCGCGCGGCGGTGGAGGAACTGGTGGGCTACGGGCACGGGCGGCGCGCCTGGCTCGCGTTCTGCGCCGGCATCGCCCACGCCACGGCCGTCCGCGACGCGATCCGAGACGAAGGGTATTCCTGCGAAACCCTCTCGGGCGAGACGCCGAAGCGGATGCGCGACCGCATCGTCCGCGACTTCCGCGAGGGCCGGGTGCGCTGCCTGACCTCGGTGGGCGTGCTCGCCACTGGTTTCAACGTACCCCAGGTCGATCTCATCGCGCTGTTGCGGCCCACGCAAAGCACCGGGCTCTACGTGCAGCAGGTGGGCCGGGCCCTGCGGCGCGCGCCCGGCAAGACCGACGCGCTCATCCTCGATTATGCCGGGCTGGTGCGGATGCACGGCCCCGTCGACATCGTCACCGCCCGCAGCGCGGCGGCGATCCGGGGCCGCGAGGGCGAGATCCGCGCCAAGGCCTGCCCCGGCTGCGGCGCCCTGATCGCCCTCAATGCCAGCACCTGCGAGGCCTGCTGGGTCGAGCCCGACGGGGAGGAGGCCGGCCCGAGCCACGAAGCGTCCGCCGACGATGCACACCCAATCCTCTCCAACCCGGGGCCGGCCCGGACCTCCGCCACCTGGGAGCCCATCGCCGACTGGAGCTTCGCGGCCCGTCCGCGCTCCGGCTTCCCCGACGACCTCGCCGTGACCTTCCACTTGCACGATGGGCGGCACCACCAGATCGTCATCGGTCTCGCCCAGGCCGGTTACCCGCGCGAGAAGGCGGTGCAGTGGTGGCGGCACCTCGGGGGCGGGCGCGACGCGCCGATGACCGCCGCCGACGCCCTGGAGCAGACCGATGCCCTCACCCGCCCGGAGGCGATCGAAATCTGGCCGAACGGGCGCCTGACGGAAGCGGTTCGCTATCGCTTCCCGGATGGCCGCACCTTCTCCGACACGCGCCGGCTGGGAGATCTCGCCGCCTAGCCACGCGCTCGCCGTCACCCGACCGACGATCCGTCCCGCCCCCCCAGCACCGGACTTGCGCGCCGTTGACGGCCCTGCTAGCGCAAGGCGGCACGCCGGTTTAGCTCAGCTGGTAGAGCAACCGCCTTGTAAGCGGTAGGTCGCGAGTTCAAGTCCCGCAACCGGCACCACCGAAATCTTGGCTAAAGCCCTATGAAAATAGGGCTTTAGCTAGCTTCGAGCAATCCTTGGGGTTCAGCAGAGAGAGCCTTTCGGCCTGAACCGGAAGTTCTACGCGGCCGACATGCGCCTCGTGCCGCCGACGCGGTGCGCCCGCAAGCCCGTGCCGGACCAAGAGCCGCGGCACGCCGACGCCATGCTGTCCGATCTGCCCTGGCGGCGTGTGACGTGGCGCCAGGGCACGAAGCGCAAGCTCCCGGCCCGGTTCGCCGCCCTCCGGGTGCGGGTCGGCGACGGTCCGGTCTGGGGCAACAACCGGCACTGAACCGCGCCGGGTTTTCCGTGGGATTGGGTGGGATTGCCCCGGTTTGGTGGACACCCAGAACGTTTTTGCGTGAGGTGTTTGCCCAATGCCCAAGACCCGTCCCGCATACCCGGCTGAGTTCCGCCGGCAGATGGTCGATCTGGTCCGTGCCGGCCGCGACCCGACCGACCTCGCCCGCGAGTTCGAGCCATCGCGACAGACCATCCAGAACTGGGTCACGGAGGCTGACCGCGGCGAAGGCCGATCCGAGGCCAAGCCGCAGATGGTCGATCCCGGCCTGACGACGACCGAGCGCGACGAGCTCGTCCGGCTTCGGCGGGAGAACCGACAGCTGAAGCTGGAGCGCGAACCGAAGGTCAGCGAAGCAATATCCTCTCTCGCGCGACGGCCTGGTTCGCGCGGGAGACCGGGGTCCTGCCGTCGGGGTCTTCCGGGTCATGAGTGCCAATCAGGCCGACTTTCCGATCACGGTGATGGCCCGTGTGCTTGGCGTGTCGAAGGCCGGGTACTACGCCTGGGCCCGCCGGGAGCCCTCGGCGAGGGCGATGGCGGACGCCGTGCTGCTGAAGCGGATCCGCACCGTCCACCTCGGCTCACACGAGACCTATGGCGCGCCGCGTGTCCACGCCGACCTACGCGAGCAGGGCGAGCGGCATTCTCGCAAACGCATCGCTCGGCTGATGCGCGAGGCCGGCCTCGTCGGGGCCAGCCATCGGCGCGGCGGTCCCGTGACCACACGGCGCGATCAGGAGGCGCGCCCGGCCCCCGACCTCGTCGATCGCAACTTCGTGGCCGAGGCACCGAACCGGCTGTGGGTTGCCGACATCACCTACGTGCCAACTGCAGCCGGCTTCCTCTACCTCGCCGTGGTACTCGATGCCTTCAGCCGGCGGATCGTCGGTTGGGCGATGAACAACCACCTGCGTTCCGAGCTGGTGCTGAACGCCCTGGAGATGGCCGTCACGCAACGCAAGCCGCGTGACGTGATCCATCACTCCGACCAGGGATCGCAGTATACGTCGCTGGCCTTCGGCAATCGATGCCGGGAGGCGGGCGTGCGCCCATCGATGGGCTCGGTCGGTGACGCCTACTACAACGTCATGGCCGAAAGCTTCTTCTCCACCCTTGAATGCGAGTTGCTCGCCCGACGCTGCTTCCGCTCGCAGGCGGAGGCCCGCATGGCAGTCTTCAGCTACATCGAGGGCTTCTACAACCCGCTGCGTCGCCACTCGGCGCTCGGCTACCGCTCCCCCGTCGTCTACGAGCAGAAGGCCGGGTCAGAATCGATCATCAAAACTCTGCTCAGCTAAGTCCCCTAACCGTCCACTGAACCGGGGCAATCCCACTCCCTTGCATGGTGCCGTACGAAGCGCTTGGCGAGCCTGCCTGCGGAGCCGCAGACCTCGGCTGCCTATCTCGCCGCGCAGGTCACCACGTTTAGCAGAGCCACCATCGAGCGCCGCGTGGTGGCGAGCGGGCAAGCGCACAAGATCGCCGGCCACGACTGGCGCCCGTCGCACCCGATCGTACGCGCGACGCTCAGGGGCATGTTCCGAACACACGGGCGGCCGCAGGCGAAGGCGGCGGCTCTCGGCCGCGAGGAGGTCGTGACGCTTCTTTCCGTTTGCACGGGCTCATTCGCCTAGCGCCGGGACAAGGCCATGTTTCTGCTGCCCCTTGCCGGCGCGCTCCGACGCTCGGAACTCGCTGCGATCCGCGTTCAGGATTTACACTTCACGCGGGAGGGGCTGCGCTTGTTCCCGTACATCGCCGAGCACAATCGGCGCGCCAAACCCTTCGTCTGGACAAAACCTGCCGCCGACATCCTCGCCGCAGCCAGCCGATCCCCTGAACCATCCGTCTGAGTCAGTGCTTTAGGCAGTCGAGCGACGGGTCTCGGAGGGCGTGCACCCGTAGAGCCGCCGGTAACGCTGGCCGAAGTCACTCATGTGGGCGAAGCCCCAGCGCTTCGCGATCACCGCCACCGGAAGGGCGGCATTGCGCGCGCTGATCAGATCCTGATGGACCCGCTTCAGGCGCTGATCGATGAGGAATTGAAATGGCGTCTGTCCCACGTCCCGGCGGAACCGGGTCTGCAGGCCGCGGACGCTGATCCCGGCGGCGGCCGCAATGTCCGCCAAGGTGAGGGGGCCGGACAGGTTCGCCTCGATATAGTCGAGCGCCATCCGGAGGCTGCGGGACGGAACGTCGACCCTGTCGCAAACCTTCGGCTCCACCCGCTTCGGCCAGGCCGAGAGCAGCTGATAGCTTAGAATTTCCTGAACCAGGGGCAGGACGTAGTCACACGCCGGATCGGCCTCCTGGACCCGACGCTGGATCTGGCGCAGGGAGCAGGCGAGGGCCCTCATGCCCGGGGTCGCGATGTCGGCGACCGGCGCGAGGGACGACAGGCCGCGGGAATCACCCATCAGGGCCGCATCGGCGGCCGTCAGGGTCTCGACGGCGATCGTCCCGCTGAGGGCGCTGAAGCTGCCCGAGGCCTGAACTTCCCGCAGATCCTCGAATCCCACGAGGGTCGCGTGCGTCGGTGTTCCGATCGAATTGCCGGCGCGGTGGCGGTAGGTGACGTGGCCGCGCGTGACGAAGCGGAACGTCATCACGGCCGCGTCGTATTTCGGCTTGGTGACGAAGCCGCTGATCGTGTGGGTCGCCCACAGGCTCATGCACGCGTCGACCCGCCCGTCGATCTCGATCTCCGGCGCGATCGAGCGCATCACGTCGAAATGGACCGGGATCCCGCCGCGATCGTTGAAGGCCTGGAGTTGCCGCAGGGAGTCGATATGGGCGGCGAGCCGACGCGGCGGCTGCCTTGCGGACGGATAAGCCGATGCGCGATCCACCATCCTACCCTCCTGGCCGCTCCGCGCCCGCGCAAGAATCCGCCTCGTGGAGCCCTCGGATCGGACCTGCGGGCGCAGATCAGGACGGAAGGCGGGACGCTGAGCCCTGCAACGTCGCGGATGGCGGATCGAACGGCGCCGCGCCGACCCGTCGCCGGAAGCTCAAGGCCTGCGGGACACCGGCTCCACATCCTGAAAGGCGACCACGACGCCCCTCTTCAGTTTCTCCCACAGGCGAAGCGGAAAAAACAGGATGCAGGCCAGCGAAACGAGGACCAGGCCGCACAGCATCGCCAATCTTTGCATCGGCGGGTCGGATTCCTCGCGATCGTACCAGAGGGGATCTTCGTCGGGAATCACGATGGGTCCTCGCCAACACGCGCGCGATTGTCTGCTCGTTTCAGAACATCACAGATCTGAGAATAGGTCGATGACGGGTTTAAGATATCGTTAATCCTAACCCAGCGCCTCGGGCCAAGCAGCCCGTCCGGGATTCCACGTTCACGCCGAACCGTCACGCCGAAAGGTCCCTTCCGGCCCTTGGTATTCCGAACTTAGCACTCCGAACTCGGCATTCCGAACTCGGGACCGGGTGGACCGCCACGGATGGGGACGAGGCGGTCCCGGATGCGTGTGGCGCTGGGGCCGAGGATCGTCGCGACAGGCTCACGGGGATACCTGCCAGAACCGGACCGATGCCGGCCCGAAAACGAAACCGGCTCACCGAGGAAGATCCCCGCGGGAATCGCTCGATGAGCCCGGTTCGAGGCGGTCAGCGGCGGACCCGCAGGGTCGACGCCGTCGGTCTTCTTCAGAAAGAGCCGGTCGTTTCCACCTCTCCCGCCGCCTGCGCGCTCCGCGGCATCGCCGCAGGCCCGGCCGAAGCGGTCGGCTGAGGCGTGGTGGTCAGGTCGCTGACGCTGCGCACCTGCTGGGTTTCACGCACCTGCTCGCGAAACAGCGGAGGCGTCAGGTAGAGGGCTTCACCCGCCTGGGCGGCACCGCCGGCGAAGGACACCGACGCGAGAACGGTCAGGGTGAGAAGGCGAGCGACGCGCATGGGAAATCTCCTGATCGGCTGGCAAGGGGCCGCCGTTGAGGAGATTGAACCACATTTTTGTGCGCTGCGGTTTGCTGATTTTGCAACGCAGCATAATGCCCGCCCGCCGTCCGATGACCACTATATCGCAGCTTTGCAAGGGCGCGGGGCCAATGATGACCGAAGAAAGACATGTCCTGAGTGCAGGCCGCCCAAAATCAGCAATGCTGTCCAAAAATTAACTTTTCGGACTTCGCAAAAATACTTTGCGGGACCAGGCGATAAGCCGTCCGTCGCCCATGGGGGTAGGGGGCCATCGGCTCCCTACCCTGGGACAGGATCGTGTTACTCGGCCGTGCCCCACTCATCCTTGGCTTCCGCGGTCGTGCGATTCAGCCGGACTTCGCCGCCCTCGACAGCGGCGATCGAGTCGATATGGATGAAGTGATGCTGGCCCTGAGCCTCGGGATCGGTGCGGGTGAGCTTGATGCGTTGCCCGTCGAGGTGATCCACGGTTCCGACATGTCCGCCATCGGAGCCGACGACGGGCATGTGCTCCTGAATCTGACTGGTGTCGGTCATGGCGGTATTCCTCTGTCCAAACGCTGGTGAGCAGCGAACGCGCGTCCGACCAAACGGGTCCGAAGCATGTTTCCGAGCTGTGGAGGAACTTTCGCGCGGTGCGGGAAGGGGTCTCCGCCCCGCCGATTTCGCGACCGCGACGGTCAGCGTGAGACCTGCGAGCCGCCGCGCAGCGGCGCGTGATCGGGCACGGGACGGGAGATTTCGGTTGGGCAGAGGCAGATCGCAGGTGCGCGGCAAGCCGGGACGGCGCCCTGCATCGGTTCGGGGGATCGCCCAGGCGGACCGGTCCCGCCCTCGGGTCGAGCGGTCCTTCTGCGATCGCGCGTTGCATCGGCGCCGTTGCGTTCGTTGATCGAACCGCAACGGCGACCGATCCGCCGAAGGCTAGATGTTCTCGCCAGGCTCGGGACTGGCCACGAGCTGCTCGGCCTCGACGGTCGTGTACCCTTCCAGCCAGTCCGCACTCTCCTGCGATCCCGCCGGATACGGGTTGGCGGAGACGGGCTGGCCCTCGCTCCGCGCGGCACTGCCCTCCAGCCAGATCTTGTTCGACGCGACGACGGTCATGACGGTCCCTCCTGTGGAGGTGAAAACGGCCTTCGGGGAGGACGGTTCACGCCAAACCGAAAGTCCCAAGCTGCCGTTTGCCTGCGCGGGCCCCTGGAATTGTCGGACATCCCCTGTCGCCCCCGGCTGCGGACGTGCCGTACAACCCGGACGGAGGCCGCAGCGGCGACCTTCGTCGGGCTTCGGAGTGCCGGGGCCGGCCCCGCGGGGGCAGGCATCGAGGCCCGAGGTCCGGCCGCCGAATCGGCCGCGCCGGCACCGGGCGATCGCCGGCAGGCCCGGCAGGCCCCTCCCCCGCCGGGCCGCCCCCTCAAATCGGCCTTCGCATGCGCCGCGCGCTGGCGGCCGGCGTCGCCGACGACATCGCGGGCGGCCGCCGGAACCGCTCGGGCCGTGCGGGCGCCTTTGGGGGTGACGCGGGAGGCCGCCGCGATGGCGCTTGCGACCCGCCCGTCCGAGCCGGCACGACCCTTCGCGTCCGACGAAGGCTTAGCCGCTGTTCGACACTCAGATTCCTGCGGGGGTGTGCCCTTTTAGGAACAGCGACCTTGATCGCACCATCAATCGTTTGTTAGCCATTTTGAGCGCGTATCCGTGACCTGGACCTGCGTATTCGTTCACCACTATTGTGAGGTTGTATGGCAAGTTGGCTCAATTCATCTGGTGTTGCACTGAGAGACAGTACATCTCCGGCGAAGTGGTTCACCACTTCCTATGGCGGTCAGACCCTCAACGGCACCAGCGGCGCCGACTCGCTTTCCGGTAAGGCCAACACCGTGTCATCGCTGGCCGGGGGGGCAGGCGACGACAGCTACGCGCTGCCCGACCTGAAGACGAAGCCCATCGAAGCGGCCGGGGGCGGCGTCGACACCGTGACCACCTGGTGGCGCGACTACGTCCTGGCCGACAACATCGAGAATCTGAACATCAACGGCATCGCCCGCGTCGAGGGCAACGGCCTCGCCAACATCATCCGCGGCGACAGCAGCGCCCAGACGATCGACGGCGGCTTGGGCAACGACGTCCTGATCGGCGGCGGCGGGCGCGACACCTTCCTGGTGACGAAGGGCGACGGCAGCGATGTGATCGTCGATTTCCAGACGAGCGGGGCCGGCGACCTGGCGCGGCTCGACGGCTACAGCCTGACGAGCTTCGCCCAGGTGAAGTCGGCCATGTCGCAGGTCGGATCGGACGTCAAGCTGGCCTTGAGCGGGAGCGAGTCGCTCATCTTCCGCAACCACAAGATTGCAGACTTCACCGCGGACGATTTCCAGCTTCCGGTATCGACCGCGGGCCGCACCCTGACCTTCGCGGACGAGTTCAACAGCCTGAGCCTGTGGAACGGCAAGTCGGGAACCTGGGAGACGACCCAGGCAGGATCTTCGCTCAACGTCAACGGCAGCACACTGGCCGGCAACAAAGAGCTGGAATGGTACATCAACAGCAACTACACGCCGACCGCTTCGGTCAAGCCCTGGACGATCAACAACGGCGTCCTTGAAATCACTGCCGCGAAAGCTCCGGCCGCGATCAAGCCCTATATCAATAATTACAATTACACGTCCGGCATGATCCAGTCGCATCAATCGTTTTCCCAAACCTATGGGTATTTCGAGATGCGCGCCCAGCTTCCTGCCGGGCAGGGTTTGTGGCCGGCCTTCTGGCTGATGCCGCAGGATGGCACCTGGCCCCCCGAGCTCGACATCATGGAGGTGGTCGGAAGCAAGCCGACCTCGCTGGTGACCACGCTTCGGTCGATGCAGACGGGATCGCTGGTCGAAACCTCGATCGGCTCGACCGTCGCCGACATGACCAAGGGCTTCCACACCTACGGCGTCGACTGGCAGAAGGACACCATTCGCTGGTACTTCGACGGCCTGGAAGTCGCCTCGATCGCCACCCCGGCCGACCTGCACAAGCCAATGTACATGGTCGCCAATCTCGCGGTCGGTGGGACCTGGCCGGGCAATCCGGACGCCACGACGACGTTTCCGTCCAAGATGCAGATCGACTACATCCACGTCTATTCCGGTGACGGCACCGCGGCCGCCCCGACAACTCCGGTCACCCCGACGCCCGCCCCCTCCTCTCCGGACAAGAGCCCGACCGGCGGCACCCTGTTCGCGCTCAATGCCGAGGATAAGCCCCTCTACGAGAGCGCTGTCGCGACCAAGGGCTTCGTCGCCAGCGGCAGCTACCAGACCCTCACGGGCACATCGGGCGCCGATGCGCTCCGAGGCAACGGCACCTCCACGCTGACGGGCGGCGCCGGCGACGACACCTACTACGTCTCGAAGGACAAGGTGGTGGAGAGCAGCGGCGGCGGCACCGACACGGTCATCGCCTATGCCAACCATACCCTGGCCGCCAATGTCGAGAACCTGTTCGCGTTCGGTGCCAACACCACGGCCACCGGCAACAGCCTCGACAACGTCATCCAGGGCGGTGCCGGGCGTCAGACCCTCGACGGCGGCGCCGGCAACGATGTGCTGAAGGGCGGTGCGGGCTCGGACATCTTCGTGTTCGGGTCGGGCCACGACCGGGTGCTCGACTTCCAGGGCGGTTCCGGCTCCGACAAGGACCTGCTCCGCATCTCCAAGGCGGATTTCAGCAGCGTCGCGGCCGTCCAATCCGCAAGCCACCTCGTCGATGCCGATCATGACGGCGCGATCGACGACGTGGTGATCACGCATGGCTCGGACACGATGGAGCTTCTGAACCTCAGCCTGTCGACCCTCGATGCCGGGCACATCCTGATCGTCTGACCCTGCTCTCGCGCGAGAGCGACCTGACCGGCTCCGGCGCGTCCTGCGTCGGAGCCGTCTTGCGTTTCCAGCGTCACGGGCGCAGCGCTGCACCGATCCCGCCGGCAGACGGAGACCGCCCGCCGGTACCGGTCCCGGCGCGGGAGCCGCGCCGGTTCGCGCATCGGGGTCGTCGAGCGCGAGGATCTCAGTGGATGGCGTCGTTGGCCCAGACCCGGACGTAATCGACGTCGAGATGCGTGGTCGGCATGGAGGCGTCGTACTTGCCCGGCCAGCTGCCGGTGTCACCCACCGCCAGATTGACGACCATGTACATCGGCTTGTGCATGTCGGCCGGCGTTGCCGTCTCGGCCACCTTCGCACCGTCGATGTACCATTCCAGCGTGTCCTTCTGCCAGTTGACGCCGAAGGTGTGGAAGCCCTCCGTCAGGTCTTCCGTCTGCACCGGCATGCTCGTCAGGGTATGACCGCCGATCGAGGAATGCGCCGTGGCGTAGGCGGTGTCCTTGTCGTGGCCCAGGAACTCCAGAACGTCGAGTTCGGCCGGCCACGTCCCGTCGGCGTTCAGCAGCCAGAAGGCCGGCCACATGCCCTGGCCCGCCGGCAGCTCGGCGCGCATCTCGAAATAGCCGTAGGTCTGGGCGAACGACTTGGCCGTGGTGAGCACGCCCGAGGTGTAGGCCAGGCCCAGCGGGTTGCCGTCGTGATCCGGAGCCGCCGTGATGCTCAGGACGCCGTTCGAGACCGAGAACGGGTTCGTGCCCACCGAGCTGTCCGAGTAGTACTGCGCCTCGTGGTTCGACCCCAGGGTCCGATCCTGGCTGGTGCCGACGCCAAGTGCGCTCTTCCACACCGTGCCTTGACCATTGGCCGAGGCACTGAGGGTGTTGAACTCGTCGGCGAAGCTCAACGTCATGCCCGGATGCGACGGGTCCGCCGGCAGGGCGAAATCGCCGGCCTTGAGGTTCGTGAGCGCCACGTTCTGCAAGGTCAGCGTCTCGCCGCCGCCGAGCGCGATGACGGTGTCCGACCCGACCTGATTGGCTGCCATCTTCAGCTCGGCGAAGCTGTGCAGGTTGCCCCCCTCCATGCGGACCTTGTCCACGCCGGAGGCGAAGTCGGTGATGATGTCGCTGCCCTCGCCCTTGGCGATGACGAAGATATCGGCCCCGCCGCGGCCGGTCAGGATGTCGTTCCCGGCCTTGCCGTTGAGGGTCTGGGCGCCGCCATCGCCGGTGATCATGTTGTTGAGGCTGTTGCCGGTGCCGCTCTTGGCGTTGCTGAAG
>NZ_LMNJ01000006.1:0-128370 GCF_001423325.1 Methylobacterium sp. Leaf113
GCCAGAACAGGTCCGCCATCGCCGCCTCCGTGCTGCAAACGGCGGCTCTGAATCACAAAACCAGAATTCTCGCAACGTCTTGGTTCGGTTCACACCCTAGTATTCAGGGCATCAGCATCGGCAAGGCGCACCCCCAAACCTTTGGCGGACGCCTCGACAACGCGGGGCTCAGCCGAGCCCTTGCTCCGAGGCCGACCGAAGGCCTTCTCCTTCGAACGCAGGTCCGAACCAGTGCTGCCGGAGCCGGGACCTCGCGGCCGGTCATCTCAGTCAAACCGTGTGGCCGGGGAGCCGGTGGGCCGGTTCGCGTGAGGGCGCAGGCTGCTCGTGTCCGGTCGGGGAGTTGGGACCCTTCAGGAAGGGCGCTCGGACCGGACCCCTTCCTGGCGTTCAGGCGAAGGCGTAATCGATCGAGGTCAGTACCTGACCCAGCGCACCGCCCGCGCTCACCAGGATCTGCCCCTCCGACACGCCCGCTCCGTCCTGCACCTCGTACACCCGCGCATTGCCTGAAGCACCGACCAGCTCCAGCGTCGAGCCCGCGGCAAAGCCCGTGAAGCGGATCACATCGCCCCCGGCTTGGCCCGCACCCTGGAAGTCCACGATCAGGTCAGTGGCACCCGTCAGGGAAAGATCGCCGCGCGCGATGTGGAAGGTGTCGTTGCCCGCACCGCCACCGAGGCGGTCGGCGCCCATGCCGCCCGTGATGCTGTCGTTGCCGGCGCCGCCCGTGACGATGTCGTTGCCCGCTCCGCCGTTGAGCGCGTCACTGCCCGTCCCGCCCCGAAGGGTGTCGTCGCCCGCCAGACCCGCGATCTGCACGCGCGTGGTGGCGGAGGCGTAGTCCAGCGTATCGGCGCCGGCCGTGCCGCGCACATAGCTGCCGGTCGCGGTTTGCCCGACGGTGACGCTCACGGTGGCCGTATCGCTGAGCCCGGTCCCGTCCTCGACCTGGTAGGTGAAGCTGGCCTGACCCGTGAAGCCGGCTTTCGGCGTGAAGACGACTTGGCCGTTGCCGAGGCTCACCGAGCCGTTGGCGGCGTCGCCGACCGCCGTGAGGGTGAGCGTGTCGCCATCGGCTTCGGTGTCGTTGCTCAGGAGCTGCGCCACCGGGATGAGCAGGGGCTGGCCGGCGCCGGTGGCGCCGCTGTCGTTGTTGGCTTCGGGCGCGTCCGCCACCGGCGTGACCGTGAGAACGATGGGGGCGTAAGTGAGAGGGCCGCCGTTGGGACCGGATATGAGGTCAAAGGTATCGGTACCGTTGAAGTCCGAATCCGGCTGATAGTAGATGAGCTGGTTGCGGCCGTTTTCCGGATCGTCTTCTTGATAGACCACGCCGTGTTCGGGCTGATCGTAGCTGGTCCCTCCGCCATTGGCGATGATGTAGCTGGCGACGAAGACGCGCGTGTCCTCCGAAACCGTGATCGACCGCGGCTCCGGAGCGGGCTCCCCGTAAAGGATCTGCACCGTGCCGGTGCTGGTGAGACCCTCCTGATCGGCAACCGTGTAGACGAAGGTGGCCACGCCCTCAGCACGGATGGACGGATTGCCGACGGAAAAATAGATGGCATCGGTATTGGGGTCGCTTAAGGAAGCCCAGTCTCCCGTGCCGGTGCCGGGCTTTGGCTCGATCGCCACCAGCGTCAGAGGGCCACCCTCAGGATCTCTGTCGTTTTGGGTGAGATCCGAGAAGCTGAAGAACTGCTGAAAATCATCGTAGTAGGGACGGACATTGAGGATATCGTCCTGGGTCGCAGGTGCAAGATTTCCGCCTGCTGCCATGATCGGCCTCCCTAATTGTTCAAGTATTTTATGACGCGCTTGGATACTGCGCAATTGGGATTGTTAACAATCCGAAGACCGAGGCCGGCAGCTGATTCTGTTCGCAGACGTCTCACGCGCCGGCGCGCCGCGAAAAGCCGTTCCCGATCCCGTCTTCATCCGAGAACCGCGCCCGATCCAGGACGGTCGCTTCACGATAGATGCAGACACGGCACGGGCTCGCGTCGTGACGATCGCACATGGCCCGGCATGGGTTCGGCCATGCCGCGATCGGGATTCCCGGGTTCAGGTCCAGGTGCGGGTGCAGTGCAGGCAAGGCACCCCGGCGAATCGGACCGGGTCCCATCCGATCGAATTCCCGACCTTGTGAAGCGACGCCTGCGCTGCCGGATGTCAGCGGCTGCCGCGCTGCGTCAGCACGGTCGGGACGGTCCGCAACAGGATGGCCATGTCGCGTGAGAAGCTCCAGCGGGTGGCGTAGTCGAGGTCGAGGGCGACCCGCTCGGCGTACGAGCAATCGCTGCGCCCCGACACCTGCCACAGGCCGGTCACTCCAGGCGTGACCGAAAAGCAGGCCGCGAACGCCGCGCCGTAGCGCTCGATCTCGCTGGAAACGATCGGGCGGGGGCCAACCAGGCTCATCTCGCCGCGCAAGACGTTCACCAACTGGGGCAGCTCATCCAGGCTGGTCTTGCGCAGGATCGAGCCGAGCTTCGTGATCCGTGGATCATGAGTGAGCTTGTGCGTCGCCTCCCATTCGCGCCGCGCGGCGGGGTTCGCCGCCAGATGCGCGCGCAGCACGGCATCGCCGTCCGTGATCATGGACCGGAACTTGAGGCAGCCGAAGTGGCGGCCATCGCGTCCAATCCGCATGTGGCGGAAGATCGGCGCCTTGCGGTCGCTCGCCCAGACAAGCAGGCCGAGCATCAGCAGCAGCGGGAGGAGCAGAAAGAGCGCGATGGCGGCAACGGAAATATCCAATCCACGTTTGCCCAACACTTCCAGCATGGACGGAGCGTCCGCGTGTGAATTTGCCATCACAAGCGTTCGCGCAGCGCGATCCGATGTGTTCTTCCAAGGGCCAAACGGCATCGTCGCGGTGCTCAAGATTAGGATTAACTCCGTCCTAACGTCGAGCTGGCGAAAAGGGTTCATACTTATATTTGCGGCGCCAGTCCTGCACTGATGTTGATCTGCTCGCGTAGAGCGGGGCGTGATCTGCGGGCGACCTGTCCTGTCGTGGCTCCTGTTCGGATCGGCGCGCAGAAACCGAGCGCCGCGTGCCGTCGGACCGCATCGTGGACGTTGTCGATCAGGCTGCAGCAGGTCCTCCGGGTCGTGCCGGCGCAAAGAAGCGAGGGGCCGGCGAGACTCCGGGCATTCGTCCGGCGCGTTCGGACCTTCAGGAGGTCGTACCCTCGAGGAGGACCCTTATCCCTTCGGACACCACGGATGGATCGTAGGCGTGCGGCCCATCGTACTCGACCGCCATCACCTCATAGCCGGCCTCTCGCAACTGGGCGACGTGGACCCGGGCGCTGCGGGCGATCGGAATCTGCTCGTCGCGTGTGCCGTGCGACAGGAAGATCCGCGGCGCCCCCGATTGCAGGTGGACGGAGAGGAAGCCCGCCGAGGAGACGAGGAGGTGGGTGACCACGTGGCCGTTGGCGAGGCCGAGGGAGAGCGTGTAGCTGCCGCCATCCGAATGGCCCGCGAAGATGAGGTGAGTCGGGTCGAGGAGGTAGCGCGCGCTCACCTCGGCGAGCGCCTGATCGAGCCGCTCGCGGTCGGGACCATGCCCGCCGATCACCAGATCCCAGGTCGGGAACAGCGATTGGGGCGCCAGAAGCAGGAAGCCGCGTGCCTTTGCGTGGTCCTCCAGCATCGGCAGGATCTTCTCGGCACTGCCGCCGCCTCCGTGGAACAGCACCACCAGGGGCGTCGGCCGGCGCGGCACGATCCCATCCGGCACCACCAGCATCGCGTCGCGTTCGGCAAACAATTCCAGGGCATGGCGCCCCGGAGGCAGGGGCGGCTTCGTCGGAAGCCGATGGGCGAAGGTGAGCCGCCCGGCGAGCTGGGGATCGATCATGCGAACCTCTGTGGCGGATGGGTGGGGCGGCGCCGAGGGCCTGCTAGTCCGCCTTGTCCACCGGAAGCGGTTTGATTTTCAGCTGGTCGATCGACCAGAGCCATCCGCCGCTGGCCTGACGCCGGGCCGTCTCGGTCGAGATCGTGCCGTTGGGCAGGCGCGCAAAGGTCATGGCAAGGTCACCGTTGCGGATCGCCGGCAGGGCCTCGGCCGCCGGAAAGTCCGACTTGCGGGCGAGCAGGTCGGCATAGAACTTCCGGATCTCGGCATGCCCGGTCGCCACCACCCGGCCGGCGGCCAGCACGGCATCCGGTTCGTAGAGCGCCACCAGGCCCTCCACGTCACCCGCATTGGCGCGTTCGTTGAAGAGGCGGGCCAGATCTTCCGGGGCTTGCGCAGTCAATGCAGGTGCGGCTGACGCCGGGGCCGTGTCGGTGGTGCGATCCGAATGGGTCATGGCAGATCCTTCCGTAACGGAGGTGGTGGACTCTCAGGACAGCAGCGTGCCGGCCGCATCGCGGACAGCCACCGCGACGGGTATGCCGGCCTGGACGCTCTCGGAGACGGTGCAGAAGCGCTGGAACTGCTCCAGCACCCGGTCGATGCGCGGCACGGCGTCGGCCGTCGCCCCGAGGATGATGGCGATCGTAATCCCGGTGATGCGGAGGCGGTTCTCGGCATTGCGCGTGACCTCGCAATGGGCCTCGGCCCGAATCCCGCCCGCATCCTGCTTGTACTTTCCGAGCGCGAACACGAGGCTGGCACACAGGCAGTTGGTTACGGCGCTCATCAGCAACTGCTCGGGAAAGGGACCCTCGCCCTTGCCGATCGGCACGGCCTCGTCGACGATCAAGTGTGGCAGGATGCTGCCGAAATCGACCGCGAATTTGTAGCCTTCGATCTGCGTGATTGTGATGCTCGGGCTCGGCCCCATCGCGTGTCTCCCTCAGACGACCATTTTCTGTCGGCACCGATCCGAGAACGTTCCGGCCCGCCTCCCTGCTCCGACCCCTTCCGCGGGCAGTCACGGCCGGCCTCATGGCCCCGGTGTGAAACCCACGAGCGGTGCGGAACGCCTCGGTTGACACCCTCTAATCGTTGGCATACCAAATACCAACGACGGAAGCAGAGAAAAAGCAAGTCGTCGAAACAGCAAGTCCTCGCAACGCCAACGTCTGGGTTTCGGCCCGGCGGAGAACAGAGGAGTGTCCGATGCCGAAATCCCCGAGCCTTTCGATCCGACGATGCGGAGTGCGAGGCCGCCGGCAGACGGCATGACCATGGCGCAGGACGTCGATTTCGCGGCGCTGGTGGCGGCTGCGGGGGACGCGGTGGTGGTGTCCGATCCTGCGGGGGCGATCACCGTCTGGAATCCGGCCGCAACGCGCATCTTCGGGTACGCGGCGGAGGAGGCGATCGGCCAGTCCCTCGATCTCATCACTCCGGAGCGACAGCGCAAGCGCCACTGGGACGGGTACGCCAAAACCATGGCGACGGGGGTGACCAAGTACGGCGCCGACGTCCTGCGGGTTCCGGCGATCCACAAGGACGGGCGCGCGCTCTCCATCGCCTTCACGGTCGGGCTGATCCACGGTCCCGATCAGAACGTCACCGGAATCGCCGCGATTATCCGCGACGAGACCGAACGCTGGAACGACGAGCGCACCCTGCGCCGGCGCCTCGCAGACCTCGAATCCCGCGTCGCTTGAAGGCGGCGCGCCGGATCGGACCAGGACGACTCTGAAGACGCGTCTTCACCGGTCGTGTTGGCCAAACCAGAACCCGGATCGACCGGGCAGAATGTCGGATAACGGCTTCCAACCAAGTCTATCGGTTTAAGCGACAGGGAGAACGCCACGATGAGCAAGCCGCTCGAGGGTACCAAGATCATCGATTTCACCCACGTCCAGGCTGGCCCGGCCTGCACGCAGCTCCTGGCCTGGTTCGGCGCCGACGTGATCAAGGTCGAGCGCCCCGGTGCAGGCGACGTGACGCGCACGCAGCTTCGCCATGTCGAGGATGCCGATGCGCTCTACTTCACGATGCTCAACTCCAATAAGCGTTCGCTGACGCTCGACACCAAGACCCCCGAGGGCAAGGAGGTTCTCGAGAACCTCATCAAGCAGTCCGACGTGATGGTCGAGAATTTCGGTCCGGGTGCGCTGGACCGTATGGGCTTCTCCTGGGCCCGCATCCAGGAACTCAACCCGGGCATGATCCTCGCCTCGGTGAAGGGCTTCTCGGACGGCCACCATTACGAGGATCTGAAGGTCTACGAGAACGTCGCCCAGTGTGCGGGCGGTGCCGCTTCGACCACCGGCTTCTGGGACGGCCCGCCCACCGTGTCGGCCGCCGCCCTCGGGGACTCGAACACCGGCATGCATCTGGCGATCGGCATCCTCACGGCGCTTCATCAGAAGAACAAGACCGGCAAGGGCCAGAAGGTCGCTGTGTCGATGCAGGATTCGGTGCTCAACCTGTGCCGTGTGAAACTGCGCGACCAGCAGCGTCTCGATGCCCTCGGCTACCTTGAGGAATACCCTCAGTATCCGCACGGCGAGTTCACGGATGTGGTGCCGCGCGGCGGCAATGCCGGCGGCGGCGGTCAGCCGGGCTGGGTGCTCAAGTGTAAGGGCTGGGAGACCGACCCGAACGCCTACATCTACTTCACCATCCAGGGCCATGCCTGGGCGCCGATCTGCAAGGCGATCGGCAAGGAAGAATGGATCGACGATCCGGCCTACAACACGGCCCGGGCTCGCCAGGACAAGATCATGGACATCTTCGGCACCATCGAGGCGTGGCTGGCCGACAAGACCAAGTTCGAGGCCGTCGACATCCTGCGCAAGTTCGACATCCCGTGCTCGCCGGTGCTGTCGATGAAGGAACTCTCGGTCGATCCGTCCCTGCGCGCCAGTGGCACCATCGTCGAGGTCCCGCACCCGAAGCTCGGCTCGTACCTGACGGTGGGAAGCCCGATCAAGTTCTCGGATATGCCGGTCGAGGTGAAGGCCTCGCCGCTGCTGGGCGAGCACACCGACGAGGTCCTGCTCGACCTTGGCTACACGCAGCAGCAGATCGAGCACCTGCACCAGGCTCGGGCCGTCTGAGGCGAAATCCGCCGCAACATCCCGAGAATGAATACAACGGCGCGCCGCGAGGCGCGCCGTTCTTCGTTCGTGCCCGGACGATCTGCGGTCTGTTCGCCCGCCGCGGGCGGTCTGCTACCCTGCGAGGAGGCGGCCTTCTGATGTCGCCAGGGATCGAATTGCACGGTGGCGGTCAGCGCGACGGTCTGCGCCACCTGACGTTATGGGACCGCAGAATTCGCCACGCTGCCCCGCAGGAATCGCTGCAGGAGCCTGAGATCGTGACGGACGATCCGCCGATGCGCCGGTGCAACCGGCAGCATGTAGAGGCCCCCGAAGGCATTGTGGGTGACGACGGAGGCCGTGATCGTCAGTCGGCGGCCCTCGATGGCGATGCAGATCATGACGTCGAGGTGCCGATCCCGCTCGGTCAGGATCAGCACGTCGGGTTCAGCATGCTCGACGAGGAAGAAATCCAGCCGCTCCCCGGCCCTGACCTGCTTCAGGTTCGCTCGGCCGTATCCGCCGATGCGCTTGACGCCGAACAGCGCGGACATCGCATCGCGGAGACGGAACGCCAGCCGCATGAGGGGGTGGGGGGCGCGCGTCATGAGATTCCACGCCTCAAGCGGGGTGACCGCGACGGGAAGCAGGATCGACTGCACATCGTGGAAGTCGAGATCCGCGACCGGCCGCAGGGTTCGGGCAAGGCTCATGGTGGCCAACGTCCTGTCTCGACCTGAGGACAACCGCGGCCTTTACCATACGCGCTCGGCACGCTGCGGACAGGCCGCTCGGCGCATGCCTCGAACGGCCATCCAGGCTGTGGACGCGCAAAACCCGGCGTCGATGGGGCGACCGGATCGGTCCGGGCGATCAGGCTGACGGGTCACCCGGCACGCATCAGGCGCGCGTCGTCGTCAGATCCTCCGACGTGCTGTCCGCCCGGATCAGGCCGGGACCGATCAATCCAGTGTCGGCTGCGGGCCGCGCAGGGAGCGCCGTGCCCGCCACAGCCTCGAAGGGCAGCCAGCCGCTGAACGGTTCGATCGCGCTTGTCTCGACGGAGCGATACCAGCGCCAGACCTGATGGGCGGCGCTCGGAGCATACCAGCGTCCGGGCCGTCCCTCCGCCAGGATCGGCCCAAGGGTCAGATGATTGAGCCAGATCCGATCGATCGTCTGCGGCGCGGTGTGCATCGGGCGCCAGGGAGCGAGCGGCTGCATCGGACATCTCCTCCTGAGGTGTGGCGTTGCCTGCTCGAGACCGAGGCTTTGCCTGGGGGCCGCAACGGACGCGGGGGCCTGGACTGATGGTCCGGCCCCCGCGCTCTGCTGTCATTCGGTCCGAAGAGTCAGGCGACCGCGATCCGCGAGGCCGGCTTGGTCTCGTCGGAGACGGCCAGGGCCTGAGCCACCACCCGCTTGCGCCAGGGCTTCAGCACCGCAATGGCGAGCAGCGAGGCGAGGATGTTGGCGCCGGCGGCCACCAGGAACACGCCGTCCCAGCTGTTGGTCGCCTGCTGCAGGTAGTTCGCGACGGGCACCAGGAGGGCGGCGGTGCCCTTCGCGGTGTAGAGCAGCCCCGCATTGGTGGCGGCGAACTTTGTGCCGAAGGTATCCGTGCAGGTCGAGGGGAAGAGGGAGTAGATCTCGCCCCAGGCAAAGAACACGAAGCCGGAGAGCAGCACGAACCACAGCGGATCATGGCCCCAGAGATAGAGCATGTAGATGCCGAAGCCTTCCATCGCGAAGGCGACGAACATGGTGTTCTCACGGCCGATCTTGTCCGAGACCCAGCCGAAGAACGGACGGGTCAGACCGTTGAGCACGCGGTCGATGGTGGCCGCGAAGGTGATCGCCACCATGGTGATGCCCATGATCGTGACCGGAACCTTGTCGACGCCGATGTCGGAGGCGATGGGCTTGAGGTTGGCGGTGATCATCAGGCCGCCTGCGCCCACGATGACGAACATGAAGTACATCAGCCAGAAGATCGGCTGGCGGGCGACTTCACCGGGCGTGTAGTTGCGCCGGGTCTGAATGATGTTGGCGTTGGCGACAACCTCCGGGACCTGGCCCTTCTTCGGCGAGGTGAAGAAGAAGGCCAGCGCGCAGACGACGAGGCCCTGGCCGATTCCGAAGTTGAAGAACGCGGCCTGGAAGCCGTGATCGGCGATCATCCACTGGATCGGTGCCACGGTCAGGGCCGAGCCCGCGCCGAAACCGGCGGCAATGATGCCGGCGGCGAGACCGCGCTTGTCCGGGAACCACTTCAGGGCAGAGCCCACGCAGGTGCCGTAGACGGCGCCCGCGCCGATGCCGGCAACGACCTGACCGAGATAGAACATGTTCAAGCTGCTGGCGTAGGAATTGATGACCCAGCCGATGCCGCAGAGCAGGCCGCCGAACAGCACCACCACGCGCGGGCCGTACTTGTCGACGAACCAGCCCTCGACCGGAACCAGCCAGGTCTCGAACAGCACGAACAAGGTGAAGGCCCATTGGATCGCGGCGCGATCGAAGCCGAATTTCTTCTGGATGTCCGGGACGAAGAAGGTCCAGCCGTATTGCAGGTTGGCGATCATCACCATGCAGATGACGCCGATTACGAGCTGTCCCCATCGATAACTGTCGGATACGCGCTCAGGTGCAGTTTCCGCCCTCGACATGGCTTTCCTCCATCATTTTTTGAAACGAGATACGCGGTCGGCTCGAGGGCCGATCCTGGGCGCAAAGGCCACCCGCCGCCGAACTTGGTGCCGACTGGTATGTGGAATACCAGCCTCGCTCGCGCCGATGCAGTCGTCAAGGGTCTTTGGTCAAGAAATCGATTTCGCAACGCAGCAACAGGGATTAAAATCGGAAGTGCTTTCATAACAAAGCGTGGGCTTTGGCGTCGGCAGAGCCAATCGATTTCTCAACCTGGGCGTTCGAGGGGAACGGGCTCAATCGCTTGGCCATTCCACCGACTTTGCGCCTGACACCGGAGCGCCTCCGCGGCGGACAGCACCCTCGCGCTCCCGTGGTCGGAAGCTGCGCGATAATGCACCTTCTCGTATCCAGACGGTCGTGTCTGCAAGCCAAATTCATAAAAAATCGCGGGTTGGCCCGTTCCAGGCGAAGACTGGCCTCCCAGATCGATTATTTTTGCGATGCAGCACGAAATCAGTGAAATACCGAGGTGATTCGCAAACCGTAGCTTGCGAACGCCTGATCAGGCCGAAGCGTCAAAGGCGACAAAGGGGAGATTCTGTTGCTGGTTTTTGCATAATATTGCAGCGCGCGCGTTGACGGCTGAAATTCTGTATACCAGTGTTCATCCGAGAAGACGTAGAGATCCGGGGAGGGGAGGCATGACGGAGTTACGTCAGACACCGATCAGTCCTGACTCCCGTGTCCGTGCCATCCGCATGGATCGTTCCGTTCGCGAAGCGGTCCAAACCTTGTCTTTGCCCGACGTCGACGCCCTGATCGTCGTGGACGGGCGTTGCGAGAACACCGGGTCCTTCATGGGTCTACTGACGGAGCGCGATATCTTTCAGGCCATGGCGGATCAGGGTCTTGAGGTCCTGGATAGTCTGGTGTGGATGCTGACGGCGCCGGACGTCGTGTCCGTCGATATCCGGACGCCCCCAGCTGATCGTCTACAGGTCTTCTGCACCCACAAGACCAACCATATCGCGATCATGGACGGGTTCGCCCTCCACTCTGTCCAGAGCATCTGGGATTGCGTTGCGGCGGTCCCTCCAAGCGCTACGGCGAGCGCCGAGGTGAGCGCCGAGGTCGCGTGACCGAACTTGCGCCGTGATGAGCCGTTGGAATGTGGGAAGATGTCGGAAAGGACACCGATGCATGGGTTGTGACAGGATTCGTCTTCAACTTATCGGACCGCGAGATGTAGACTCGGTGAGGCAAGGTTTGTGCTGCACAAAAGCTTTTGCGGTGCGGTCGTCTTGACCCTGATCTCGTTTGAACACAGATTTTTCTAAACCCTCGTCCGGCGGATGAGGCACAACAAAGCTGGCTCTTGGCGCCGGCGCCGACGAGCATAGAGGGCGCACCCGGTGACGCCTCGATCCTCGGTCGGTTCATGAAGGAGGGACTTCCATGCGGTTTCTGGCCATCCTCGACTGCCCCGTGATCTTCAGTGGCGAGAACAGCTACGGGATGACCAGCATCGATATGTGCCCATCGACTGGAATTACAGGTGGCCTGATCAGCCGCCACGTGAAGGTGATCGATGGCCGTCTGATCGCAGTCTGCATCTGGACCAGCGAGTTTTGCTGCCGCGTCTACTTCGACACCGCTTGGTATCAGAAGGCTAGCGAACTCTGGGGCGATCAGTATCAGCTCCGGCTGGAAGCGATCGAGGAGCCACAGGCGGCCTGACCGCTCTCATCTTCGAGATCTCAGTCGGGACTTCGGGACAGGAGCCTCTTGAGGGGCGGAGGGCTTTGGCATGCTGATCCGTGCCCGGGAGGACCCACCGCAGGCCATGCGCGATGATGTCTGCGGACCCTGGAACCCCGGTCTCGAGTCAGGCCTTCCCCGCACGATGCTACCCCTGGCGACGGTGTTTCGAAGCGTGAACGTCGAGACGTCACTCGCGGACGCCTTCGAGATGAGCGATGTCAGCGGTCTGCCACTGACTCAGCTCGTGGTCTTCCGAGCCGAACGGCTGGTGATCCATGAGGTTCTGATCCGCGTCATGGCGGATCTCTTCGTGCCGATGGGGCAGACCTACGGCGACCTTGGCGTGAACTTCCGCGCGATGGTCTCCACCATCCTCCAAGACGGCCTCGCCACCCACGCTCCACAGATCGCCACCCGCCTCGCCGCGATTCGTGCGGAGGCTGCGGCGCTTCTCCAGATTGAAGTCGCCGCGATGCTGGGCGAGGGCTTGCCTTCCGCGCCGCCCATCCGCCCATCGCCGCCCTGGTTGACTTTCTGGACCAGCGCCTTCCGGCAAACCGATTCTGCGCTCGCGCGCGCGCCACGTGCGGGCTTGGATCCGGAGCGGAGGGCGGAGCTTCATCTCGAGGCGTGGCAGCAACGCGCCGCCGAGGCCGCCGATCCTATGGCGATCGCAGCCTGCGCGGCGCTTCGCTCCGTCGTTGCCAGCGTGATCGGCCGTCGTGGCTTCCTGATCCGCGACCGGACGCTGCTCTGCAAGCTCGCCGGCATTCTCTTCGCGAACAGCTATGGCAGTCGTGCGCTCGGCGAGATGATCGAGCCCTGGATGCAGACTGTGATCGACCGGGAGGGCTATGGGCGGCTCAGGCCGCAGGACGGCCCCGTCATTCTGAACGTGAAGGGGTCCTCCGCCTCCGGCAAAAGTACGATCCGGCCGCATCAGCGCGCATTGGTGGAATCCCTGGGGCTCGATTGGGCGGATTTTGCGCTGATCACTCCGGATGTCTGGCGCAAGTATCTGCTCGACTACGACAGCCTCGGCCCGGCCTGGCGCTATGCAGGCCCACTCACCGGGCACGAGGTCGAGATCGTCGATCGGAAGCTCGACGGCTACATGGCGCGCAAGGCGGAGGCAGGTCGGATCTCCCACCTCCTCATCGATCGCTTCCGCTTCGACAGCTTCGCGGTGAATCCCGGGACCGAGATGGGGAGCCAACTCCTCACCCGGTTCGGGCACCAAGTCTACATGCAATTCATGGTCACGCCGCCCGACGCCACGGTGGAGCGGGCCTGGAAGCGGGGCCAGCAGTTCGGCCGCTACAAAGCGGTCGAGGATCTGCTCGCGCATAATGTGGAGGCCTATACGGGCATGCCGCGGTTGTTCTTCACCTGGGTGCTGCGGCGAGACAAGGAAGTTCACTTCGAGTTTCTGGACAACAGCGTGCCGGACGGCCAACGGCCACGAACCGTCGCCTTTGGGGTGGGCGGCGTCATGAACATCCTCGACGTGCGGGTCCTGCTCGATATCGATCGCTATCGAGCGATCAACATCCAGGCGCGCGATCCCGACGCGGTGTATGTCGGCGTACCGCCCCGGGACAGGCTCGGTGACATGCGCTTCCTGCGCGACTGCCTTCGCAGGATGACCACGATCCGGTTTGCCGAACAGACCACCGGCCGCGTTCTTGCTCGCCTCGACCGCGGCCGCGTGACCGGTCTTGCACCTGCGCTGGCGGAGGCGGACCCGATCGTCCACCGCGTACTGATGGGGCTGGGCGTGATCCGGATCGACGAGACCTTGGGGGATGCCGGCGAAGTGCTGATCCCGAGCCAAGCGCGTACGCTTGGCGCCTGGGGCGAGCGAGCCCGCCAACTGGCTTCCGCAGGATAGCACGTCCGCCTCGGGTCGCACCCCGATCGTCGGCGCCGGAAAGGGCCGCTTAGCATCCCTCGATTCGATCGTCCTTAAAAGAAGCACGGCTTCGACGGATCGAAGCCGTGCCAAGTTGGGAGGAGAGACCGGGTGGAGAGGAGAGACCGGGTTGGGGGACGTGCCTACTCGGCAGCGATCTGTTGCATCGTGCCGATGGCGCCGGATTCGGAGATCTTGAGACGCTCGGCCTCGGAGTACCCGAGGACCTGGGTCAGGATTTCATCGGTGTGCTCGCCCAGCAGCGGCGACCGGGTGATTTCGGTCTCGCTCGCCGATAACCGGATGGGATTTCCGACCGTGAGGTACTTGCCCCGCGTCGGGTGATCGACTTCCACGACGGTCCCGGACTTGCGCAGGGACTCGTCCTCCGCAATCTCCTTCATCGACAGGATCGGCCCGCAGGGCACGTGCAGCGCGTTCAGGATCTCCATCGCCTCGAATTTGGTCTTGGACATCGTCCAGGATTCGATGCGGGTGAAGATCTCGTTGAGGTGCGGCAGCCGCGCCTTGGGTGTGGCGTAGTCCGGATGCGTCGCCCAGGCGGGTTCACCGATGACGTCGCAGATCTTTGCCCAGACTGCCCCTTGGGTGATGAAGTAGATGTAGGCGTTGGGGTCGGTCTCCCAGCCCTTGCACTTCAGAATCCGGCCGGGCTGGCCGCCGCCGGAATCGTTGCCGGCCCGCGGCACCGAGTCCCCGAACGGAATGCCTTCGCCGAACTGGCTGTATTCCGGCAAGGGGCCGCGTTCCAGGCGCTGCTGATCCCGCAACTTGACCCGGCAGAGGTTCAGCACGCCGTCCTGCATGGCGCAGTCGACCCGCTGGCCGAGGCCAGTCTGGGTTCGGTGGTACAGGGCGGTGACGATGCCGAGCGCCAGATGCAGCCCGGTGCCGGAATCGCCGATCTGCGCGCCGGTCACCATCGGGATGTCGGTGCGAAAGCCCGTGGTCGAGGCGGCACCCCCGACGCATTGCGCAACGTTCTCGTAGACCTTGCAGTTTTCGTAGGCGCCGGGGCCGAAGCCCTTCACCGAGGCCAGGATCATGCGCGGGTTGGCAGCGTGGATCGCCTCCCAGGTCAGGCCCATCCGGGCGAGCGCCCCGGGGGCGAAGTTCTCGACCAGGACGTCGCATTCATCAATGAGGCGCCACAGCACCTCGATGCCCTTGGGATGCTTGGTGTCGAGCGTGATCGAGCGCTTGTTGTGGTTCAGCATCGTGAAATACAGGCTGTCCACATCCGGGATGTCCTGCAATTGCTGACGCGTGGCATCGCCGACGCCCGGGCGCTCGACCTTGATCACGTCGGCGCCGAACCAGGCCAGCAACTGGGTGCAGGTCGGTCCCGACTGGACATGGGTGAAGTCGAGGATTTTGACGCCTTCGAGGGCTTTCATGGCACGGGCTCACCTTCGCGGGAGACTTCAGCTTCAAGGGAGACTTCGGCACGGGGATTCGAGCGCTGACCTTCGAGGCGATCGACGAGAGAGGCCGAAGGGCCTCCGGCGCCGCTTGGCCGAACTCTCTGGCATCGAGCGGGCAGCCGTCCCGGGGGAGCCGGCCCGCTCGATGGTCCCCGGAGACCACGTCGATCTCCGGAGGCCTGGAGGTTCAGACGGTCTTCTTGCGAACCACTGTGCTCGTCGGGTTCAGGCTCCCGATGTTGCCGCTCTCGGTCCCGGCGCTGGGGTCGATCACCGCGTTGATCAGGGTGGGCTTGCCCGAATCCATCGCGGCGTTGACGGCTTGGGAGAGCTCGTCCGGGGTCGTGACGTGGACGCCGACACCGCCGAAGGCCTCCATCATCTTGTCGTAGCGCGAGTCCTTCACGAACACCGTAGTGCCAGGGTCGCGGCCGGTGGGATCCGTATCGGTACCCCGATAGATGCCGTTGTTGTTGAAGACCACGATGCACACCGGCAGATCGTACCGGCAGATCGTCTCGACCTCCATCCCGGAGAACCCGAAGGCGCTGTCACCCTCGACCGCCAGGACCGGCTTGCCGGTCTCGACGGCGGCCGCCACCGCAAAGCCCATTCCGATGCCCATGATGCCCCAGGTGCCGACATCGAGGCGCTTGCGCGGCTGGTACATGTCGATGATGCCGCGAGCGAGGTCGAGGGTGTTGGCGCCTTCGTTGACGAGGATCGCGTCGGGACGTTCCTTGATGATGGTGCGGAGTGCGCCGAGCGCCCCGTGAAAGTCCATCGGAGCCGAGTTCTTCTTCAGCTTCGAGGCCATCTTGGCGAGGTTTTCTTCTTTCTTGGTCCGGATGGCGTCGGTCCAGGCCGCAGGGGGGGCCTGCCAGTTCTGGCCCATGCCCTCGAGGAGAGCAGTGACGCAGGAGCCGATGTCGCCGACCACCGGGGCGACGATCTCGACGTTCGAGTCCATTTCCTTGGGCTCGATGTCGATCTGAATGAACTTCTTCGAGCCGGGGGCACCCCAGGTCTTGCCCTTGCCGTGCGACAGCAGCCAGTTCAGTCGTGCGCCGACCAGCAGGACGACGTCGGCCTCCTTCAGCACGAGGGAGCGAGCCGCACCGGCCGACTGGGCGTGGGTGTCGGGCAGCAGGCCCTTGGCCATGCTCATTGGGACGTAGGGGATACCGCTGCGCTCGACGAGGTTGCGAATCTCCTCGTCGGCCTGCGCGTAGGCCGCGCCCTTGCCGAGAACGATCAGCGGCCGCTTGGCGCCCTTGAGCACGTCCAGTGCACGGGCGATGGCGCTCGGGGCGGGCAGTTGCGCAGGAGCGGCGTCGATCACCTTCACCAGGGACTTGGTGCCGGCCTCCGCATCCATCACCTGGGAGAACAGCTTGGCGGGAAGGTCGAGGTAGACGCCGCCCGGACGGCCCGAGACGGCGGCCCGGATGGCACGGGCGACGGCAATGCCGATATCGGCGGCGTGCAGGACGCGGAAGGCGGCCTTGCACAGGGGCTTGGCGATGGCGAGCTGGTCCATCTCCTCGTAATCGCCCTGCTGCAGGTCGACGATCTCGCGCTCGGAGGAGCCGGAGATGAGGATCATCGGAAAGCAGTTGGTGGTGGCATTGGCCAGTGCCGTCAGGCCGTTGAGGAAGCCGGGCGCCGATACCGTCAGGCAGATGCCGGGCTTCTTGGTGAGGAAGCCCGCGATCGCGGCGGCGTTTCCGGCATGCTGCTCGTGGCGGAAGGAGATGACGCGCATGCCCGCGGCCTGCGCAAGGCGGCCGAGATCGGTGATCGGGATGCCGGGCACGCCGTAGATATTGGTGATGCCGTTCAGCTTCAGGGCGTCGATGACGAGGTGGAAGCCGTCGATCTGCTCGCCCGCATGATCGGACGTGACACCGACGCCGGTTGCGACGTCGTGGACGGCCTGAGCGGTCTCGGAGCCAGCGGTTCTATCCATGATGGTTTCCTCCGGTTCGGGCGCTTATTTTTTCGATGACGCGCCGTTCTTGATCGTAATTCAGAATAACGCGGTGTTGACGGACGAGCTCTTAGACAGAGATCCTGATCGTTTCTGAAAGAAGGATCGGTCGTCGGTCCGGTGTCCCGGTGGCGTATCTTCCGGGGTCGAGGCTTTCGTTGTGAACGATCCGTGAAAATTGGTCCAATTCAGTTTCAAGATGTAAAACTGTTCGGGGACCGGTGCTCACATAGAGAGATTGCGCTACGATCACTGTGTCGGGTGCGGTGCATTCACTTCTGACAACGTCATTGCCAGTTCAAGAATGGTGGCATACCAAATACCAGGTGTCAAATTGGATCTGAGCCATGTGAGGGGATTCCGGGCGGTTGGCCCTTCACGACGGCCCTCCGGCTGCCTCTGAGTCGACATTGCTCGCTTCGCACGTGAAACGGGTACAAATCGCGAAGGGGAGCTCCAGCGTGCGGCGTCACACTTCAGTGAGCGGCTGAAGCTATGTTGTTGCCGCAGGGGGGATATTCAAATCTTGTCCCGGCTGAAACGCCCTGGTTTCCTTGTGTTCCGGCAGCGGGTTCGGCATGTTTCGGGCCAAATTGACGTGGCGTCTGCGTCCTTGTCATTGTTCCAGGTGTAAAGATGGTCGAGTCGACGACATTCCAGATCAAGCCGCTGGCGGCAACGTCAAGCTTGCGTGCCTTGGCCTACGATGCGCTGAAAGAAGCCATCACCAACATGAACATTTATAGCCAACGCGAGGAGGTCAGGCTGGATGAGCGCAAGCTCTCTCAGGATCTGGGCGTCAGTCGCACCCCCGTCCGCGAAGCCTTGACCGTGCTGGAGCAGGAGGGCTTCGTTCGGTTCGAAGCCAGACGTGGCGTCTTCGTCATCAAGAAGTCGAAGAAAGAGATCGTCGCCATGATCCAGGCTTGGTCGGCGCTGGAGAGCATGGCCGCCCGCCTTGCCTGTGAGCATGCCACCGACGAGCAGTTGCATTGCTTGCGGGAGCACTTTCCCGAGTTCTACGAGGGACGTCCGACCGACCATATGGACGAGTACTCGGATGCCAATATCCGTTTCCATCAGAAGATCATCTCGCTCGGCGGATGCCATGTCATCCAGGACATCACCAGCAACCTTCTGATGCACGTGCGCGGCATCCGGAACACTGCCCTCCGCCAGGGCGATCGGGCCGCGAACTCGATCAAGGAGCATGTCGAGATCATTCAGGCACTTGAGGCGCGAGATGCCGAGCGGGCCGAGCGGTTGGTCCGCGAGCATGGCCTGGGTCTCGCCCGTCATGTCGAAAAATATGGCGACTATCTCGACTGAGCCCTGCGCACGCACTCAGTAGGTTGGGACCAGCCGCTCCTCGGGCAGCGGGGCTTCCATGTGAAACCGCAGGCCGGTCGGCGCATAGTCGATTGTCACGGTGGCGTTGCACTGCTGAGCCAGCACCCGCTGAAGCAGGGTGGAGCCGAAGCCTTTCCGTTTCGGGGCCTCGACGGCGGGACCGCCGGATTCCGTCCATGTGAGGTGCAAGCGGCGGCCCGCCTCGGCGGCGGTGACGTTCCAGACGATGGAGATCCGACCGCCGGGCTGCGACAGGGCCCCGTGCTTGGCCGCGTTGGTCGTCAACTCGTGAAAGGCCATGCCGGTGGGAACGGCCAAATCGGCCGCAAGCTCGATCACCGGCCCTTCGAGGCGGATGCGCTGCCCGTCGACATCATTGTAGGGGCTGAGTTCGTTCTCAAGCAATTCGTGCAGGGGCGCCGTCTGCCAGTAATCCTCAGTGAGCAGGGTGTGGGTCTTGCCCAGCGAAACGATGCGGTTCGAGAAGGACTGGTAGAAGGTCTCGACATCGGTGGTCGAACGCGCGGTCGCGCCGAGCAGCCCCTGCACCGTCGCGAGGGTGTTCTTCACCCGGTGATGCAATTCGCGGATCAGCAGGGCTTGGCGCTCGTGCGTCTTCTGACGCTCGTCGAGATACGCCGCGACCTCCCATTGCCGACGCCTGGCGCGCAGGGCGGAGCGCACGGCGTTGGCGAGCACCGCGGGGTGGAACGGCCGCTCCAGGAGCGTGACGTTCCCGAGGAGACCGGTCAGGCGCTCATCCGGCGAAGCGCCGCGATGGTTCAGGACAATGAATGGAAAGTCGGACCAGGGGGGCTGGCGCTCGGACCAGTCGGCGATCGCCCGTCGGTCGGAACGCAGCAGGGCTTCCTCGGTGATGACCGCGCAGGCGGCCGTGTCGAGGTTCTCGACCAAGTCGGCCAAGCTGTCCTTGATCCGCGAAGCGACGCCGACTTCGGCCAGGATCGCCGTCGCGATCCGGGCGTCCCGTCCACCCGGTGCGAGGATCAGGGCGATGGGTTCAGGCTGCGCCATGAGGCCCGGTCACACCATGAGGCCCGGTCAAGTTATCAGGCCCGGTTCCGGCCTGTTGCCTAGACTCCTGGTCGATGATTCGGGGCGACGGGTCCGGCCGATCGTCGAGGAGATCGGCCCGGTCGCCTTCGAAAGTCGGGACGCCGGTCAGTACGCCGCGGAACTGCCTGAGCACCGATCCGACCCGCAGACCCTGGGCGTCGATCCGGAACTCGCGGATCGTATCCTCGTGCGGGCCGGTGCGCTTCTTGAGCACGGAGAGGGCGCGTCTGACGCGCCCACCCGCCTCGAAGAAGCGCAGCATCACGACCGTGTCGCTGACATAGGTGAGATCGACCGGGGCCTCCATCCGGCCCACCATGCCGTGCTGCGCCAGCACGAGGATCGTCACCACGCCCTGCTGGTTCAGGTAGGTGGTCATCTCGTGCATCTGCAGCACGAGGTGCGGCTGCCCGCTCATCGCGCTCATGTACCCGGTCAGGCTGTCGATCACCACGACGCGGGCCTGATCCGTCTCCACGGCGTCCCGGATGCGCCCGGCGAAATCGCCGGCCGATACGTCGGCGGGATCCATCTGTTCGATCCGGAGCAGTCCGGATTCGACGTGGGGGCCGATATCGAATCCGACGCCCAGGGCTCGACGCAACAGAATGCCGGTGGTCTCGTCGAAGCTGATGATCAAGCCGTGCTCGCCAGCCTCGAGGGCTGCCATGAGGTAGCCGAGGGCCAACGTGGACTTGCCGGCTCCCGAAGGCCCGATGATCAGGTTGGTGGTGCCCCTATCGAGACCGCCGCCCAGAACCGCGTCGAGCTCCGGGACTCCGCAGGCGATGGTTCCGAAGGTGAAGGCGGTGTGGTGGTCGGCCGCAACGAGGCGGGGGAAGATGCGGACCCCGCCGCGCCGGAGCACGAAGTCGTGATAGCCGCTCTCGTAGGGCGTGCCGCGCATCTTGATGACATGGAGCCGGCGGCGGCCCGCTCCGTAGGTCGGTGTCACCTGTTCCAGGCGCAGGACCGCATGGCTGATCGAGTGCAGATTGAGGTCGTCGTCCTCCGAGCTGAGGTCGTCGAGCATCAGCACGGTGGCATTGTTGAGCAGAAAGTAGCTCTTCAGCGCCAGGACCTGGCGGCGATAGCGTAGGGAGCCCTGCGACAGTAGGCGGATCTCCGACAGGCTGTCGAACACCACCCGCACCGGGTTCACACGCTCGATCTCCGCCAGCGCCATCCGAACCGTCTCGCCGAGCTCCAGGTCGGACGAGTGGATGAGGCTTTGCTGCTGCTCGGAATCCAGGCTGAGTTCGGGTGGCACGAGCTCGTAGATCTCGACGCCGTCCAGGGACCAGCCATGCCGCTCGGCCACCGACAGGAGTTCGCGCCGGCTTTCCGACAGCGTGATGTACAACCCGCGTTCGCCCCGCTTCAGGCCGTCGAGGAGAAACTGAAGCCCCAGCGTGGTCTTGCCGCTGCCCGGACGTCCCTCGATGAGGTGCGCGCGCTGGGCCGCGTAGCCGCCATGGAGGATCTCGTCGAGGCCGGGCACTCCGGTCGGGATCGGCGCGGCATCGCCGACGACGGGGGTCTGCATGGATGATTCCGGTGCGTGAGAAACGAGGTTCACCATAGGTGCGGGACCGCCCGACGTCCCCGGTATTTATACCACACCGGCCGGGCGATAAGGCCTGAGCGCCCGGCCCTGGACCCGATCCAGCGAAGACACGCATCTCCTCATAGGCTGCGGCCGGACCGAGCGCGGTGACCGAGCCGATCCGGGCCGACCGGCAGCCCGCGAAGGTTGCACTTTGCAGAACGTCGAGGGCACCTTATCAGGGCCGGCCCTTGCCGCGCGGCCGCGACCTCCAGTCCGCCTAGCACCTGTCCCTTCGAGCTGCCGGAGTGCCGAGCCCCGATGCGCGAACCGAACGCGGTGGATTTCTGGCGGGGCCTCGCCCTCATCACGATCTTCGTGAACCACATCCCCGGTAATACCTTCGAGCGCTACACTTATTCGCAATACGGCATCTCGGATGCCGCGGAGCTGTTCGTCTTCCTGGCCGGCTGGTCGATCGGGATCGCCACGCGCAACCGTGACGGCAGCCCCGAGCCGCGCCTGAAGAGCGTCCTGCGACTCCTGTCCCGCACCATCGAGGTGTATCGCGCCCAGATCACCACCATGGCCCTGGCGCTGGGCATGATCGCCGGTGCCGCCCTGTTTCTCGACAACCCGCTGCTGCTCGAATGGCACAATGCCGGCGGCTTCTTCGCCGACCCGATCCAGACCACGGTCGGTTTCGTGCTGCTCACCCACCAGCTCGGCTTCTTCAACATCCTGCCGCTCTACGTGGTGCTTCTCGGCATCGCCCCGATCTTCGTGCTGATCGGCCGGGTGAGCCGCGTCGCCGCTCTGGTCCTGTCCTTTGCCCTCTATGCCGCGAGCCTTGTCTTCGAGTGGAACCTGCCCTCCTGGCCGGGGGAGGGAGACTGGTTCTTCGATCCCCTATGCTGGCAGCTCCTCCTGGTGCTCGGGTTCACCATGCAGGATTGGAGTCGGACATCCCCCTGGCTGAAGCGCTGGTCGCGGCGACTGCTTCCGCTCGGCTTGGTGATCGTCGTGACGGGGATCGTGCTGTCGGTGCTGGAACTGCGGCCGGATCCGCTTCTCGTACCTGACCCGCGCCTCGTCTTCACCTTCGACAAAACCTACCTGTCGCCGGCCCGTGTCGTGCACTTCCTCGGCGTGCTCCTCGCGTTCCAGGCAGTCTACGCCGTCCTGGCGCCCCGGCTCGGCTGGGTCACGAACTTCCTTGCGAGCCTTGGACGCAACTCCCTCGCGGTCTTCTCCATCGGCTCGCTGCTGAGTCTGGCCGCGCAACTTGTCAGGTTCTGGACCGGAGGCGGTGTCGTCGTTGACGTTTTCGTCGTAGGGTCCGGCCTGTTCGCACTGGGTTTCACCGCATGGTTCGTCGAATGGCGCTCCCGCAAACCGCGGCTCTCCTCGCCCTGAGCCTCTCGCTCCTCTGGTACGGGAGCGGAGAGAGCGCCTACGCGCAGGAGCCGGCGGCCCATCAGGACCCCGTGGTCAAGCAGGATCCCGTGGTCAAGGCGGTGCCGCCTGCGCCCACCGTCGTTTCGCCGCCGAGCGTCGTCGTGGCCGGTCAGGGCGCGGATGCGGAAGCCGTCGACGTGGCGCTTTCGCCGGAATGCCGGGTTCCGGGCTCCAAGCTCTACACCCTGGCCCGGCTCGGCGCGGTCAAGGACGCGCTCAAAGAGAATCGTCCGGTGCGGGTGCTCGCCATCGGAGCCTCGACGATGGGACTCGGGGCTTCCGCCACGTACCCGGTCAAGCTGGAGACGGCGCTCGAGCGCTCCCTGACGAATGTCGACGTGGTGGTGGAGAGCCGGGGCCTGCAGGGCGAGATCGCCTCCGGAGCCGGCGAGCGCCTGCGCAGCATGGTGGCCGAGGTGGAGCCCGACCTCGTGATCTGGCAGGTCGGATCGCACGATGCCCTCGCGCGAGTGGATCTGGAGGCCTTCGGCAGCGCTCTTGATGAGACCGTCCAGTGGATCAAGGGCCACGCGATCGATGTCGTGCTGGTCAGTCCGGTCTACACCGCCAGCCTCGCGAAGGACGATTACTACACAAGCCTCGTGCGCAAGGTGCAGGAGGTGGCCCAGCGGGAGGGCGTGCCGCTGGTTCAGCGCTACGAGGCCATGCGCTACCTCGCCCGCAGCAACGACAAGGGAGAGGGGCACCTGCTCGGCACCCAGTTTCGCCTCAACGAACTGGGTTTGCGCTGCATGGCCGAGCACGTCACCCGCGCCATCACGCTCTCGCTGCTTCAGCCGGACCCCGTCTCCACCGGCACGGCCGGGCGCCCGGCTCTGACCCTGGCGCCTTCGAACGACGCGGTTGGTGCCAAGCCGACCCCGTCCGCCGGCCCCTGAACGCAATGCTTTAACCGCCCGGCTTAACCGCGCCGCAAGGCCGGATGGCCTAGACCCGAACGCATCGGGCGGGGGCCATTCGGTGAGCATAGCGACGGACAGGATCGGAGCCGCCAGCCTGTGGAGCACCCTGACTCGCCTGCGAACCGGCGCAGGCGGTGCGGCGATCCAAGTCTTCGCGATCCGCATCGGGGCGGCCGGCTTCGCCTATATCGGACAGGTCCTGATGGCCCGCCTGATGGGCGGTACGGAGTACGGGATCTTTGCGGCGATCTGGGTCTGGATCGCGATCCTGGGGCACTCGGCCACCCTCGGGCTGTCGCAGGGCGCTTGCCGCTTCATCCCGGGCGACCAGGCGCGCGGCGATCTCGCGGCGGTCCGGGCCTATCTCTTCGGCGGCGCGATGGTCACCCTGGCCAGCGCCATCGCCGTGGCGATCGGCGGACTTGCCCTCGTCTGGCTGGAGGGATCGCTGCTCGCCGGACCCTACGCCGCTCCGCTGCTGGTCGCCGCTCTCGTTCTGCCGCTCTTCGCCCTCCAGGATTATTGCGAGGGCGTCGCCCGCGGCCAGAACTGGGCGGTGCTCGCCATCGCACCGCCCTACCTGCTGCGCCAGGGCCTGATCATGGCCGCGATGCTCGCGGCGGTGGCGCTCGGCGCCCCGGCGGAAGCCCGCATCGCCGTTGTGTGCACCCTGGTGGCGACGGGCGTCGCCGTGTCGATCCAGGCTGGTCTGCTGCTGCTGCGCCTGCGGGCGATCCTGCCTCCGGGGCCACGCCGCTACGCCTGGCGAAACTGGTTCCGCGCCTGCCTTCCGATCGCCGCGAGCGATCTCGCCAGCGCCGCCTCCAGCTTCATCGACGTGGTGGTGTTGAGCCTGCTCGTGCCGCCGGCTACGGTCGGATTGTACTTCGCGGCGACCCGCATCCAGCAATTCGTCGTCTTCGTGCATTTCGCCGCTACTGCCGCCACGGCACAGCGCTTCACGGCAGCGCATGCCACCGGTAATCGGGAGCAGCTCTCCACCCTGGTGTCGTTGCAGGCGCGGCTGACCCTGGCGGCCACCGCGCTGATCGGCATCGCCGTCGTGGCGGCCGCGCCCGTGCTGCTCGGACTGTTCGGACCCGAGTTTCGGGATAGCCTGCCGATCCTGGCGATTCTGGTCGCCGGCAGCGTCGCCGCCAGTGCCTTCGGTCCGGGCGAGGATCTGCTCAACATGCTCGGTGGCGAGCGCCTCGCCGCCGGCATCGCCCTGGCAATGCTGATCCTGGCCGGCGGCCTCTGCCTCGCGCTGGTCCCGGTGCTCGGTGTCGTGGGGGCGGCGTTCGCGATGGCGATCGCCACCGTGGTGCGAGCCGTCGCGATGGCCCGGGCCGCCTATGCCGTGCATGGGCTGTTCACGCCGGTCCGGATCGCTCGCTTCGGAAGGCTTGCCCAATGACCGCCGCTGTCGCGCGCCCGCCTGCAGCGTCGGCCTATCCCTGTCAGGCCTATTCCTGCGCCGTCACCACCCTGGACGCCCTCGGGCAGAACGCCGCGGCCTGGGACGATCTCTCGTCCCGGTCGGGGGATGCCCATCCGTTCTACAGTCGCCACGTGATGCTGGCCCATCGGGCGAGCGGCCTCGCCGCACCGGATCTCCGGGTGGTCGTCGTGCGATTCGGCGATCGGCTGGAGGCCGTGCTGCCGTTTCGCCGATCCTACGACATCTGCGGCCTTGGGCGCTGCGTGTCGCTGCCCTACCTCTCGCCCTTCATCACCGCCACGGCGCCCCTGGTCGCCGATGGGCCGGAGCGACCCGCCATCCTGGTGACCCTGGTCGCGGGTCTGGCGGCCGCATCCGCTGGACGCCCGTGGCGCTGGCCGCTGCTCTCGGTCGAGACCAGCCTCGGTCGCGATCTGCTAACTGCGATGGGGCTTGCCGGCTGGGATGTCGGAGAGGTGGCGCGGTTCTGGCGCCCCGTCCTGCAGCGGCGCCCCGATCATGCGGCGTTCCTGGCCGGGCATCCGCATCCGTCCCGGCTGAAGGACTTACGCCGCCGCCAGCGGCGCATCGCCGAGGGAGGGGCCGTGAGCCTCGAGACCGAGACCCGCGGTCCGGGGCTCGCGCGGGCTGTCGAGGTCTTCCTGACCGTGGAAGCCGCCGGGTGGAAGGGCGCCGCCGGGAGCGCCATGGCGTGCCGGGCCGCCCACGGGACCTTCGCCCGCGCCGTGTTCGGAGCGGGCGAAGGTCCGGTCGGCATCCGGGCCGACACCCTGCGTCAGGCTGGAACGCCGCTGGCCGTCAGCCTCGCCCTGGTCTCGGGGGGAACCGCCTACCTCCTGAAGACCGCCTACGACGAGACCGCCCGCGCCTACGCGCCGGGTCTCGTGCTGGAGGCCGAGATCGTCCGGGCCCTGCACGCGGAGGCCTTTGCCGACCGGCTCGATTCGGCGACCCTGGCCGGTTCCGCCCTGGAGAGCCTCTACCGGGAGCGCGACGCGGTTGCGGAGATCATCGCCGTGCCGGATGCGGGGCGCGGCCTGATCTCGCTGGAGCGGCGCCTCCGCCTGGCCCGCTTCGAGGGCGAGGCGCGTCACGAGGTGCGGCGCCTGCTGAGGCGCTGAGGCGCCGAGGGGTTTCGCGCCGGGGATTGTACCGGCATCCCGAGTCCGTGCTACTGCGCCGCCTCGGCATGCCAGACAGGACTATCCATGCGCCGTCCCCTCTACGCCCTCACCGGAGCCTTGATCCTCGCCATGACTGCATCCGCTTCCGCCGAGACCGTCACCACCCCTTCGGGCCTCCAGTACCGTGACGAGGTCGTGGGCACCGGCCCCGAGCCGAAGGCCGGCCAGAAGGTCAGCGTCCACTACACCGGCTGGCTCGACGAGGGCGGCAAGCCCGGCAAGAAGTTCGATTCCTCGCGGGATCGCGGCACCCCGTTCAGCTTCACCCTCGGGGCCGGACAGGTCATCGCCGGCTGGGATACGGGCGTCGCCACGATGAAGGTCGGCGGCAAGCGCACGCTGATCATCCCGCCGGACCAGGGCTACGGCCCGCGCGGCGCCGGCGGCGTGATCCCGCCCAACGCCACCCTGATCTTCGACGTGGAGCTGCTCGGCGCCCGCTGAGGCGGGTTTCCGACCGACGCGTATTCACGAGGGTCGCGTGGAGGTCACGCGATCTTCGGTCCGCGTCAGGCGTTCGAGACCGGACGGTATACCAGCCCGACCTCGCCGGGCTGGCGCGACACGAACGTGATCCCGGCCGCCTCGAGGGCCAGCCGGATGGCGGTCCGGGTTCGCGGCCGCAGGGCACCGCCGTCGCTTTCCTCGAATCGCTTGATGCTGGATCCCGAGACTTCGGCCGCCGCGGCGAGATCCGGGATCGACCAGTTCAGCATCGCCCGGGCGCTGCGGATCAGCGGGCCCGAGATCTCCTCCAACGGGATGCCGTTGGGCTGGCTCATCACGCTGGCCGAGCTCGTCATGTCGATGACGAGACCGATCCACTCCCGGACCGAGTGGTCCGGGTTGAGGATCGGCACCGCCCGGGCGCTGACCCAGCGGAACAGCCCGTCGGCGCAGCGCAGCCGGTAATTGGCCTCGTAGGATTCGACGCGCCGGACGGCATTGGCCCAGGCGGCGGCGGCCTGGGCGCGGTCGTCGGGATGGATCGCGGCGGACCAGCCACCGGCCTGCCATTCCTGCGGGGTCTGGCCCGTCAGCGCGCACCAGCTCGTCGAGGGGAGGTAATGACCGTCGGCCGTCATCTCCCACACCACGGAGGCGACGGCCTCGACCAGTCCCTCGTACCGGGCCTGGTTGCGCAGGACCGACTGGGTCGCCTCGTGCCGGCAGGTGACGTCGAGCAGGATCCCATCGGCCCGGATCGGATAGGCGTCGTGTCCGAGGATCACGTGCCCCTTGAGCTCGACCCAGCGCACCGAGCGGTCGGACCGCACAACCCGGAACCCGCGATCGACCGGAATTCCGGTTCGCAAGGCGGCGGAGATCTCTTCGAAAATGTGCCGGTCGTCCGGATGGAACAGGTCGCCCAGCGTATCCAGCTTGCCGTTCAGCTGCGACAACCCGGTCAGGCGCGCGAATCCATCCGAGAAGGCCAGTTCACTCGATCGCAGATCGACAGACCAGAGCCCGATCTGCGTCAGATCCTCGGCCAACTGGAGCATGCGTCCGGGTGCAGCGGGAAAGGGCCGGCGCTGCTGACCTGTTAAAAGATGCGATTCTAGACGAGTCATGCTCGCGGCGAACACGTGATCATCTCTCACGATAGCTTCGGGATCGGTACGACATGACCGTACCGCGCGGTTTTATGAGCGAAATTCTGAGGGAGGTCCATATCGCTCTTCGGGTCGACCAATAACGTACACCGGGAATAGGTATTTTTCCGTGAAGACGCTCGGTGTGGATCGATCAGTCCATCTTCGCAGTCTTGTTCAGATCAACGCATGATCAGCATAGGTTTCTGCATTGATTGCGGGCTATGAACGCAGATGTTTCTCACCGCGCCGGACCGCCCAGAGTCGTGCGCATGGTCGTACCCACGCCCCACGCGGGTCGCTATTAGGGTTTGATCTGCCTCCTTTGCCAGCACCAGCCTCTCAACACGCGACCGGTCGACCAGATGACGTCAGGACTGCTCGGCGCCGCAATTCTAATCTGAGAACATCCTGCGATTCCTTCGCAGGGGCCTCTCCCGCCAACTCAGCCGCCAACTAACATTTAGCAAATTTTGAATGCGACGTTGTATGACTGAGTTACGGCATGTGACTAGGAGTTCCAAGGACGAGAATTCGTGCCGTTTTGTGAGCATAATAACCGGTGGTTGTTTTCAAAAAAAAGTGATTATTCGTATTTTTAGCTGCTTAATCTCACAACGACCTACCACCTGTCGGGGGTATTGGATCGAGATCGCAACTTTCAATCGGCGATACCGAGTCGGCAGACTCATTGATCTTCGTGTGATTCCGGCGACCGAGTTGATTGTCACGCTCCGCCACCCGTCAGGGCAGGCTCCGGTGCTGCACCCTGCTCGCCTGTGGCGATTGATATGCATATTATGCAACCCAGCTTTGCATTATTGTGGGTCGATGCGGCGGCGTGACCGGAAAGCCTGACATCGATCATGGGTCGTAGCCTCCGGCGCGGTTTGCAGGGGGTGCAACGGGGGGCGCGCTATGGCCACCCATCGGCACCGATGCTCAAGTGCGTCCGGGTTCGACGGGCCGCGACGGCCGGGTCGGGCTTCTTCGTCTCGACGCGCGCCGAGGCCCGCAAGCGCGGGCCGGCCGCACCGACGCAAGGACACGGAACACCATGGCTCTGGAACGGAATGCCGCGCTCTCCAGCCCCCAGGCCCGGGGCGCCCGCACCGATCTCCTCGGGGCCGCCGCCGAGCGGGTCGCCGCGCAGGGCGGCCCCGGCGGCTTCGTCACCGACCTGTTCGGACGGGTGCCGCCCGAGGATCTCTCGCCCTATCCGGCGCAGGATCTCGCCGACCTCGCCCTGGCGGCGCGCGCGAATCTGGCGCGAGGCCGCCATCCCGGCGCGCCGGCGAACCTGTCCGTCAGCGACCGGGTCGTCGTGCGCGAGGGCCGTGCCCGTGATCTCACGATCGTGGAGATCGTCAACGACAACCGCCCGTTCCTGCTCGATTCGGCCCTGGCCGAGCTGACCGAGCAGGGGCTTGCCCCGCACCTCGTCGCCCACCCGATCCTCGGTGTCGAGCGCGATGCGACCGGCGTCCTGATCCGGGTGGTCGGCGAGACCACCGCCGACACTCAGGCCGGGTTCGCCCGCGAGAGCTTCATCCACATCCACCTCGACCGGCTCGACGACGACGCGGCCCGCACCCGCCTCGTCGACGGCCTGACCCGGGTGTTTCGCGATGTGGCGCTGGCCACCGACGATCACGCCGCCATGGCGGCCCGCCTCGCCGCCCTGGCGGCATCCTATGCCGGCGCCCCGCCGCCCCTGTCCGAGAGGGAGGTGGCGGAGGCCCGCGCCTTCCTGGCCTGGCTCGGCGAGGGCCACTTCACCCTGCTCGGCCTGCGCGAGCACGGCCTGGCCGGCGACGAGCACGCGCTGGTCGAGGGCTCCGGCCTCGGGCTGCTGCGCGATCCCGCCGTGGCGGTGCTGCGGCGCGGCGGCGCCCTCGTGGACATGACGCCGGAGATCCGCGCCTTCCTCGAAGGCCCGCAGGCGCTCATCATCACCAAGGCCAGCGTGAAGTCGCGCGTCCACCGCGCGGCCCATCTCGACTACGTCGCCTGCAAGCTGTTCAGTCCCGATGGCCGGCTCACCGGCGAGGTCGGTATCGTCGGCCTGTTCAACGCCAGCGCCTACACGCTGCCCACCCGCGAAATTCCTTATCTGCGCGAGAAGGTGGCGCAGGTGGCGGCCCGCGCCGGCCTCGACCCGATGAGCCATGCGGGGCGCGGCCTCCTCGACGTGCTGGAGACCTATCCGCGCGACGACCTGTTCCAGATCGATGCCGACCGGCTCTATCGCTTCAGCCTCGCCATCGCGCATCTCGCCGACCGGCCGCGCCTGCGGGTGCTGTCGCGGCCCGACCGCTTCGGCCGCTTCGTCTCGCTCCTGGTCTACGTGCCGAAGGACCGCTACGATTCCACCGTCCGGGCGCGGATCGGCGCCTACCTCGCCGCCGAGTATGGCGGCCGGCTCTCGGCGGCCTATCCGTACTTCCCGGACGGGCCGCTGGCGCGCACCCACTTCATCATCGGCCTGCCCGAATCCGGCGCGCCCGAGCGCGATCCCGCCGCCCTGGAGGCCGGCATCGCGGCCCTGGTGCGCACCTGGGGCGACGCGTTGCGGGTCGCGCTCGCCGAAACCCTCGACGGGCCGGAGGCCCGCGCCCTGGCGGCCCGCTACGGCGAGGCCTTCTCGGCGGCCTATCGCGAGAGCTTCGCTCCGCGCGTCGCCATCGCCGACATCATGACCCTGGAGCGCCTGAGCCCCGAGCGCCCGCGCGCCGCCGATATCGGCCGGCGCGCCTCCGACCCGGATGCGCAGATCCGCCTCAAGGTGTTTTCGCGCGGGGCGTCGCTGTCGCTCTCCGAGCGGGTGCCGGTGCTGGAGAATCTCGGCTTCCGCGTCATCAACGAGCGGACCTATCGCATCCTGCCCCCCGGGACCGACGAAGGCTCCCGGGTCTGGCTGCACGACATGCTGCTCGAGCGCGCCACCGGCGCCGCCATCGATCTCGGCCGCCTCGAGACTCTGCTCGAGGACGCCCTGCTGGCGCTGGGCACCGGATCGGCCGAATCCGACGGCTACAACCGCCTCGTGCTGGAGGCGGAGCTGCCCTGGCGCGCGGTGTCGGTGCTGCGGGCCTATGGCCGCTACCTGCGCCAGCTCCGCATCCGCTACGGCCAGGACTACCTCGCCGCCACCCTCGGCGCGCATCCGGACGTCGCCCGGTCCCTCGTCGCCCTGTTCGAGGCTCGGTTCGATCCGGCGCTGGCGGGCGATCGGGAGGCCCGGCAGGCGGAGATCCGCGCCGAGATCGAGACGGCGCTCGCCGCCGTCACCAGCCTCGACGAGGACCGCATCCTGCGCCGCTTCGTCAACCTGATCGAGGCGACCCTGCGCACCAACTTCTTCCAGGTCGCGCCGGGGGGCGGACGCCGCGAGGCCCTGGCCTTCAAGTTCGCCTGCGCCCGGGTCAGCGGCATGCCGTTGCCGCGGCCGCTCTTCGAGATCTTCGTCTATGCGCCCCGCGTCGAGGGCGTGCACCTGCGCTTCGGCTACGTGGCGCGCGGCGGCCTGCGCTGGTCCGACCGGCCGGAGGATTTCCGCACCGAAGTGCTCGGGCTGGTGAAGGCCCAGCAGGTGAAGAACGCCGTGATCGTGCCGGTGGGCGCCAAGGGCGGCTTCTTCCCCAAGCGCCTGCCGCCGGCCTCCGACCGTCAGGCCTGGATGGAGGAGGGCACGGCGAGCTACCGGATCTTCATCCGCACGCTGCTCGAACTCACCGACAACATCGTGGGTGACGCCATCGCGCCGCCGGCCGACACGGTGCGGCACGATTCCGACGACGCCTACCTGGTGGTGGCGGCCGACAAGGGCACCGCCACCTTCTCGGACATCGCCAACGCCCTCTCGGCGGAGCGCGGCCACTGGCTCGGCGACGCCTTCGCGTCGGGCGGCAGCCAGGGCTACGACCACAAGGGCATGGGCATCACCGCGCGCGGCGCCTGGGAGGCGGTGAAGCGCCACTTCCTGGAGATGGACATCGACACCCAGAGCGACCCGATCACGGTGGCGGGCGTCGGCGACATGTCCGGCGACGTGTTCGGCAACGGCATGCTGCTGTCGCGCACCCTGCGCCTCGTGGCCGCCTTCGACCACCGCGACATCTTCCTCGACCCCAACCCCGACGCGGCCGCGAGCTTCGCCGAGCGCCGACGCCTGTTCGACCTCGGGCGCTCGTCCTGGCGCGACTACGATGCCGGCCTGATCTCGCCCGGCGGCGGGGTCTTCGCCCGCAGCCTGAAGACCATTCCGCTCTCGCCCGAGATCCGGGACGTGCTGGGAATCGCGGACGCCGAGGCGACGCCGGCCGACCTGATGCAGGCGATCCTGACGGCGCCGGTCGACCTGCTCTGGTTCGGCGGCATCGGCACGTATATTCGCGCTACCACCGAATCCGACGAGGAGGCCGGCGACCGGGCCAACGACGCGGTGCGCATCACCGGGGCCATGCTGCGCGCGAAGGTGATCGGGGAGGGCGCCAATCTCGGGGCGACCCAGCGCGGGCGCATCGAGGCGGCCCGCCACGGCATCCGCCTCAACACCGACGCCATCGACAATTCGGCCGGGGTCAACACCTCCGACGTCGAGGTGAACATCAAGATCGCCCTGATGAGCCCGGAGCGGGACGGCCGCCTCGACGGGCAAGACCGCAACGCCCTCCTGGTGGCGATGACCGACGAGGTCGCCGCCCTGGTGCTGCGCAACAACCAGCTCCAGACGCTGGCCCTGTCGCTGGCCCAGCATCGCGGCCTGTCCGAGACGGGCTTCGCCATGCGGACCATGCAGGCGCTGGAGGCGGACGGGCGCCTCGACCGCACTGTCGAATTGCTGCCGGACGATGCGGCGATCACCGAACGCATGCGCAAGGGCGAGGGGCTGACCCGGCCGGAATACGCGGTGCTTCTCGCCTACGCCAAGCTCGCGCTCTACGACGCGTTGCTGGCGAGCACCGCCCCGAACGACCCCTATTTCGACCGCGAGCTGCAGCGCTACTTCCCCGCCGCCCTGCGCCAGCGCTTCCCCGACGCGGTCAACGGCCACCGCCTGCGGCGCGAGATCATCAGCACCGCGCTCTCCAACATCATCGTCAATCGCGGCGGCCCCTCGCTGGTCACCCGCCTCGTCGAGGAGACGGGGGCGGATGCGAGCGCCATCGCCAAGGCCTACGCCATCACCCGCGACGCCTACGGGCTGATGGAGCTGAATCTCGCCATCGACGGGCTCGCCGGCGCCATCGGCGGACAGGCGCAGATCGCCCTCTACGCCGAGGTGCAGGACCTCCTCGTCGGCCGCATCGTCTGGTTCCTGCGCAACCTCGACCTCTCGGGCAGCGTCGCCCCGATCGTCGCCCGCTACCGCGAGGGCATCAGCGCCCTTCAGGCGGCCCTGCCGGCGGTGATGGGCGAGGCGGTGAACCGGCAGCTCGCCGCCCGCGAAGCCGAACTCGTCGGGCTCGGGATGGCGGAGGCGCCGGCCCGGCGTCTGGCGGCCCTGACCACCCTGACCTCGGCCCCCGACATCGTGCGCATCGCCGAGACCGGCGGCGGGGCCATGTCCGAGATCGCCGCGACCCACTTCGCCCTCGACCGGGCGCTCCAGCTCTCGGACCTCACCGGCGCGGCCCGGGCGGTCGCCACCGGCGACACCTACGACCGCATCGCCCTGGAACGCGCCATCGCCACCATCGCCACCGCGCACCGGCAGCTCACCGCCGAGATCGTCGGCACCGTGGGGGCCGGCGCGGACGCGGTGGAGGCCTGGAGCCGGAGCCGGGGCGCCGCCCTCGACCAGGCCCGCGCCACCCTGGAGGCGGTGACCGCCTCCGGCCTCACGGTCTCCAAGGCGACGGTGGCGGCGAGCCTGCTTGCGGACCTGGCGCGGCCGAAGGGCGGGGCGATCGCCGGCTAGAGTCTTTCGTCTTCGCGAGTCTTTCGTTTTCGTTTGTCTGGTCGGGATCACCGGTTTCCCCTGATCCCTGACCATTTCTAACGCGCGAGGACGCGCGCCGCGTCTTTCGTGGTCCCGACCGCGCGGGAGACGTCGCCGATGGACTGCGCGATCGCCTGGATGTTCTGGGAGATCGCCGCCACCGCGCTCGCGGCGTGCTGCATGTTGCCCGACATGTCCTGGGTGACGACGCTCTGCTCCTCCACCGCCGCCGCGGTGCTGACGACATAGTCGCCGATCTGGGCCACCGAGCCCTGGATGGTCTGGAGGGCGTCGCCGACCTCCTTCGAGACGGCCTGGACGTTGTCGATCTCGGCCGCGATCTGCTCGGTGGCGCGGGCCGCCTGGTTGGCGAGATTCTTCACCTCCTGCGCCACCACCGCGAAGCCTCGGCCCGCCTCGCCGGCCCTGGCCGATTCGATCGTCGCGTTGAGCGCCAGCAGGTTGATCTGGCCGGCGATGCTCTGGATCAGGCCGACGATGCCGGTCATCGCGCTGGCGGCGTCGGTGAGCCGCCGGGTCTCGGCGGCGGCCGCCGCGACCTGGCCCTGGGCGGCCTCGGTGGCGGCGCGCGAATGCGTCATGCTCTGCGAGATCTCGGCGACCGAGGCGGCGAGTTCCTCGGAGGCCGCCGCCATGGTCTGGACGTTGTCCGCGGTCGTGCCGGCCGCCGTCTCGGCGTCCCGCGTCTGGGTGTTGGACAACAGCACGGCGCTGTCGATCTCGCCGAAGTTCTGGGCGATCAGCCGTCTCAGGTCGTCGAGGAGGGTGACCTGAGCGGTGATGTCGGTGGCGAACTTGACGACCTTGTAGGGGCGCCCGGCCGCGTCCAGGATCGGGTTGTAGGAGGCCTCGATCCAGATCTCCCGGCCGCCCTTGGCGATGCGGCGGTACTGCGCGGCCTGATACGTGCCGGCGCGCAGGCTCGCCCAGAACGCCGCATAGGCGGGGCTGTCGCGCTCCTCCGGCCGCACGAACATGCGGTGATGCTGGCCGACGATCTCCGGCAGGCTGTAGCCCACCGCCGCCAGGAAGTTCGGGTTGGCCTCGAGCACCACCCCGTCGAGGGAGAACGAGATCACCGCCTGGGCCTTGTGCAGGGCGGCGATCTGACCCTCGCGGTCGGCGTCCTGCATCTTCTGCCGGGTGATGTCGGTGGCGAACTTGACGACCTTGTAGGGCTTGCCGGCGCGGTCGAGGATCGGGTTGTACGACGCCTCGATCCAGACTTCGCGCCCGCCCTTGGCGATGCGGCGGTACTGCGCGGCCTGATAGGTGCCCGCGCGCAAACTCGCCCAGAACGCGGCGTAGGCGGCGCCGTCGCGCTCGCCCGGCGCGACGAACAGGCTGTGGTGCCGGCCCCGGATCTCGGCCAGCGGGTAACCGATCACCGCCAGGAAGTTCTCGTTGGCGGTGATGACGGTTCCGTCGAGATTGAATTCGATGATGCCATGAGACTTGTCCAGGGCCGCCAGCTTCGCGTCCGTCTCAACCGACGCCTTGTTCCGCAGACCCAACATCCGTCGCCCCAACGTGAGAACCCTGAAGGATTCATGCCGCAACTGCGCGCCGTCCCGTCCGAAGAGCGGCCGTGTTGCTCAAAGAATGTTGCATACAAAAATTAATTATTGGAAAATTGGGCCGGGTTTCGTGACGATGCAGCAACCAAAGGTCGGTTCCGAACCTCAACGTTCACTGCGGGAAAGCTGTGGGCGATCAATCCAAATCTTCATCCGCACGATAAAGGCTCCGGCGCAGCGATTCAGCACTGTCCTGTCGCCTGAGAACTGCGATCCTTCAGGATGTCCGGCGTCTGTTCTCAGCATCCCCGTGCCGTGCCGGGCGCGACCCGACGCCGACCGGCGGCGCACTCCGAGCGCCACAATGCCGTCGACCCGTCGCAAGGCGTGTTGGAACTCGCGGGCGGTTGGTGTATGAGCCTGCCCCAAGTGCAGTTTCTGCGCCGATTCGAGGCCGTCTGACGGACGTCCCGCCCGGGGTAATCCTGGGTCCGGGACGTTTTGCAGTTCGCGTCGCGGGGCTCCGTTCGGGTCTCAAGGGTCGGCGCCGCCCAACAAACACCGTTTCAGAGGATTGAAACCGTTGCAGGTACTCGTTCGCGACAACAACGTCGACCAAGCCCTCCGCGTCCTGAAGAAGAAGATGCAGCGCGAGGGCATCTTCCGCGAGATGAAGCAGCGCAAGGCTTACGAGAAGCCCTCCGTCCGCAAGGCACGTGAGAAGGCCGAGGCCGTGCGCCGCGCCCGCAAGCAGGCTCGCAAGACCGCGATCCGCGAGGGCCTGATCGCCGCGCCGAAGCCGAAGCCCCGTTTCGGTGCCGGTGCGCCGCGTCGTCCGGGTGGTTCGCCGTTCGCCCCGACGGCCCCGACCGTGCTGCCGCCCGCCGGCAACGCCTGACGCCGCAGCGCGGCGCGGCGGGACGTATCGCCCGCCCCGCGCCGTCGCCTTGCGTGTCCCATCGATCTGCAAAAAGCCCGGCCGCTCGGCGGCCGGGCTTTTTCGCGTGGGTTGACCCGTCCGGGAGGACCCGTCTCAGGCGGCCCGGGCTGCCTCGGCGGCGTGCTCGGCCTGGACCAGCACATCGAGGGCGCGCCACGGCTTCTGCATGTAGACCGCCTGGGCCGGCAGGCTGCCGCCGCCGCGCGCATCGCCACCCGAGGTGAGCACCACCCGGACGTCCGGCCAGCGCCGCTCGACGGTGCTCGCGAGGGCGATGCCGTCCATGCCGGAGCCGAGGCGCACGTCGGCGAAGAGTAGGGCGACGTTGCCGCCGGAGCGCTCCAGCACGGAGATCGCGGCCTCGGCCGTGTCGCAGGCGATCACGTCGAGGTCGCTCTCCTCCAGAACCGCGGTGGCGAGATTGCGGACGTCGGCGTCGTCCTCGACCACGAGGGCGATCGGGCAGGGGGTGTGTGAGCGATCCATGGAGTCTCCTCGTCGGGCATCTGGGTTTCTGAACGAAAGGGGCGCGGGAACGGGCGCCGGGCAATGAGCCGGGATGAACGTGACGCAGCACACGGTCGGCGGACGGCTTTCTGCGGCCCGTGCCGACGGAATTCGCGGTGATCCTGTCCGTCGCGACCCTGTCGCGGCGCTGATTCTTTCGCAGTGATGCTGCGCCGCCACGGTGTGATCGGCAAGAGTCCCAATGGCGAGCGTTTGAACGGCGAGAGGCTGATCGGCACAGTCTGACCGATCAGAATCCGAATCGCTGAGCCGGCTCTGTGGTTCCCGCGGTCGAAAAATCGGTCTTCGCCGTATTCCCGCCGGGCTCCCGTGATGAGGATGGGGGAGTGGATGGGGGCGGCTCGCCCCTCCCGGCGCGAGAGCGGTGCGTCTCTTGCATGGCTCGCCTCGCAGGAGGTCGAGACCGGTGCTCACGTTAACGATGCATTCACCATGTTCGCTCGAACCTGACCATCGAGCCTGTGGACGTGGTTGCATGAGACGGACGCTGCCCTAGGGGCGGCGGTCGGTTCGGCGGGTCATTGGGATCAGGGGGTGTTTGTCCGTCATGTGCCGCTTTCTCGCCTATTCCGGTGAGCCGGTCTTCCTGACCGACCTCGTCTGCGCACCGACGCACTCGCTGGTCTACCAGTCGCTTCACGCGGCCGAGGCGAAGACGGAGACCAACGGCGACGGGTTCGGCATCGGCTGGTACGGCGAGCGGGTCGATCCCGGCCTCTACCGCGACGTCTGCCCGGCCTGGTCGGACGAGAATCTGGTCAACCTCTGCCAGCAGGTGCGGGCGCGGATGTTCTTCGCCCATGTGAGGGCTTCGACCGGCACCGCCACCACCCGGGCGAACTGCCATCCCTTCGCCCACGGTCGGCACCTGTTCATGCACAATGGCCAGATCGGCGGCTACGGGCGCATCAAGCGCCGGATCGAGGCGCTGATCCCCGACGCGCTTTACGACCAGCGACGCGGCAGCACCGATTCCGAGGCGATCTTCCTGCTGGCCCTGGCCAACGGCCTCGCGGAGGACCCGGTCGGCGCCATGCACAAGACCCTGGCCACGGTGCGCGAGCTGATGCGGGCCGCCGAGGCGACCGAGCCCCTGCGCTTCACCGCCGTCGTCACCGATGGCGACACCCTCACGGCCTTCCGCTGGGCCTGCGACAGCAGCCCGCCCAGCCTGTATTACCGCCAGACCGACACCGGCCTCGTCGTCGTGTCGGAGCCGATCGACGGCTGCCGCGACGGCTGGACCGTGGTGCCGAAGGGCGCCACCCTGCAGGCGCGAATCGGCGGCTCCGTCGTCGTCACCGGCGCCAGCGCCGCCGAGCGCATCGCCGCCTGAAGGGACTCGGCCGCGCGATCCACGGCGGCGCGATCCACGGCAGGGTGAGTCGTCGGTGCAGCGTGATGCGTCCCGCGGCTTCCCGCGTCAGGCGCCCCAGCCATCGCGGGATAAGGGTTGCGGGCGGCGCGGGATGGGCGGACAAACCGGCTCCATCGCCATGCGGGAGCCGCCGATGACGTATCCGAACGTGACGCTGCACATCGCCGGGAGCTGGACCGACGGGTCCGGCGCCGAGACCCTGCCGGTGTTGAACCCGGCCACCGGCGAGACCCTGGGCACGCTGGCGGTCGCGACCCGCGACGATCTCGACCGGGCGCTGGCGGCCGCCGCGCGCGGCTTTGCCCTCTGGCGCAGGGTCTCGGCCTTCGAGCGCGCGAAGGTGCTGCGCCGCGCCGCCGATCTTCTGCGCGAGCGGGTCGAGGCCATCGCCCGCATCATGACCCTGGAACAGGGCAAGCCGCTGGCCGAGGCGCGGGTCGAGATCCTGGCCGGGGCCGACGTCACCGACTGGTTCGCCGAGGAAGGGCGCCGGGCCTATGGCCGCATCATCCCGGCGCGGGCGGACGGCGTCGTCCAGATGGTGCTGCGCGAGCCGGTCGGGCCGGTGGCCGCCTTCACGCCCTGGAACTTCCCGATCAACCAGGCGGTGCGCAAGGTGGCGGCCGCCCTCTGCGCCGGCTGCTCGGTGGTGCTGAAGGGACCGGAGGACACGCCGGCGAGCTGCGCCGCGATGATCCGGGCCTTCCTCGATGCCGGGGTGCCCGGCGACGTGCTCTCCCTCGTGTTCGGCGATCCGGCCGCGATCTCCGGCTACCTCATCCCGCATCCGGTCATCGCCAAGATGTCGTTCACCGGCTCGACTCCGGTGGGCAAGGAACTCGCCGCTTTGGCCGGGCGCCACATGAAGCGGGCGACGATGGAGCTTGGCGGCCACGCGCCCGCGATCGTGTTCGCGGATGCCGACGTGGACAAAGCCGTGGCCGTGCTCGGCGCCAACAAGTTCCGCAATGCCGGCCAGGTCTGCGTCGCGCCGACCCGGATGCTGGTGCACGATTCCGTCTACGACCGGTTTCGCGATGGCTTCGTGGCCTTCGCCGAGGGCCGCAAGGTCGGCGACGGGCTCGACCCCGAGACCACCATGGGGCCGCTCATCCATGCCCGCCGCCTGGAGGCCATGGAAACGCTCTGCGCCGATGCCGTGGCGCAGGGTGCCACGCTGCGCACCGGCGGCCAGCGCATCGGCAATCGCGGCACCTTCTTCGCACCGACCGTGCTGTGCGACGTGCCGGTGAGCGCCCGCATCATGAACGAGGAGCCTTTCGGCCCGGTGGCGCTGATCCAGCGCTTCTCCGACGACGCGGCCGCTTATGCCGAGGCCAACCGGCTGCCCTATGGCTTGGCCGCCTACGCCTATACCCGCTCGGCGGCCCGGGCCGTCGAAGCCGCCGCCCGGATCGAGAGCGGCATGGTCGGCATCAATCACCACGGCCTCGCCTTCCCCGAGACACCGTTCGGCGGCGTCAAGGAATCCGGCTACGGCAGCGAGGGCGGCTCGGAGGCGCTGGAGGCCTACCTGACGACGAAGTTCGTCAGCCAGGCGAGCGTCGGGGGGTAGGGGGCGAAGTCGCGGGTCGTCCCTGCCCCCTCTGTGGCAGGGAGACGATCCATGCGCGCCCCGACTTGCCCCCTCTCCGGCAAGCAGAGGGGCCCCGCGCAGCCTTCGGCCTCCCGAAGCGGACGTGGCCGGCCGCTGATGAGGCGACAATAGGGGCGACGGAGGAGGGAACGGTCGGGTGCCGCCCGACTGGGGGCGCGCTTTTCACAGGCAACGCAGCGGCAGAGGGCACCGCACCGTCATTCCGGGGCGCCGCAGGCGAGCCCGGACCCGAAGGGGCGCGCCAGCGGCGCGCAATCCAGAGCCGCTGACCGTGCAAAGTCGTGTATCACCTGCGTGTCTGGATCCCGGGCTCCGCTCCGCGGCCCCGGGATGACGGGGTGCTGCCGATTCTTTCTTGGCTGCCGTGGCCTGCGCGCGCCGGCTTTGCGCGACATCGACCCGCGGACTGCGCCCATGCCGTGCGGGCGGATGAGGTCGCCGGATGCCCGACCGCTCAATAATGCGGCGGCGGGGGTTCCGGTGCGCCCGAGCCGGGGCGGTGGGAGGCTTGCTCCACTTCCTCGACGAGCTTGGCGATCTGCCGGGTGAGGGCGTCGATCTGGCGCCACTGGGCGGTGATCGTGGTGTTGAGGTCGTCGATCACCACGTCCTGTTCGGTCAGGCGCATCTCCAGGGCGTCGATGCGGGCGGAGAGGTCGGTCATCGCAGGGTTTCCGGGGCGTGGTCGGGCCGCTCCACCAGGGCAGGCCCCAGGGCGATGCGGCCGTCGAAGACGAAGCAGTCGCCGGTCCAGCGGTTCTCGGCCTCCGGCACCGTCTCGAGGTAGCGCAGGATGCCGCCGGCCAGATGGCGCACATCGGCAAAACCCTTCGCGCGCATGTAGGCGCCGGCCTTTTCGCAGCGGATGCCGCCGGTGCAGAACATGGCGACCCGAGGATGCGCCGCCGGATCGAGGCCGGCGACGTAATCGCGAAAGGCGCTGAACCGGGTGATGCCCGGATCGACCGCGCCGGGGAAGCTGCCGAGGGCGACTTCGAAGGCGTTGCGGGTGTCGATCAGCAGCAGGCCGGGCGTGTCGAGAAGCGCGTTCCAGGCCTCCGGCGCCACGGGGGTGCCGGCGCCGGCGGCCGCATCGGTGGCGCCGTCGTCGAAGGTGACGATCTCGCGCTTGACCCGGACCTTGAGCTGCCGGAACGGCGGCGCCTCGGCCCGGGACAGCTTGCATTCGAGGCCGTGCAGGCGGTCGCCGAACGGCGGTCCGGCCTGGAGCGCGGCGAGGAAGCCCGCGATCGCCTCGGCCGAGCCCGCCACCGTGCCGTTCAGGCCCTCCGGCGCCAGCAGCAGGGTGCCGGTGATCCCGAACCCTTCGCACAGGGCCTGGAGCGGGGCCTGCAGCGCGGCGACGTCCGGCAGGGCGACGAACTTGTACAGGGCGGCGACGGTGAGGGGCATCGGGTCGGGCAATCGCGGGACTTCGGGAGGCGTTCGGGGCGGAAGAACTCGGGGCGGAAGAACTCGGGGCGGAAGAACTCGGGGTGGAAGAACTCGGGGTGGAAGAACTCGGGGTGGAAGAACTCGGGGTGGAAGTATCAGAGACGAGGACCTACGGGGCCGCGCCCTCGACCCGGCGCAGCACGAAGGTGGTGCCGACCTCCGGGTCGCGGCGCCAGCGCCCGTCGCCGGCGGCGATCAGGTTCACGGCGTGGCCGCGGCGGGCGTTGAGGGTCAAGTGTCCGTTGGCGAAGCGCCAGGAGACCGGATCGAACACCGTGAGGCCGCCGTCGCGGCAGGAATCGAGGATGCGGACCGGGGCCGGCGCGGTGCCGGGCGTCAGGGCGATGCGGCAGACGTCCTGCTCGCGGTAGCGGTCGAGGGCATAGATGCCGGGCGCCGGGGCGTCGCCGGCCGGCTCGGGCTGGGCCGGCGCGGCGCTGCGGGCGTCCGGGGCGGCGCTGCCGGCGCCGGGGCTGGTGGGCACCGCATCGGTCGGCGGCACCATCGCGACGATCTGGAGCGGCACGAGGCTGAAATGCTCCTCGCCCGCGGCCGCCACCAGACTGCGGGCATCGACCCGGGCGGCGAATTGCAGCACCGGCCGGACATCCTTGTCGACGAGCCGGAGGTTGCCGTCCGCGAACAGCCAGCCGGCGACGCCGTTGAGGATCGGCAGGGCGCGGCGGCACCCCGCCGGGAAGGACAGGCGTCGCCCGGCCGGCCCGCTCGCGCCCGACAGGGTCAGGACGCAGCGCCGGGTGCTGCCGTCGCGCGACAGGTCCCAGGTCCCCGGCACCCCGGCGATGTCGCGCGGCAGGCTCTCGACGAAGGGCGTCCCGGCGGCGGAACTCGCCTGTTCTGCCGGCGTCGCCGGCTCGGCCAGTCCGGGCGCCGTCTCCTGGCTCGCGGCGGGCAGGGCCGGGACGAGGAGCGTGGCGCTCAAGCCGGCGAGGCGCAGAGCGCGGCTGACCACGACGGCGCGGCTCATGCGCGGGTCCCCCCGGTCCAGGAGGTCTCAGGTAGGGGGGTCTCGGGCACGGGCGTCTCGGGCACGGGGGTCAGCGGCCCCCGGCCGTCGAAGAACGCCGTCAGGTTGTCGACCACGAGCCGGCCCATGGCGGCCCGGGTCTCGACGGAGGCCGAGCCCACATGCGGCAGCAGCACCACCTGATCCATGGCCACGAGGTCCGGCGGCACGTGCGGCTCGCGCGCGAAGACGTCGAGGCCGGCGCCCAGGATCGTGCCCGCCTGCAGCGCCCGGATCAGCGCCGGTTCGTCGACGAGGCTGCCGCGGGCGACGTTGATGAGCAGGCCCTGCGGCCCGAGCGCCGCCAGTACCGCCGCGTCGACGATCCCGTGGGTGTCCGGGCCGCCGGGCGCCACCACCAGGAGCACGTCGGAGGCCTCGGCCAGACCCAGGAGGGTGGGGTGGTAGGCGTAGGGCATGTCGGCTTGCGGCCGGCGGCCGTGATAGGCGAGGGCGACGCCGAAGCCTTCGAGGCGGCGCGCGATGGCGCGCCCGATCCGCCCGAGACCGAGGATGCCGACGGTGCGCCCGCGCAGGGTCGGGGTGAGCGGGTAGGTCCGGCTCGGCCAGTGCCCGGCGCGCAGGTGCCGGTCGGCCTGGGGGATCTGACGGACGGTCGCCAGCAGCAGACCGACGGCGAGGTCGGCCACCTCGTCGGTGAGCACGTCGGGGGTGTTGGTCACCACGATGCCGCGTTCGGCCGCCGCCGCCGTGTCGATGGTGTCGTAGCCGACCCCGAAGCTCGCCACGATCGCGAGGCCGGGCAGGCGCGCCAGCAGGGCCCGGTCGACCGGCGCCTGCGCGCCCGTCGCGAGGCCGCGGATGCGCGGGCCGATCTCGGCCAGGAACCTGTCCGGGTCGGGGGCGGTGTCGAGGCGGTGCAGGGTGAAGCGCTGCGCGACGGCGTCCATGACGTCGGGATGCATCGCTTTCAGCATCAGGATGTCGACGGGCTGCATGCGGCGGATCTCGGCGACGGTGTCTTGTGAGGGCGCGGCCCCCGGACCGGGGACGATGGCGACAGCTTTAGGCGCGCGGTCCGGACCGGTCCAGTGACCTGCCCGAACAGCACCGGGCGGGATCATCGCGCGCTGCGCGGGCTCTTTTCACGCTGCGCGGACTTCATGCGGCCGCCTCCGGGCTGCCATCCGCCCGATGCAAGCAACGCCGCGGTTTCGCGCGAGGCACCTTTCGCTGCGCGCCTTGGAACACTACTAAAGGAACACGCCGATCCGTTTTTGACGAACAACCAGAACAGCCACGCCATGACCGCGCCGCGCACCCTGTACGACAAGATCTGGGACGACCACGTCGTCGATGTCGAGCCCGACGGCTCCACGCTCCTCTACATCGACCGCCACCTCGTCCACGAAGTCACCAGCCCCCAGGCCTTCGAGGGCCTGCGCGTGGCCGGGCGCCGGGTGCGCCATCCCGAGAAGACCCTCGCGGTGGTCGACCACAATGTGCAGACCTCCGATCGCCGCTTCGGCATCGAGGACCCGGAAAGCCGCATCCAGCTCGAAGCCCTGGCCGAGAACGTGCGCGACTTCGGCATCGAGTTCTACGACGCGCTGGATCGCCGCCAGGGCATCGTCCACGTGATCGGGCCGGAACAGGGCTTCACCCTGCCGGGCCAGACCATCGTGTGCGGCGACAGCCACACCTCGACCCACGGCGCCTTCGGGGCGCTCGCCCACGGCATCGGCACCTCGGAGGTGGAGCACGTGCTCGCCACCCAGACGCTGCTGCAGAAGAAGGCGAAGAACATGCGCGTCAGCGTCGACGGCACCCTGCCGCCCGGCGTGACGGCCAAGGACATCATCCTGGCGATCATCGGCGAGATCGGTACGGCCGGCGGCACCGGCTACGTCATCGAATATGCCGGCTCGGCCATCCGCGCCCTCTCGATGGAGGGCCGGATGACGATCTGCAACATGTCGATCGAGGGCGGCGCCCGCGCCGGCCTGGTGGCGCCGGACGCGACCACCTACGCCTATGTCGAGGGCCGGCCGAAGGCGCCCAAGGGCGAGGCCTTCGCCCGCGCCAGGGCCTACTGGGAGAGTCTGGTCACCGACGAAGGCGCATATTTCGACCGCGAGGTGCGCCTGGACGCCGCCAACCTGCCGCCGATCGTCAGCTGGGGGACCAGCCCCGAGGACGTGGTCTCGATCTCGGGCGCCGTGCCCGACCCGGCCCAGATCGCCGACGAGAACAAGCGCCAGTCGAAGGAGAAGGCCCTGGACTATATGGGCCTGACCCCCGGCACGAAGATCACCGACATCACCCTCGACCGGGTGTTCATCGGCTCCTGCACCAACGGCCGGATCGAGGACCTGCGGGCGGTGGCCCAGATGGTCGAGGGCCGCAAGGTCCACGCCAACGTCTCGGCCATGGTGGTGCCGGGGTCCGGCCTCGTGAAGCAACAGGCGGAAGCCGAAGGCCTCGACCGCATCCTCAAGGCGGCCGGGTTCGACTGGCGCGAGCCGGGCTGCTCGATGTGCCTCGGCATGAACGCCGATCGCCTGAGCCCCAACGAGCGCTGCGCCTCGACCTCGAACCGCAACTTCGAGGGCCGCCAGGGCCATCGCGGCCGCACCCACCTCGTCTCCCCCGCCATGGCGGCGGCGGCGGCGGTGGCCGGCCGCTTCGTCGACATCCGCGAGTGGCGCAGCGAGGCCTGAGCCACAATCGAAGGGCCGGTCGAAAATCCCGCACAATCCGGATTGACGACCGGCCCCACCCCGCCTAAACGAAATCCGCGTCGGCGCCGCAAGCGGCCCCGACGAGCCCAGGTGGCGGAATTGGTAGACGCGCTGGTTTCAGGTACCAGTCTTGCAAGAGGTGAAGGTTCGAGTCCTTTCCTGGGCACCATCAGCTGGCTCAGCCGCTGATCCGCAAAACACATGTGATCGATAAGGTTTGAGCGCAGGCTCGCTGTGAGACGGGGTCGGTCCGACACCCGGTTCGATCAAGTATTCCGATTTAGAACTCGTTATCGCTCCTGGCGCGCATCTGGCCGAGATAACTGAAACGCGGCCGGCAGGACGCTCACGGATAGCCTGGGCGATGGACCTTGCATGCGCTCGGTCCGCGAGGGGCCGACGCCGGTCTGTCGCGATTGCGTTCCCAAGCCAGCGGAAAGCCGCTTGGAGCGGCCACCCGGCGCCCTACCTTGCTTCCCATGACTGAGCCGCCAGACGACAATCTCGACCATTACGCCCTGGGCTTCTACGCGCCCGGCAAGGGCCTGCGCCGCGAGGATTGCCCCTATGCGGAGGGCACCGAAGCGCATGGGCAATGGACCGCCGGGTACGATGCGGCGCTCCAGGAGAAGGCGGACGGCGCGGCGCCGTAGCGGCCCCGTTCGAGGAGACGGCGCGCGAACACCCGAAAAGCAACCTTGTGCCTGGAACGTGGAACGGGGCGTGGCGAACTCTGTTGCCGCGCAGCACGCGACCCACGCCCCCCTTTGCGTCGCGTGCGGCACCCGCGTGGGTGTTCCTCCTTCGACTTGGGCCGCTCCTGTCCGGGAGCGGCCTCTTTTGCGAGGCTCGTCCGCGTGGCGGCAGGGCCGCGTTCGCCACCTCGGGGCATCGACCCGGGTGATGTGCGGCCATGGGGCCTCGGCGCAGGGGGGGCGGTGCCAGAACATCGCAGCTGGGCCGGGCGTTACCCTGGGCGTGCTTCACGCCAAACATCAGGGAGAGAGACCATGAAGGCCGTCGCGCTTGCGCTCGCCACCACGCTTGTCCTGTCCTCGGGGGCCATCGCCGCCGAAGGGGGCTCCGGGACCACCAGGTCGGGCACCCTCAACAGCACCGGCCCGAACGACGCCGGCGCCGGCGCCTCGCCCGGTGCGGCGGGAAGCGGCCCTTCGACCGGCGACAAGAGCCGCTCGGGCACGGCCAACAGCACCGGGGCCAACGATGCAGGCTCGGGAGCGTCACCGGGCGCGGCCGGCAAGGGGACCAGCGCCCCCACGCGCTGACGATTCAGCGGACCGGACAGGCGCGGCTGGGCCGAAGGCTGGGGTTCGGCCGTGCCCATCCCCATCTCGGTTGCGGAGGCGGGCCACCCGGATGGTCTCGCGACGGGCAAGGGACGGGCTTCGCATGCAACGCTACTTCTTCCACACCCATATCGGGGACGACGTGGTGGTGGACCCGGACGGCCGAGAGCTGGCGAGCGCCGATGCCGCCTGGGACGCCGCCCGGATTCTCGCCCGGCAACTGCTTCAGGGCGCCGACAGCGACCCCGCGCTCCTCACCGCCGTCCTGTTCGTGGAGGACGAAGCGCGGGAGATCATCCTTGAATTTCCCCTGAGCGAGGCGCTCATCGAGCAGCCGGTCCCCGAACCCGAGCGAGGGGGCGGCACGCTCCACTGACGGCGTCCGAATTCGGTCTGGTCCTCCGCGCCAGGGCGGAATCCCGTCCGCCTGCGCGGTGCCCCGCGCCACCGCCACCGCCCGCCCGGACCTGAACGGATGCTGCCGGGGCGCTTCAGCCGCGATGCAGCGTGGATCTGCCAATGTCTTCCTCACGGCCGGGACATCCCCGGCTGGGCCGCAGGCCGGTTTTGGCGCGGGTCTCGGCGCGGCTTTGGGCGAAGCATCAGGGGTTCGGCGATGAACAGGTTTGCAGCGTTGACGGCCGCGGCGCTCGTTGCCGCCGGCGCCCTCGGAGCGCCGAAGGCTGAGGCCCGGGGCGGTGGGGGTGCCGTCGCGGCCGGCCTCATCGGGGGGCTCGCCGCCGGCGCCCTCCTGGGGGCCGCCGTCTCGCAGGCGGCCCCGGTTGACGGCTATGGCTATGCCCGTCCCGCGCCGGTCTACGGATATGACGACGCCGTACCCCCGGTGGTCCGCTATCGCCCCGCCCGGGTGGTCCCGCAAGACGACTTCGCCGACGCGCCGGTCTACCGGTATCCGCGTCGCGCGCGCTTCGATCACGATCGATTCGAGGGGTACGACCGCCCCGAGGGGTACGGCTATCGCAGCGCGGGGTATGGATACCGTTCCGAGGGATATGGCTTCGGCCGGGATTGCGACCGACCGCATGGCGACGGCCGCTGGTAGGCGGAGAGACGGGCGGAGAGACGGGCGGAGAGACGGGCGGAGAGACGGGCGGGGCGCACCGAGCTCGAAGCCGTCGGGCACGAACCCGGCGGCTTCGTTCGGATTCGCGGAGTCTTCGCCCGCAGGGCATCGCCCCGCCGGCCGGGCCGGCGGGCGCGCCGCGCGCCTTCGGGACCGCTTGACCGCGCGCCCTCGCGGGCCGACACGGGTCCGATCTCACAGGAGCATTCTCCGCCCCACAGGAGCAATCATGGCTGGCCTCAAGGACAAGCGCGGCTTCATCGACAAGGAGCGCCTGGACCTCTCCGAGCGGAAGGCCGTGGAGTTCTGGATGAAGCGCTGGGGCGTCACCCAGGACCAGATCACGGCGGCGCACCGCAAGGTCGGGCGGATGACCAAGGACATCGCGGCCGAACTCGGCAAGAAGCGTTAGAGGAAGCGCCAGAGTTTGTCGGGGATCCGTGGAAACCGGTCATCCCGACAAGACAAACGAAGACGTCTGGGCGCGCCGATCGCCGCCCCGAGGTTTGCGACGGCGCGGTTTCAGTATCCGCGCCCGCGGTCGATTCCCACCGGCACCTGTCCGGTCCGGCGGAATGCGGCGACCGTTTCGGCGACGATGGCGGCGGCGGAGTCCAGGCTGGTCGGCGCGGCGACATGGGGCAGGATCGTCACGCCGGGCTGCGACCACAGGCGATGGGTCTCGGCCAGCGGCTCCTCCGGGAACACGTCGAGGATCGCATGCGCGAGGCGGCCCGTCGCCAGGGCTGCGATCAGGTCGTCCTCGACCACGTGCGCGCCGCGCCCGAAATTCACCAGGGCCGCCCCCTCGGGCAGGCATGCGAAGGCGGACCGATCGAGGATGCCGTGGGTCTCGGGCGTCAGGGGCAGGAGGTTGACCAGGATGTCGGCCTCCGCGAGGCACGCGGCCCATCCCTCCGGGCCGGATGAGACCGGGATCGCACCGGCGGGCCGGCCCGACCGGCTCCAGCCCTGGACCGGGAAGCCGATCGCCCGGAGCAATTCGGCCGAGGCCCGGCCCATCTCGCCCAGGCCCAGGATCGTCACCCGCCGGGCGCTGGCCGGTCGAACCGGGTGCTGGCGCCAGAGTCCGGCGCGCTGCTGGGCCGCGTAGCGGGGAAAATCCCGGTGCCAAGACAGCACGGCCGCCGCCACCGCCTCCGCCATGGCGCGTGCCAGGGTCGGATCGACGAGGCGCCGGACCGGCACGTCGGGCAGGGCGGGATCGCGGAGCAGGCGGTCGACACCGGCCCACAGGCTCTGGACCCAGCGCAGATGCGGGAAGGCGCAGGCCCATCCGGGCACCGGGTTCGCCACGATGGCGATCTCCACCGCGCCCGCATCGGAGATCGCTTCGGGCTCGAGGATGCGCTCCGCCGGCATGGCCCGGGCGAGGCAGTCGCGCCAGGCTGCGTTCTCGTCCGGGGGCAGGCTGGTGACGAGGACCAGGGGAGACGTCATGGCCGGGGGCTTCTCTCGGGCGGCATCTTCACGGGCGGCATCTTTACGGGCGGCTGGGCGCGGCGAGGAAGCTGGTATGATGCATGCCTCATGGCACGCGTCGCAATCTGACCGTCAGGGATACATGTCCATTTCTTCGTCCGTCTCCCGATTTTCTTCCATCTCCGGATTTTCTTCCATCTCCGGATTTTCTCCCATCTCCCGATTCTCCTCGGTCTTCAGGCTCTCGTCCCCTCGGAGACTGCCGATCGCCGTCGCGATCTGCCTGGCGCTGCCGGTCTCGCCGGCCGCGGCGCAGGGCGGACCGCCTGGGGCGTTCGCCGTCGAAGAGGCCTCCATCGCCGAGGTGCGGCAGGCGCTGACCTCCGGGCGGATCACCTGCGTGGGCCTGGTCCAGGCCTATCTCGACCGCATCGCCGCCTACGATCAGGCCGGGCCGGCTCTGCGCGCGATCCGGGCGGTGAACCCGAACGCCCTGGCGCAGGCGCAGGCCTACGACGCCGACCGCGCTGTTGGGGCTGCCGGCGCCTCCAAGCCTCTCGGCTGCGTGCCCCTGCTGCTCAAGGACAATTACAACACGGCGGAGGTGCCGACGACCGGCGGCTCGGCATCCTTGGAGGGGGCGCAACCGGCGCGGGACGCGACCGCCGTCGCCCGGCTGCGCGCGGCCGGCGCCATCGTGCTCGCCAAGGCGAACATGCAGGAATTCGCCCTCGGGGGCGTCTCGGTCAGTTCGCTGGGCGGCCAAGTGCGAAACCCCTACGACCTGACCCGGACCCCCGGCGGCTCGAGCGGGGGCGTCGGCGCCGGCATCGCGGCCGATTTCGCCCTCGGGGGCCTCGGCAGCGACACGGTCAACTCGATCCGCTCGCCGGCCTCGGCCAACAATTTGGTGGGCCTGCGCGTCACGCAAGGGCTGATCAGCCTCGCGGGCATCATGCCGGTCTCGAAGACGCAGGATGCGATCGGGCCGATCACCCGCACGGTCGCGGACGCGGCGGCGCTGCTGCAGGCCATGGCGGGCGCCGATCCGGCCGATCCGGCCGATCCGCTCACCGCGGCGGCGGCCGGCCGGGTTCCGGAGCGCTATGCCGATGCGCTCAAGCCCGATGCCCTGAAGGGCGCGCGCCTCGGGGTCGTCACCGCCCTGTTCGGCACGAAGCCCGAGCACGCCGAGGTCAATCGCGTCATGCGCCAGGCGCTCGATGCCCTCGCGGCGGCCGGCGCCACCCTGGTGACCGTCGACGATCCCGCCTTCGAGGCCGATGCGCTGAACCGCGACGACGACGTCCAGACCTACGAGTTCAAGGCTCTGATGAACGCCTACCTCGCCACCATCCCGAATGCGCCGCAGACGAATCTGGCCGGCATTCTCGCCTCGGGCCAATTCCATCGCGCCGCACTCGAAAAGTTCCTGACCGGCGCGGAGGCGCGGGCGGACGGAATGGCCGATCCCGAATACGCGGCGCGGCTCGGACGGATCGCCGCCTTCGAGGCGCATGTGGCAGCGGTGTTCGAGGCCCAGACCCTCGACGCCCTGGTCTATCCGCTGCAGAAGCGGCTGGTGGTGCCGATCGGCGAACTGAATCAGGCCGACCGCAACGGCATCGTCGCCGGGCTGACGGGCTTCCCGGCCATCGACGTGCCGGCCGGGTTCTCGGCCGCGAGCGCGACGGCGCCGGACGGCGTTCCGATCGGGATGGATCTGCTCGGGCGGCCCTGGAGCGAGGCGAAGCTGCTCGGCCTCGCCTACGCCTTCGAGCAGGCGACGAAGCTGCGCCGGGCCCCGGCCAGCACGCCGCCGCTGACGGCGTCGGATCGGCGCTGATCAGACCGCGACGGTCGGGGCCGGCACTCCATCCCGGAGCCGCCACAGCGACACAGCGAGATGGGACCGGTAGGGGGCGAAGGGGGCCGTGAAGGCCCGGGTATCGAAGGCTTGGGTGGCGGTGCCACCGGTCAGGCGCCGGAGGCACCCCACGGCGGCAACGTCGCCGGCCGGCCAGATGTCCGGGTCGCCGTAGTGGAAGATGCCGATCATGTCGGCGGTCCATTGTCCGACGCCCTTGATGCTGCGCAGGATCGCGGACCGTTCCGGGTGAGGCAGGGTGGCGAGCGAGGGGCCGAACAGGCCCGCCTCGTCCGCCAGCCTGATCGCCTGGACGGCCCGGACCTTGGCGGCGGAGAGGCCGCAACTGCGCAGCGTCTCGGTGTGCTCGGAAACGAAGAGGTCGCGCGGTGCGAGGCCCTGGACGGCGCATGCGGCCTCGACCCGGGACCAGATCGCGGCCGCCGCCTTGGTCGAGAGCTGCTGGTTCACCACTTCGAGGGCGAGCCGATCGGCGACCCGCGCGTGTGTCGGGGGCGTGATCGCGACCGGACCCAAGCCGGCGAGGGCCGCGTAGAGCGGCATCGACAACCGCTGCGCCACGGCCAGCAGGTGCGCGTGGGAATCGGCCTCAGGCATCATGCGGGGCGGCGAGCAAGGAACAGGCCGGAGCCCCGGCCCCGCTCGGGGCCGAGGCCGTGGGTTTCTTAGCGGTCGCGACGCTCGCGGGTGATCGTGGTGCGCTCTTCGCGGCGCTCCATCCGGTCCTCGCGGCGATCCGGATCGACGCCGAGGACGCCCCCGACCGTGCCGGTGGCTGCACCGACGGCGCCGCCCACCACACCGCCGATCGGGCCGGCCGCGCGGTTACCGTCCTCGACGCCGCGTTCGGCGCCGCGGATGGTGCCCTGGGCCTGGGCCGTGGCCGACAGCGCGACGGGGCTGAGAAGGAGGGCGGTGGCAATGACGAATGACTTCATGAAGCGGTTCCTCGTGATGGTGCGTGGGGGGCCGATCGCGCTTTAGGCGACTGGTCCGGTCTGTCCCATCAACGGCCGAGAGCCGGAAAGGTCGCAATATTCGCGTGGAGACGTCCCGGTGAACCCTCCGAGTGCCGCATTCCTCAGTAGGTCGCGAACATCTCGGCGACATCCGCCGGGTCGCGGCTGACGGTCAGCGCGAGGGCCAGCAGGATGCGCGCCTTCTGGGGCGTCAGGTTGTCGGCGCTGAGGATTCCGCGCTCCCGCAACCGCGTGGTGGCGGGCACCACGCCGCTGCCGGCCCGGGTCGACTGGACGACGATCACGCCCGCCGCGACGGCGGCCGCGAGCGCGTCGGCCTCGCCCGGCGGGGTCATGCCGGGCGCGAGGCCGGCCGAGACGAGGCCCTGCGCGCCGGCCGCCACGAAGGCGCGCACGGCCGTGCCGTCCGCATCCGCATAGGCGTAAGACACGTCGACCCGGGGCAGGGCGGGCAGGGCGCGAATGTCGAAGGGCGCGTCGGTAGTAGCGCACCGCCGGGCCGTCGACCTGACCGAGCACGCCGAAATCCGGTGTCCGGAAGGTCTGGAGCCGGCCGACCGAGGTTTTCGTCACCTCCCGGGCCGCCTGGATCTCGTCGTTGAGCACCACCAGAACGCCGCGTCCGCGCGAGGCCGGGTCGGCGGCGGTACGCAGGGCCGCCACGAGGTTGAGGCCGGCATCGCTCGACAGGGCGCTGATCGGGCGCTGGGCGCCCACCATCACCACGGGGCAATCGACCGCGAGGGTGAGGCTGAGCACATAGGCGGTCTCCTCCAGGGTGGCGGTACCGTGCCCGATTACGATCCCGGCGAGGTCGGGATGCGCCCCGGCCAACTCCGCGCAGAGATTGGCCAAGGCGCGCCACTCGGCGAACCCGATCGCCGGACTCGGAACTGCGCGGAACGGCACGGCCACGATGTCGGCGATGGTCCGGGCCTCGGGCACCCGCTCGAGGATCGCCTCGGCGTCCAGGCGCTGTCCGGTGGCGGTGTAGTCGAGGACGTCGAGGGAATCCCACCCGAGCGACGAGATCGTCCCGCCCGTTCCGATGAAGGCCACCTTGGGTCGTGCCGCCATGATCGTCCGTCTCCACCCGTTCCCGCTCGATGACGCCCGCGTATGCAGGAGGTTTGCCGAATTGGGTTTGGCACGCAATCAGCGCCGGGAGGTCGGCCGGGGTTTGAGGGCGTCGAGGGCGTCGGCATTGGTGCGGCCCCAGGCGTAGAGGAGTTCGACCGGCTCGACGAAGCGGTGGCCGAGCGCGGTCAGGCGATACTCCACGGCGGGCGGCACCGTGCCGGCCACATGGCGCGTGAGGAGGCCGCTCGCCTCCATGTCGCGCAGGGTCTGGGTCAGCATCTTCTTCGAGATGCCCGGCAGGCTGCGCTGGAGCACGCCGGTGCGCGCCGCCCCGCCGTGGCGGGCCTGGAGCGTGTGCAGCACCATGCTGGTCCATTTGGTAGCGAACAGGTCGAGCACCCGGCGCGGGGCGCAGTCCTCGCGCCATGCCTCGTCCGCACTTCCCCGCTCCATGCTGGTTACCTTCTCGTGCCTATGACCCCAAACGGTGCCGTCTGGTCGGGGCCGGACCCGCTCCATAGGTCCCTTTCGACGCAAAACGGAGACCCATCATGAGCAGGACGGCCCTCATCGCCGGTGTCAGCGGCATCGTCGGCAACAATCTCGCGCATCATCTCGTTGCGGAGGGCTGGTCCGTCGCCGGCCTCGCGCGCAAGCCGCCCACCGACCTGCCGGGTGTCACCCCGGTCCAGGCCGACCTTCTCGAACCGGACAGCCTGAAGGGCGCCCTGGCGCAGGTCCGTCCGACCCACGTCTTCATCACCACGTGGCTGCGCCAGGCGACGGAGGCGGAGAACATCCGCGTCAACGGCGCGATGGTGCGCAACCTCCTCGACGCCCTCCGGCCGAATGGCGGCGTCGAGCACGTCGCCCTGGTCACGGGCCTCAAGCACTATCTCGGGCCGTTCGAGGCCTACGGGAAGGGCACCCTGCCGGCGACGCCGTTTCGCGAGGATCAGGGCCGCCTCGACGTCGAGAACTTCTACTACGCGCAGGAGGACGAGGTCTTCGCCGCCGCCGAGCGGGACGGCTTCGGCTGGAGCGTGCACCGGCCGCACACCATCATCGGCTACGCGCTGGGCAACGCCATGAACATGGGCGTGACGCTGGCCGTCTATGCCACCCTGTGCCGCGAGACCGGGCGGCCGTTCCGCTTCCCCGGTTCGGCGGCGCAGTGGAACGGGCTGACCGACATGACCGACGCCCGCATCCTGGCGCGCCAGCTCGCCTGGGCCGCGACCACGCCGGCGGCGCGCAACGAGGCCTTCAACATCGTCGACGGCGACGTCTTCCGCTGGAGCTGGATGTGGGGCCGGATCGCTGAGTGGTTCGGCGTGGCGCCGGCGCCCTTCGACGGCGAAGTCCTGCCCCTGGAGCAGCAGATGGACGGGGCCGCCCCGCTCTGGGCCGAGCTTGCCGCCCGCCACGGCCTCAAGGAGGCCGATCTCGGCCGCCTCGCCTCGGCTTGGCACACCGACGCCGATCTCGGGCGGCCGATCGAGGTCGTCACCGACATGAGCAAGAGCCGGCGCCTCGGCTTCCTCGATTATCAGGCCACCGACGAGGCCTTCTTCGACCTGTTCGCGCGCCTGCGGGCGGAGCGGGTGATCCCGTGATCCCGACGCCGTCCCGTCCGCACCCAGGAGCCCCGATGACCGATCCCGCCGGAACCCCCGACCTCGCCCGCTCGGACATGCTGCAGCGGCCGCCCCACGGGGAGGCGGTCCGCTCCACCACCAAGCCACTGATCGTGACGCCGACCTTCGTCTCGCGCAGCGACGACACCTCGCCGTCCCGGCGCCCGCGCGACGACGGCGCGAATGTCGGCCGCGACGGCCGGCCCGTGATGCGGCCCGGGCGCCATCCCGAGGCGGTGGCGCTGGAGCCCGACCCCAACCTCGCCTTCGAGCATTGGGACGAATACTGGCGCAAGGTGCACGGGCCGAAATTCGCCCATGCGGAGCCCGGAACGCGGAACGACCGGGTGGTGCGCTACGATCAGGTCCACCGCGTCGCCTCGGGGCCGTCCTCCGGCTTCCGGCCACCCTACCGGGCGATGGTGGACGGAGCGGGCAAGCTGGTGCCCGATCCGGCGGCGCGGGTCCCGGCCTACCGGCGCCCGAGCTTCGACGGCTTCGCCTACATCGCCTACGCGGACGAGGACGACATCGCGGCCGTGCTCGACCAGGAGCAATATGCCGAGCGCATCGTCGCCGACGAGCGGACCGCCTTCCGCATGGTGACCCGCGAAGTGGCGCGGGAATACATCCTGATCCCGAGCGCGCGTCACCGCGATCCCGTCAGCTTGGTGAAGATCCACCGGCGCCGGCCGCACCTGTCGCGCGCCGCGTTCCAGGAGGCGTGGCTGCACGCGCAGGCCGACCTCGTCCGCGCGCAGGGCGCGACCGCGCAGTATGTCCGCCGCTACGCCCAGCTCCATCCGTTCGGCGCGACCCGGGCCGATCCCGAGGGCTCGAAGATCGACGGCATCTCGGTCCTGTCCTTCGATTCGCTGAACGACGTCGAAGACTTCCTGGTGACGGCCGACCATGCCGTGATCGAGGCGGCGGAGAACGCGATCGCCGATCCGGAGACGTCCGAGTTCTGGACGGCGATCAACTACAGCGTCATCAACCGCCTGATGCCGGAACGGGCGACGGAACGCTGAGGGCGACCGGCCGGGGCGGCTCCCTCACCTTGCTGCTCCGTCCCGTCGCCCATTCTTCGACTTGCACGCCGATTTGGCGACTTGGCGGCCCCGGCGTTTGTCTCCACACTCAGCGGACACCCTCCGATGCGCGAGACCCCGACCCGATGACGCCGTTCGACTGGACCACCGGCTATCCCACCGTGCGGATGCCGATCTTCGGCCGCAACATGGTTTCGACCTCGCACGCGCTGGCGGCCCAGGCCGGCATCCGCATGCTGTGGCAGGGCGGCAACGCCGTCGATGCCGCCATCGCCACGGCGGCGGCCAAGACCATCACCGAGCCGTGCAGCAACGGTCTCGGCTCGGATGCCTTCTGCATCCTGTGGGACGGCAAGGCGCTGCACGGACTCAACGCCTCGGGCGGGGCGCCCGCCGCCTGGACCGCCGACTACTTCATCCGGAAATACGGGGCGGCCGAGCGGCCGCCGATGCGGGGCTGGGATTCCGTCACGGTGCCGGGCGCCGTCGCCGCCTGGGTCGCCTTGAGCGAGCGCTTCGGAAAGCTGCCCTTCGGGGACCTGCTCCAGCCCGCCATCGAGATCGCCGAGCGTGGCTATCTGGCCCCGGTGGTGGTGCAGCAGAAATGGGCGGCCGCCGCGAAAGTCACCGATCTCGTGAGCCAGCCCGGCTTCGCCGAGACCTTCCTGCCCCACGGCCGCGCACCGCATGTGGGCGAGCGCGTCACTCTGCCGGGCATCGCCCGGACGCTGCGGGCCGTCGCCGAGACGAAGGGGCGCGCCTTCTACGAGGGCGAGATCGCCGAGGCCATGGCGCGCCACGCCGCGGCCCATGGCGGCGCCATGACGGTGGCGGACCTCGCTGCCTTCCGGCCCGAATGGGTGACGCCGACGGCCAAGGACTATCACGGCTACACCCTGCACGAGATCCCGCCGAACGGGCAGGGCATCGCCGCCCAGATCGCCCTCGGCATTCTCGAATCCTTCGACCTCGCCGGCCTCGCGGTGGACGGACCCGAGGCGCAGCACTTCCAGATCGAGGCGATGAAGCTCGCTTTCGCCGATACCTACCGCTACGTCGCCGACGCGCGCACCATGGAGGTGACCCCGGAGGCGATGCTCGACCCCGCCTATCTGGCGTCGCGCGCCAAGCTGATCGATCCGCGCCGGGCCCAGGATTTCGGCGCCGGCAATCCGGTCCGTGGCGGCACCATCTACCTCACCGCGGCCGATGAATCCGGCATGATGGTGAGCTTCATCCAGTCGAACTTCATGGGCTTCGGCTCCGGCGTGGTGGTGCCCGAATGGGGCCTGTCGCTGCAGAACCGCGGCTACGGCTTCGTGCTCGACCCGCGCAGCCCGAACGGGGTGGCGCCCGGCAAGCGCCCCTTCCACACCATCATCCCGGGCTTCCTCACGAAAGCCGGCGCCCCGGTGATGAGCTTCGGCGTGATGGGCGGCAACATGCAGCCTCAGGGCCACCTGCAGACCCTGGTGCGGATGATCGACCACCACCAGAACCCGCAGGCCGCCTGCGACGCGCCGCGCTGGCGCTTCAACGCCGGCCTGGAGATCAACGCGGAGTCGACCATGCCGGCCGCGACCCTGCAGGGTCTGCAGGCGCGCGGCCACCGGGTCGACGTGATCCAGGACAGCTACCAGGATTTCGGCGCCGGCCAGTTCATCTGGCGCATGGGCGACCCCGGCACCGAGGGTTATGTCGGCGCCAGCGATCCCCGCCGCGACGGACAGGTGGCGGTGTGGTGAAGCGTGAAGAACGCTTGAGTCTCCGGCAAGACCCGGAATGTCATCACCCGGAATGTCATCACCCGGAATGTCATCCTGGGGCCGCGAAGCGGAGCCCAGGATCCGGATCCATCGGGATCGCGAGGTTGGGCGCTGTCCGGCGGCTCTGGATTCCGGGCTCGCCTCCGGCGACTCGGAATGACGGTGCGTCACAGCGACGAATAGCCTTGGCTGCTTCAGGCAGGCGACCCTGATTGCTTGCGCCTCCCACATCCGAACGCCGCCTCCCGGCGTCCCAGCCGTTGCCAAGCGCTCCCCTGGCACGGATAATGTATGCACTTTCGAACGTCTTCCCGGCTCGCGCCGATCGGCCCTCCCGTGCGGCGGCTCTGCGATCCGGACCGATCCCTGTTCTGAAGGAAGCTTGATGCTGCGTCTGTTCGCTGCCGGTCTCGTTGCGGGCATTGCCACGCTGTCTCCGGGTCTTGTCGGGACGTCGCAGGCCCAGACCCTGCGCTTCGGCCTGATGGAGGACCCGGACGCCCTCGACCCGACGCTGGCCCGCACCTTCGCCGGCCGCATGGTCTTCGCGGCGTTGTGCGACAAGCTCGTGGATATCGGCCCCGACCTGAAGCCGGTGCCGCAGCTCGCCACCGGCTGGAGCCTGTCGGACGACCAGAAGACCCTCACCATGACCCTGCGGCCGGGGGTGCTGTTCCATGACGGCGAGAAGCTCGACGCGGCCGCGGCGAAGTACAGCCTCGAGCGGCACATGAAGCTGCCCGGCTCGCAGCGGCGCGGCGAGATCGCGCCGATCGACCGGGTCGAGGTCGTGGACGACCTGACCTTCAAGATCTTCCTCAAGACGCCGTTCGCGCCCCTGATGGCGCAGTTCACCGACCGGGCCGGCATGATGGTCTCGCCCAAGGCCGCCGAACGCCTGGGCGACAGGTTCTCGACGGCGCCGGTCTGCGCCGGGCCGTTCAAGTTCGTCGAGCGGGTGCCGCAGGACCGGATCGTGGTCGAGCGCTTCGCCGATTACTGGAACAAGGACCAGATCCACCTGCAGCGCATCGAGTTCCGGCCGATTCCCGACGGCACCGTGCGGCTGACCAACCTTCGCGCCGGCCAACTCGACCTGCTGGAGCGCCTGACGCCCACCGACCTGCCGCAGGTGAGCCGCGACCCGAAGCTCAAGATCGGCTCGACCATCGAGCTCGGCTTCCAGTCCATCGTGTTCAACCCGAACAGGGCCGGCTCGGCCATCGCCGACCCGCGCGTGCGCGCTGCCTTCGACCTCGCCATCGACCGCAACGCCCTCAACCAGGTGGTGTTCAGCGGCGAGTTCCTGCCCGGCAACCAGTGGGTCTCGCCCAAGCACCCGGCCTACGTTCCGGCCTATCCGATCCCCAAGCGGGATGTGGCCAAGGCGAAAGCCCTGCTGGCGGAGGCCGGCGTGCCGAAGCCGAGCGTGACCCTGACGGTCTACGCCAACAACGAGGCGCCCCAGGTGGGCCAGGTCATCCAGGCGATGACCCGCGAGGCCGGCTTCGACGTGAAGCTCCAGGCCACCGATTTCACCACGGCGCTGGACGCCGCCGACAAGGGCAATTTCGACGCCTACCTCTATTCGTGGAGCGGCCGGCCCGATCCGGACGGCAACACCTTCAGCTTCCTCGCCTGCAAGACGCCGCTGAACTACGCCCGCTACTGCAACCCGGAAGCGGACGCCGCGCTCGCGGCCGAGCGTGCCACGGTCGATCCCGGCCAGCGCGCCGAGGCCTGGAAGCACCTCGCCGACCGGGTGATGGCCGACCGGCCGCTGATCTACCTGTTCCACCGCAAGCTGTTCTGGGCTTACAGCACCAAGCTCACCGGCTTCACGCCCTATCCCGACGGCCTCGTGCGCTTCACCGGCCTCACGCTGAACTGAGGCGGGGGCCCGGCCGATGCTGCGCTTCCTCGTCCAGCGCCTGGCGCTCGCGATCCCCACCCTGGTGATCGCCTCGATGATCATCTTCACCCTGCAGCAATTGCTGCCGGGCGACACCGCGACGGCCCTGTCCGGTGAAGAGCGCGACCCCGAGGTCATCGCCTTCATCCGGCAGAAGTACCACCTCGATCAGCCCCTGCCGGTGCGCTACGCCCTCTGGGCCGGCGGCGTGCTGCAGGGTGATCTCGGCGAGTCGATCCGCCTGCAGAAGCCGGTGCTCGATCTCGTCGTGGAGAAGCTGCCGGTCACCCTCGAACTCGCCTGCCTCGCCATGCTGGTGGCGCTCGCGATCGGCGTGCCGATGGGCATCCTGTCGGCGGTGAAGCGGGGGCAGGCCGCCGACACCCTCGCCAACGGCATCGCCCTCTGGGGCCTGTCGGTGCCGAATTTCTGGCTCGGCATCCTGATGATCCTGCTGTTCTCGGTGCAGCTCGGCTGGCTTCCCGCCTCGGGCTACGTCTCGCCCTTCGAGAGCCTGTCCGAGAACCTGCGCGCCATGGCGATGCCGGCCTTCGTGCTCGGCAACGCCATCGCGGCGGTGATGATGCGCCACACCCGCGCGGCGATGCTCGGCGTGCTGGGATCGGACTACGTCCGCACCGCCCGGGCCAAGGGCGTCTCGCCGCTGCGCCTGATCCTGCTCCACGCCCTGCCCAACGCGGCGATCCCGATCATCACCCTGGGCGCCCTCGAATTCGGGCAGCTCCTCTCCGGCGCGGTGCTCACCGAGCAGGTGTTCTCGGTGCCGGGCTTCGGCAAGCTGATGGTCGATGCGGTGTTCAACCGCGACTACGCCACCGTGCAGGGCGTCGTGATCTGCACCGCCACCACCTACGTCCTGCTCAACCTCGCGGCGGACCTTCTAGCCGCCTTCGTCAATCCGAAGCTGAGGCGCGCGTGAGCATGGCGGCTTTTCCAATGCATCGGCATGTCTCGCATTCACACGCGGGTGACTTCCGTTTCGGGCAGCGTGATCGCCTCTGTGCGGGGTCGTCCGAGGAGACCTCATGCAGCACGGCGTCATCCCGGGGCCGCGCAGCCGAGCCCGGGATTCCGAAACACAGGTTCTGCCGGACGTTACACGGGTGGCGACTCTGGATTCCGGACTCGCCTGCGCCGCCCTGGAATGACAGCGTCGCGGCATCTGTGATCGCGCTGCCATCGCGGAAAGGGGGCCGGTGGAACCGCGTCCACAGGGAGGCCCCATGACCAAAGCCGCCCTCGCTCCCACCGGCGTCGCCCTGCCGGCATCCGCGCCGGTGCTCCGCGCCGAACCCGGCCCGGTCCGCGAATTCTGGGCGCGCCTCGCCGCGCGTCGCACCGCCATGGTGGGCCTCGTCATCGTGGTGGCGCTGATCCTGATGGCGATCTTCGCCGATTGGGTCGCGCCCTACGATCCCATCGCCACCGACTGGGGCGCGATCCGCTCGGCGCCGAGCTGGGCGCATCCGTTCGGCACCGACGAGGTCGGGCACGACGTGCTGTCGCGCATCGTCTTCGGGGCACGCGCCTCGCTCGGGGCGGGCCTGACCTCGGTGGCGCTCGCGGTGGCTCTGGGCCTGCCGTTCGGGTTGATCGCGGGCTATGCCGGCGGCGTGGTCGACATGCTGATCATGCGCCTGACCGACGCGCTCCTGGCGATCCCGTTCCTGATCCTCGCCATCGCGCTCGCGGCCTTCCTCGGCCCGAGCCTGACCAACGCCATGGTGGCGATCGGCCTGTCGGCGACCTCGACCTTCGTGCGCCTGACCCGGGCGCAGGTGCAGGCCGTGGCGGCGGAGGAGTTCGTTGAGGCGGCCCGTGCCGTCGGCAACCCGCCCTGGCGCATCGCGCTCCGCCACATCGTGCCCAACATCGTGCCGGCGATCCTGGTCCAGGCGACCCTGACCATCGCGGCGGCGATCATCGCCGAGGCCAGCCTGTCGTTCCTGGGTCTCGGCCAGCAGCCGCCCGAGCCGTCCTGGGGCTCGATGCTCAACGTCGCCAAGAACTTCCTCGAGCAGGCGCCCTGGATGGCGATCTGGCCCGGGGCCTCGATCTTCCTCGCGGTGCTGGCCTTCAACCTCCTGGGCGACGGCCTGCGCGATGCCCTCGACCCAAGGCAGAGGACCTGACGATGGCGCAGGCGATGGTTCAAGACAGCCCGAAGACCTTGCTGGACGTGCGTGACCTCGGCGTCGCCTTCGACAGCGAGGGCGGCGCGGTCCACGCGGTCAACGGCGTGTCCTACGCGCTTAAGGAGGGCGAGACCCTCGGCATCGTGGGCGAATCCGGGTCCGGCAAGAGCGTCCACGTGCTGGCCATGCTCGGGCTGATCCCGCGCCCGCCCGGCCGGATCACCGGCGGGCAGGTGCTGTTCGAGGGCCGCGACCTGCTCAGTCTTCCGGAGAAGGCCCTGCGAAAGGTCCGGGGCGGCCAGATCGGCTTCGTGTTCCAGGACCCGATGAGTTCGCTCAACCCGGGCATGACCGTGGCGGCGCAGATCATCGAGCCCCTGCGCATCCATCTTGGGCTCGACGGGCGGGCGGCCCGCGCACGCGCCCGGGACCTCCTCGACCTCGTGCGCATCCCGAATGCCGGCGCGCGCCTCGACCAGTACCCGCACGAATTCTCCGGCGGCCAGCGCCAGCGGGTGATGATCGCCATCGGTTTGTCGTGCCGCCCGAAGCTCCTCATCGCCGACGAGGCGACGACCGCCCTCGACGTCACCGTACAGGCCGAGATCATCGCCCTGGTGCAGGAGCTGAAGCGTGAGATCGGCATGGCGATCATCTGGATCACCCACGATCTCGGCGTGGTGGCGGGCATCGCCGACACCGTTCAGGTGATGTATGCCGGCCGCATCCTCGAGCGCGGCCCCGTGGACGACATGTTTCGCGATCCGCGCAGCGCCTATACGCTGGGACTCCTGCGCTCGCTGCCGGACCTCACGCGCGGCCGGGCCGGACGCCGGCGCCTGCACCAGATCGAGGGTGCGCCCCCCGACATGCGCCATCCGCCGGCGGGCGATCCCTTCGCGGCCCGCAACGCCTACGCCACCCCGCGCTGTCTGCACGAGGCGCCCCCGCTCGCCCAGGCGCCGGGGGCCGCGCCCGGCCACCTCGTCGCCGCCTGGTACGACCTGCCGGCGCTACTCGCCGCCGAGGGCTCCGCCCGATGACGCCCGAACCGGTCGATCGCTATCCGCTGCTCTCGGTGCGGAATCTCAGCAAGCATTACCCGCTCCGCAGCTGGTGGGGCGGCAAGGGCTCGGTGTTCCGGGCGGTGGAGAATGTCAGCTTCGACATCCGGCCCGGCGAGACCCTGGGGCTGGTCGGCGAATCCGGCTCGGGCAAATCCACCATCGGCCGCGCCGTCACCATGCTTAATCCGCCGAGCGCCGGCACCGTCGCCTTCGAGGGTACGGATCTGGCCAAGCTCTCCGCCGGCGAGATGCGCCGGATGCGCGCCCGCATCCAGATGGTGTTCCAGGACCCTTACGCCGCGCTCAACCCGCGCATGAGCATCGGCGACTACGTGGCCGAGCCGTTCAAGCTGCACCGTCCGGCCATGGCACGGGCCGAGCGCCGCGACGAGGTCGAGGGCCTGCTCGCCCGGGTCGGGCTCGATCCGCGCTTCGCCCGGCGCTACCCGCACCAGTTCTCCGGCGGGCAGCGCCAGCGCATCTGCATCGCCCGCGCCATCGCGCTGAAACCCAGCTTCATCGTCGCCGACGAGCCGATCGCCGCCCTCGACGTCTCGATCCAGGCCCAGGTCGTCAACCTGCTGCAGGACCTCCAGGACGAGCTCGGCATCTCGTACCTGTTCATCTCCCACGACCTGCGCATGGTGCGATACCTGTGCCAGCGCGTCGCCGTGCTGTGGCACGGCCGCATCGTCGAGATGGCCGAGGCCGACACCCTCTACGAGGACCCGCGCCACCCCTATACCCGGCGCCTGCTCAGCGCGGTGCCGGTGCCGAACCCGGTGGAGGAGCGCGCTCGCCTGCGCGCGGCCTCGCTCCTGCCGCCTGCCGACCCGAACGCCACGGGCGGCCTGGTCGAGGTCGCGCCCGGCCACTGGGTCGCCGACACCCGCTATTCCTGACCCTTCAAGGACCGATCGCCGTGAGAGACTTCTCGAAGCCGGGGCGCTCGCCCGTCTATGCCCAGGAGGCCGCGGTCGCGACCTCGCACCCGCTCGCCTCGCTGGCCGCCATCGAGATCCTGAAGGCCGGCGGCAACGCCGTCGACGCCGCCATCGCGGCGGTGGCGGTGCAGGGCGTGGTCGAGCCGGCCATGACGGGCATCGGCGGCGATTGCTTCGCGCTCTACGCCCCGAAGGGGACGGCCGTCCCGATCACGCTGAACGGCTCCGGCCGCAGCCCGGCCGCCGCGCACGATGCCTGGTACGTGGCGAACGAGGTCGCCATCACGGCGACCTCGCCGCACGCCGTCACCGTGCCGGGCGCTGTCGCGGCCTGGGCGCGGCTGCTCGCCGACCACGGCACCCGCAGCTTGAGCGAACTGTTGCAGCCGGCGATCCGCTACGCCGAGGAGGGCTACGCGGTCCAGCCGCGCGTCGCCTACGACTGGGCCCGCAACCGCGACAAGCTGCGGGCCGATCCCGGCTCGGCCGCCGCCTACCTGATCGACGGCGAGGCGCCGAAGGTCGGCACCACCATGCGCCACCCCAAGCTCGCCGCCACCCTGCGGCGCATCGCCGAGCACGGCGCGTCCGGCTTCTATGAGGGACCGGTGGCGGAGGACATGGTGGCGCGTCTGCGCGCCCTCGGCGGCCTGCACACGCTCGAGGATTTCGCCGGCGCCGCGCCCGAATACGTGACGCCGATCGCGACCCGCTACCGCGGCTACGACGTCTACGAGTGTCCTCCGAGCGGCCAGGGGTTGGCCGCCCTGATGATGCTGAACGTGCTGTCGCAATACGACGTCGGCGCGCTGTCCGAGGCCGACCGGGTCCATCTCTTCGCCGAGGCCTGCAAGCAGGCCTACCACCACCGCGACGCGCTCTTCGCCGATCCCGTGGTCAACGCCGTGCCGGTGGAGCACCTGCTGTCCCAGGCCTGGCAGGCGCGGGCGCATGGCGCCATCGACATGACCCGGGCGCAGGAGCCGGTGCTGTGGCCGGAGATCCGGCACACCGACACGGTCTATCTCTGCGTGGTCGACCGCGACGGCAACGCGATCTCGCTGATCAACTCGATCTTCCAGGGCTTCGGCAGCGGCATCACCGCGCCGGAGAGCGGCGTGCTGCTGCACAATCGCGGCTTCTCGTTCCGGGTCGAGCCCGGACACCCCAACACCATCGCGCCGCGCAAGCGCCCGATGCACACCATCATCCCCGGCATGCTGATGCGCGACGGCGCCGTGGTGGCGCCCTTCGGCGTGATGGGCGGGCACTACCAGGCCATGGGTCATGTCGAGCTGCTCACCGGCATCATCGACCGGGGCCTCGACGTGCAGGAAGCCCTCGATGCGCCCCGCAGCTTCGCCTATGGCGGCGGCATCGAGCTGGAGGGCGGCTTCGAGGCCGGGCTCGCCGAGGCGCTGGCGGCCCGCGGCCATGTCACCGTGCCGGCCCCGGTCCCCATCGGCGGCGGCCAGATCATCTGGATCGACCCGCAGACGGGCATCCGCGCCGCCGGCTCCGACCCGCGCAAGGACGGCTGCGCCCTCGGCTACTGAGGCGCGGGAGGCCGGCTCACGGGTAGCGCACCGGGGCCGGCTGCTCGGGCAGGGGGATGAACTCGGACTCGCCCGGCACGGTGTCGAAGCGGGCCTGGCGCCAATCCTCCTTGGCCTGCTCGATCCGTTCGGGTCGCGAAGAGACGAAGTTCCACCAGAGGTGGCGCGGGCCGTCCATCGGCTCGCCGCCCAGCACCATGAAACGGGAGGCTTCCGTCGCCCGTACGCTGATCCGGTCGCCCGGCCGGAACACCAGGAGCTGGCCCGGGCCGAACCCGTCCCCGGCGATCGCGATGGCGCCCGAGACCGTGTAGATCGCGCGCTCGTCGTAGGTCGGGTCGAGGGGCAGCACCGCGCCGGCCTCCAGCATCACGTCGGCATAGACCATCGGGCTCGAGGTCCGCACCGGGGATTTCGCGCCGAAGGCCTCGCCGGCGATCAACCGGACGGTCTTGCCCTCGCCGCTGAGGATCGGCAGCGCCTCGGCCTCGTAATGCGCGAAGGCGGGCGCGGTCTCCTCGTCCCTGCCGCTCAGTGCCACCCAGCTCTGGAGGCCGAACAGGGTCGAGCCGGTCCGGCGCAGGTCCGCGCCGGTGCGCTCCGAATGTGTGATGCCGCGACCGGCCGTCATCCAGTTCAGCTCGCCCGGGCGGATCGGCAATTCGGTGCCGAGGCTGTCCCGATGCATGATCTCGCCCTCGAACAGGTAGGTCACCGTCGAGAGGCCGATATGCGGGTGGGGCCGCACGTCCATGCCCTGGCCGAGCAGGAACTCGGACGGACCCATCTGGTCGAAGAAGATGAACGGGCCGACCATCCGGCACTCGGTCGACGGCAGGGCGCGCCGCACCGCGAAGGAGCCGAGATCCCGCGAGCGCGGCACGATCAGGGTCTTGATCGCGTCGCAGGTGAAGCGGTCGCCCGGAATCGGATCGTCTGCACTGTGCCAGCTCATTCGACATTCTCCTGCGGGGCGATCCCCGCGCGGCGACGGATCATCGGCATGTGACGGCCGTCGCAAGGGCCACGATTGAAGAATACCGGCGCGGTTTGCTTCTGCGCCGCAAGTCGGACAGTCGCCTCAGCACGGCCGCCTCAGCGCTGGCGCGTCGCCGCGAAGCCGATCTGATCGGCCATGCGCACGAGGTCCGCCAGCGAGCGGGCCTGCATCTTCTCCATCACCCGCCGCTTGTGGACCTTCGCGGTGATCTCGGTGATCCCCAGTTCGGCGGCGATCTGCTTGTTCATCAGGCCGCCGATGGCGCAACCCATCACCGCCTGCTCGCGCGGCGTGAGGGATGAGAAGCGCTCCGACAGCGCGTCCCGGGTCCGGCGCGCGTCGAGGGCGGCCGCGTCGGCCGCCAGCGCCCGCTGGACCGCGTCGAGCAGCACGTCGGCCATCACGGGCTTGGTCAGGAACTCGACGGCACCGCCGCGCATGGCCCGCACCGTCATCGGGATGGTGCCGTAGCCGGTCAGGAAGATGACCGGCACGGTGCTGCCCGCCGCGCGCAAAGCTTCCTGCACGCTCAGGCCGTTCTCGTCGGCGAGGCGCACATCGAGAAGGATGCAGGCGGGGCCGCTCCGGGCCGGAGCCGCCACGAGGGCGGCCGCATCACCGTAGCCCACCGCGGCGAGACCGGCCGAGCGGCACAACCGGATGAGCGCGCCGCGCAACGCTGGATCATCGTCGACGATATGGACGGTTGCTTCGATCATCTTGCATGAGGGCGCGAATACAATCTCTCACGTACACAAGATACGGACCACCGTCGCGCGAAACCTGGGCGTTTGCCGCGGAACCGTCAGGACATCGGGGCGCCACCGAGGACGGAGCGAAGACAACCCTCGAACTGCTCGGCGTCGAACGGCTTGGCCAGGTAGGCGAAGGCGCCGGACGCGAGGGCGCGGGCCCGGTTGGCCTCGCTGGGATAGGCCGTCATGACGATGACCGGCAGCGCCGGATGGCGGGTGTGCAGGATGCGCAGGAGGTCGAGGCCGCTGAGGCCCGGCATCTGCACGTCGGTGATCACCACCGCGATGGTCGATCCGTCCGCCTCGGGCGAGAAGGGGCCGGCACGGAGCAGCGGTTCGGCCCCGGCGAACGGGGCCGGCGCGTAGCCGAGTGCCCGCGTCAGGCGGGCCAGGGCCGCGCGGATGGCCGGATCGTCGTCGACGATGGCGACGATGGGCGTTTGGGCGGGGAATTCGCGGGCGATCTCGGTCACGCGGCGACCGGCAGACAGAAGTGGAAGGCGGCCCCGCCGCCCGGCCCGGCATCGACCCACAGGTCGCCGCCATGGGCGTCGACGAGGTTGCGGCAGATGGCGAGGCCCATGCCCATGCCGCCCGCCTTGGTCGAGTGGAACGGCTCGAAGATGCGGGCGCGCCGCTCGGGGGCGATGCCCGGGCCGGTATCGATCACGTCGACCGCCACCTGGCTGCCGGCGGCCCGGATCGTCACCGTGATGTCGCGCGGGCCGTCCGCCTCCGCCATCGCCTGCGCGGCGTTGAGGAGCAGGTTGACGAAGACCTGCTGCAGCCCGATCGCGTCGGCCGCGATCAACGGGATCTCGCCCTCGGCGGCGATGTGGACAGCGGCGCGGTGCAGCCGCAATTCGCCCTCCACCAGCAGGTTGGCCTCGCGGGCCACCCGCAGGAGGTCGACCGGCGCGGAGGCGCGGGGGGCATTGCCGAGATACGAGCGGGTCCGGGCGATCACGTCGCGGGCGCGGCTCGCCTCGGCGACCACGTCGTCGAGCGCCGCCGTGGCCTCGGCCAGATCGGGCTGCGGGCGCCGGAGCCAGCGCAGGCCCGCCTGGGCGTTGGCCAGGATGGCGGCCAGCGGGGAATTGACCTCGTGGGCAATCGAGGCGCTGAGCGCCCCGACGGTGGTGATGCGCGAGGCCCGCGCCAGTTCGGTGTCGGCGACGGCGAAGCGCTTCTGCGCCTGCTTGAAGCCCGTCACGTCGAGAGCCGTGACCAGGATGTCGGCGAAACCGGCCCGGTCCCGCGGCAGCATGGCGGTGAACAGCATGTCGGCCTCGCGGCCGTCGGCCCGCACCACATGCGCCTCCGACCGGAAGAAGCGGTCGCCCCGGCCGAACGCCACCAACCACTGCACGAACGTCTGGTCGGTGTCGGGCAGGAGCCGGTCGAGGGGCCCGAGATAGGCGTCCTTGCCGGCGGCGCCGGTCTCCTCCACGGTGAACCGGTTCACGTCCCGGATGATCACCCGCGCCCGCAGGGCGCGCAGCGCCTCGGGCCGCGCGGCGAAATGGGATTCGAGATCGACCACGCCGGCCCGGCGCAACGCCGCCACGGCGTCGCCGACGGCGCTCCAATCCTCGCGCCACATCGAGATGCCGGCCCGCTCGAAGATGGCCTCGAGGCCGGCTGCGCTGGCGGCCCGCGCCTGCGCCAGCCGCGCCGCCAGGATCGTGGCTCCAACGATCGCGAGCGCCGCAACAGCGCCGGCGAGGCGCGCGTCGGCATCGTCCCGGTTCGCACCCGCCACATAGGCCAGGGCGGCGGGCACCAGCACCAGCGGGACCGCGCGGCCGAAGGCCCGGAGCCACGCCCCGGCCCGGGAGTCCGGCTCGGCCAGCATCCAGGCGGGCAGGCGGTCATCGTCGATGCCCTGGGCGCCGGAATCGCGGCCGACGGCGCGCTCCACCCGGGCCGATGGCGTGGCCCGGCTCGGCCACCGCGAAAATACCTGCCGCATCCGCATCATCCACCTGGGCTCGCCAGGGTAGCGGGGCCCTGCCCACGGGTCTCCGATACACCTGTATAATGGCGCGATCGACGCATGGATTGCACGGTGCGCGCATGGATCTCCACCGGCATGGCGCCCACAAGTTTCCCAAGGCCGGGCTGCTCGCCTCCTCCCGCGGACGGCACTGGCAAGGCGTCGCGGCGGAGCTGCGCTCCCACCCGGCCGGCGACCTGCCGGCGATCGTCCCGACCCAGATGGAGATCACCCTGGCGACGCGGCGCAACCCGGGCGCCCGGGTCACCCGCAAGGGGGCCGGCCTCCGGCAGCGCACCGCCGTGGAGGCCGGCACGATCTGGCTCTGCCCGGTCGGCGTCGGCGAGGACGACATCAACATCTCGGCGCCCCTGACGGAGATCCTGCACATCTACCTGCCGGCGGAGCGCTTCAGCGCCCTGGCGAGCCTCTACGGCGATGCCCGCATCCGGGCCGACACGGTGCGCTACCTCGCCGATGTGCCCGATCCGCTGATCCGGCAGATCGGGCTGTCGATCCTCAGCGAGCTGATGCAGGAAACCTCGGTCGGCCGCATGATGGTCGAGGCTGCGGCCCTCGCCCTCACGGCGCGGGTGGCCCAGGCCTACGGGCACGACCGGCCGGACGGAGCCGACCCCCTGTGCGGCGACCACGACTGCCCCGAGCGCATCCAGCGGGCGATCGCCTTCATCCGCGACAACCTCGACCGCGACCTGACCGTGACCGAACTCGCCGCCGCCGCCTGCCTCAGCCCGTTCCACTTCGCCCGCCTGTTCAAGCGGGTCACCGGCCAGACCCCCTACGGCTTCGTCAGTGCCGAGCGCCTGGAACGGGCGCGCCGGCTGCTGGCCGAGCGCAAGCTGCCGCTGGTGGACGTGGCGCTGTCGTCCGGGTTCTCGAGCCAGGCCGCGTTCGGCACCGCCTTCAAGCGGGTGACGGGCTGCACGCCGGGGGAGTACCGCCAGCGCGCCCCCTGATCCGGCCCGGTAAAGAGCAGGATCGCGCAACGGCCGAGCAATGTGGCGAAAGACCGTGCGGGTCGGCGACGCCCATCCTCGCCGCCGAGACAGGCCGGCGTGAGGAGACGGGGATGCAACGGCTCGGAGGCTGCGAGATGCGACCGGCGGAGAGGGGTTCGCCGCAAGGGGGCGGGACCCGGCCCGCGCACCGGATGGCGATGCCGAGCGACGGCATCGCCCCCTCGGAGTTCCGGGCCGGGGCGGGCATCTCCGGTGCGCCCCGCCTCGGCGCTTATCGCGACGGCCTGGTGATCCAGGCCCAACTCGGCGCCGGATTGCCGGGGGCAGGCCCGCGAGGGGCGCCCGAAGGCCTCTGCGCCAGCACGGTGATCCTTCTCGACAACCGGGTCCGGTCGCTGGCCTCGAACCACGGCGCCGCCGTGCAGGTCTGGCTGTCGCGCAGACTTCTCGACGAGGTCGGCGCGAGCATGGGCCTCGCCGACCCGATCGAGGCCCTGCGGCCCATCCACGGCCGCGTCCTGATCGATGCCACGATCCACGATCTCGTGGCGAGCGCGGTCGCGACCCTCGACCGGCCGGATCGCGGCGCCCTCGTCTTCCGGGACCAGATCGCGCGGGCGCTCGCGGCGCATCTCCTCGGACTGCCCGTCGAATCGGCGGTGGCGGACCCGGTTCGCGGCGGTCTGGCGCCCTGGCAATTGCGGCGCGCGCAGGAGCGCATCCGCGCCGAACTCGGCGACGCCCCCCGCCTTCAGGAGATCGCGGCCGAGTGCGGCCTCTCCGTCAGCCACTTCGCCCGCGCTTTCCGCCAGTCGGTCGGAGCCTCCCCGCATGCCTGGCTGGTCCGCCAGCGCATCGCCCGCGCCAAGACCCTGATGCGGACGCGCGGCCCGTCGCTGGCGGAGATCGCCCTGGCCTGCGGCTTCGCGGACCAGAGCCACTTCACCCGGGTGTTCGCCCGCGAGGAGCGCATGAGCCCGGGGCGCTGGCGCCGGATGGTCGAGCCCGAGGCCGGTGTCGAACGCTGCGCCGGTGCCCTGGCGTGAGCGTCCATCCGGGCGCATCGTGGCGGGACGACCGGCTCGCGCCGGGTCCCGGCCGACTGAAGCCGGCCGAGACTCCCTGGCCGAGACTTCCAGACCGAGACTCGCCGGCCGTGAAACGCCGGCTCGAACCATGAGAGGCCACGAGGCGCCGACATGAACAGTCCCTCGCATCCCGAGGAGATCCGCCGTTTCGCGCAGGCGCCCCTGCGCGCGGAGATGCTCGACTGGCTTCTCGCCGGAACGCGCGGCGAACGCTACCTCGACGACATCTTCGTCGCCTTCTGCGGCCGCCTGCGCGCGGCGGGCGTGCCGGTGGCGCGCGCCACCATCCACCTGCGGACGCATCACCCGCTCTGGCTTGGAACCCGCATCCTCTGGCGCATCGGGGCCGAGGCGGCCGAACTGACGAATTACGAGTACGGCATCGTCGATACCGACAGCTTCAAGCGCAGCCCCGCGGCGGACATCCACAACGGTGCCGAGCAGGTGCGCAAACGCCTGGAGGAGCCGGAGCGGCCCGAGACCGACTATTCGATCTATCGCGACCTGCGCGCCGAGGGGCTGACCGATTACGTCGCCTGGCCGCTGCACTACACCCTGGGCAAGCGCCACGTGGTGACCTTCTCGGCCGACCGCCCCGGCGGCTTCGCGCCCGAGGATCTCGATCTCCTGTCCGCGCTGCTCCCGGCCCTGTCGGTGGTGACCGAGGTCCGGCACAAGAACCGCCTGACCCGCCTGCTGCTCGACACCTATGTGGGGCCGCATGCCAGCGAGATGATCCTCAACGGAGCGACGCGGCGCGGCAGCGGCGTCACCGTCGAGGCGGCCATCATGGTCATCGACCTGCGCGGTTTCACCGAGATCTCGGAGCTGTGGCCGCGCGACGACGTGATCGCGCTGCTGAACGACTATTTCGATGCGATCTCGCTGCCGATCGAGCGCCACGGCGGCGAGATCCTGAAGTTCATGGGGGACGGCCTGCTGGCGATCTTCCACCTCGACACACCGGTTGCCTGCACCGCCGCGCAATCCGCCGCCTGGGAGGCGCACGTCGCCATGCGGGCCTTGAACGCGGCGCGGTCGGCGAGGGGATTCCAGCGCCTGGGCTACGGCATCGGCGTGAACGTGGGCGCCGTCATGTACGGCAATATCGGCTCCCGCTCGCGTCTGGACTTCACCATCATCGGCCCCGCCGTCAACGTCGCGGCACGCCTCGAGAGCCTGACCAAGGTGCTCGACCGGCGGGTGCTGTTCTCCGGCGCCGTCGCGGCGCGCTCGGCCGACGGGCACCGCCTGACCCGCCTCGGCACCTTTCCCCTACGCGGGGTCGGCGACCCGCTGGAGGTGCTCGCCTTCCCCGACGACGTGTCCGAGGTCGACCCTTTAGAGCCGGATCGCGATCCGGCGTCCTGAACTGAGCGAGGGTCGCCGGAACGCAGAAGGCCAGCCTCGCGGCTGGCCTTCGGATCGTCGGTCGTCTCCGTGGTGACGCGCCTACTCGGCTGCGGTCATCTCGGGCGCGAAGTGGCCGCACCAATCAGCGGCGCCGACGACCGGCCACAGGCCGTGATCCTGCGGGCCGGGCTGGCTCACCGGCGGGTTGAAGCGGCACAGGCCCTCGTCGGCCGCTGCGGCGGCGCCATTGACCTTGTGCTCGTCGAAGAACTTGCAGCTTTCACACTTGGCGTGGGCCATGTCGGAGATCTCCATCCTGTGCGGCTCGGACGCCGCTCGCAGTTACGAATTAGAACAGATCCAATGTAGCAGTCAATCGGCTTTTCGCGGGTTGGTTCCGTCCTGGGTGCCATGGAGACCGAATTCGGCGTCGGCGCCGCGACGGTTGGCATTCAGGGAAGCGAAAGGCGGCTTCGAAGCCGATCCGGAATCGATCCCCTTCTCTTAGGCCGGGACAGCGACCCGCATCCCTGGAGTTTGTCAGGGATCAAGTGGAAACCGGTGATCCCACCCAGACAAACGAAAGACGCTCGGATTGGCGGTGCGGCGGCCCCGGGGCCGCTCTTCGCATGGCGCCAGCCCGTCGGACGGCATTCGGCGGGGCCGAGACCCAGGCTTTGCGCGATCAGGCTCGCGCAAGGGGGGATGACGCCGGACAGGTCGGTCGGCCCCATCCGATGACACGTTGACCGCCCCGCCAGCGCATCGCGAAAGCGGGATTGCCGAGTGCTGCCCCGGTGCATTGGCGCTGACGCTGTCGTGGTCGGCGAGGTTCGCCTTGCGCGCCGGCAGATGCGCAAAGTCGATGTCGGCGTGGACCGGCTCGCGGCAAAGAGCGTGGGCAGACTCCGAACCAATCGGAAAGCGGTTTCGTGGATGCTGTCCCGGTAAACCCTGGTTCGGGCGCGAAAGACCGAGGCTTCGCCCGAAAGCGTGGATTGTCCATTTCGGGAATTACGTAGTTCCCACGTCTTCTTTCCGGTCGGCCTGCCAATTGAATAACCCTGGCCGATATCAGCAGTCGCGAAAGGGGACGAGGAAAAAACCTTCAGCGTTGGGTTTTTCCTTTGGGGTTAAGGGTTTTTTTACCATCGCTATTTTCCGAATCTGTGCGAGGTTCGGCGCAAGGGCAATCGCAGCCCCGAACGACGGCAACCGTTACCCTCATCAACTTCGCGGGGAACGTTCCATGTGCGCCAAATCAGGGCCGAAGACCGCTCGGCAGGATCATCGAATGCGCCCGTCGTCATGGACGTACATCACGCGCGCCTGACAGCCACGGGCGCGACCCAGGTCGCCGAGCCCCACGCACACTGACTAGACCCGTCCGATTCGACGGCATCCGTGCCGGCGCGCGCCGCCGCACCTCCTTCCCATTCGAACTCCGGGGCGGCGTCCGACGCGCGTCCCATCGCTGACCCATGAGCCGAGGATACCGCCATGTCCGTCACGTTCACCGTCGATACCAACGACCTCCGCCACATCCTGACGCAGATCCGCATCGCCGAAGAGTTCGCAGCTCCCGGCAACACGCGGACCCTGCAGGAGATCATCGGACCGGACGCGGCCCTGCTTCCCTACGGCCTGCGCGCCGTCGACGGGAGCAACAACAACCTCCTGCCGGGTCAGAGCCTTCTCGGGGCGGCGGACCAGCCCATGCCACGCCTCCTGTCGACCCAGTACACGACCGGCGCGGGCCAGTTCGACGTCAACGGGCCGGCCCTCGGCGGCGTTGTCACCAACAACGCTTACAGCGCTCCCGGCACGGTCATCGACACCAGCATTCGGACGGTCAGCAATCTCATCGTGGACATGAGCCCGCACAACCCGGCCGCGGTCGCGGCCTGGTTCGCCAACCCCATCGCCCAGGCCGCCTATGCGGCGGCTCACAACGGCGAGACGCCCCCCGCGGACTACGTCCCCACCGCGACCGAGATCGCCTTCATCCCGAACCAGTCGCCCGACATTGGCCTGTCGCCGCCCTTCAACGGGTGGATGACCCTGTTCGGGCAGTTCTTCGACCACGGGCTCGATCTTATCACCAAGGGGAACAACGGCTCGGTGATCGTTCCGCTGATGCCCGACGATCCGTTGATCGCGGGCGGCGACGGGGTGTTCGGCACCGTCGACGACCTGCCGGAGGCGCAACGCTTCATGGTCCTGACCCGGGCGACCCCCGTCGCGGGGCCGGGCGCCGACGGCGTGCTCGGCACGGCGGACGACATCCGCACCGCGGTCAACACCACGACGCCCTGGATCGACCAGAACCAGACCTACACCTCCCATCCCTCGCACCAGGTCTTCCTGCGCGAGTACGTCCGGGTCGACGTGACCCCAGGCGACGGCGTCGCCAATCCGGTCACCTTCGCGACCGGAAACCTTCTCAACGGCGGAGCGGACGGCAAGGCCATCGCGAACTGGGCCGAGGTCAAGGCCCAGGCCAAGATGATGCTGGGCATCGAACTCGTGGACACGGACATCCACAACGTGCCCGTGCTGATGACCGACCCCTACGGCCGCTTCATCCCGGGGCCCAACGGCTACGCGCAGATGCTCATGCAGCCCGACGCGACCCACGCCACCACGTGGTTCCAGGAGGGAACGGCGGAGGGCATCCGCACGGTCGGTGCGGTCAAGACCGGTCACGCCTTCCTCGACGACATTGCCCATTCCGCCAACCCCATCGTCCAGGGGCAGGCCGTGGCCGCCGACACGGATACGCTCACCGGCAACGCGGTCGGGATCAATCTCCAGACCGGGGCGAACCTCGCCTACGACAACGAGCTTCTCGACCGGCACTTCATCACGGGCGATGGGCGCGGGAACGAGAACATTGGCCTCACCGCGGTCCACACCATCTTCCACTCGGAGCACAACCGGCTCGTCGAGGCCAACAAGCAGACCATCCTGGCCTCGGGCGACCTCGCCTTCATCAACGAATGGCTGAGGGTCGACCTGACCTCCCTGCCGACCACATCGGACCAGGTCGCCGCGCTGCAATGGGACGGCGAGCGCCTGTTCCAGGGCGCCAAGTTCGTGACCGAGATGCAGTACCAGCACCTCGTGTTCGAGGAGTTCGCGCGAATGGTCCAGCCCAACGTCGACCCGTTCGTGTTCACGAACAGCGCCGACCTCAACCCGGCCATCACGGCCGAGTTCGCGCACGTCGTCTACCGCTTCGGGCATTCGATGCTGACGGACACCATCGACCGCATCGGCTTCGATATGCAGCCCATCGATGGCGACGTGACCGTCGCGGGCACCCAGGAACTCGGCCTCATCGAGGCGTTCCTCAACCCGCTGGCCTTCACGGCGAGCGGCGTCGACACGGAAGCGGCCGCCGGCGCCATCATCCGGGGCATGACCCGCCAGATCGGCAACGAGATCGACGAATTCGTGGTCGATGCCCTGCGCAACAACCTGCTCGGGCTCCCGCTCGACCTGGCGACGCTCAACATCGCGCGCTCACGGGAACAGGGCGTCCCGACCCTGAATGAGGCCCGCGCCGAGTTCTACGCGATGACCGCCGACGCCAAGCTCAAGCCTTACACGAGCTGGGTCGACTTCGCCCAGAACATCAAGAACCCGGCCTCGGTGATCAACTTCATCGCGGCCTACGGCGACCACGCGCTCATCACGCAGGAAAGCACGCTCGCCGGCAAGCGCGCCGCGGCGACCGCCCTGGTCTTCGATATCTCGGTCGATGTGCCGGACGATCCGTCGACCCCGGTGAACGACGCGCACACCATCGCGCCGCCCGCGGATCGGCTCGATTTCCTCACCGGCACCGGCGCTTGGAATGCCGCGAATTCCGGTCTGAACGACGTCGACTTCTGGATCGGCGGCCTGGCCGAGGAGAAGATGGAATTCGGCGGGATGCTGGGCAACACCTTCAACTTCGTCTTCGAGACGCAGATGGAGAACCTGCAGAACGGCGACCGCTTCTACTATCTCAGCCGCACGCAGGGCATGAACCTGCTCAACGAGCTGGAGGCCAACACCTTCTCGGCCCTGGTGCAGCGCAACACCGATCTCGGCGACGAGGGCTCCTCGCATCTCAACGGATCGCTGTTCGGGCGGGCCGACCACATCCTCGAACTTAATCCGGTCAACCAGGTCGGGGACGACCCGACCCAGGACGACCTGCTGCTGCAGATCCTGGACCCGAAGGTGGTCCGCGTGGCCCCGGGCGCCGATATCGACGGAGACGGGCGCGCCGATGGCGGGATGCTGAAGTTCAGCGGCGGCGAGCACGTCGTCCTCGGCGGCACCGAGGGCAACGACACCCTCATCGGCGATAAGGGCATCGACACCCTCTGGGGCGACGGCGGGGACGATTACCTCAATGGCGGGATGGAATCCGACCAGATCTACGGTGGCGACGGCGACGACGTCATCGAGGACCCCTTCGGCGACGAGTTCATCCGGGGCGGCGAGGGCAACGATGCCATCTCGGGCGGTCCAGGCCTCGACATCCTGTTCGGCGGCGGGGGCAAGGATTTCATCACGCATTCGACCGATACGGTCGAGGTCTTTGCCGGGCGCGGCGACGATTTCGTCCTGGGCGGCAGCGCCGCCGACGGCCTGATGGGCAACGAGGGCGACGACTGGATCGAGGGCGGCGAGGGCTTCGACAGCCTCTCGGGCGAGAACTCCCAGCTGTTCTTCAACAGCATCATCATCGGCCACGACGTCCTCAACGGACAGGGCAACGACACCGACTACGACGGCGAGTCCGGCGACGACATCATGGTCCAGGGCGCCGGCATCCAGCGCAACAACGGCATGCTCGGGTTCGATTGGTCGATCCAGAAGGGCGACCCCAACGACGGGATCATCGACCTCGGCATCTCCCGCTTCGTCAACCAGCAGGCCCTGACCCTTCGCGACCGCAACGACTCCGTGGAGGGCGCTTCGGGCTGGAAGCATGACGATACCCTGATCGGCACCGAGCGGCCGACCGGTGCGGTCGGCGACCCCGCCGGCGGCATCGTCGGCGGACCGGCGACCGACAGCATGCTGCTGTCCCAGAACGTCGCCCTGATCGACGGCTTTCAGGCATTGCTCAAGCTGACCCCGGGGGCGATCCGCGGTCAGACCGTCGGCAGCGACGCCACGTCCTTCGCGAGCCTCGCTCCCGACACGACCGTATTCGACCCCCAGAACGGTGGCGATATCCTGCTCGGCGGCGCCGGCAGCGACACCATCACCGGTAAGGCCGGCAACGACATCCTCGATGGCGACCGCTGGCTCAACGTCAGGATCAGCATCCGTGACGCTGGCGGCACCGAGGTGGCGACCGCCGACAGCCTCGCGGGCCAGATGTTCACGACGCCGGCCGGGCTCGCGAGCGGCACCGGACCACTCTACCTCGGCGGGATGACCCTGCAGGCCGCGCTGATGTCGCGGGCGGTGAATCCGGGCCAGCTCAACATCGTGCGTGAGATCCTCGACGCCGGACAAGGAGCCGACGTCGACACGGCGGTCTTCTCCGACGTGCGGGCCAACTACACCCTCACCAACCTCGGCGACGGCAGCTTCCGGGTCGACCACACCGGTTTCGCCGTGAGCCCGACCCTGAGGTTCTCGGACGGCATCGATACGTTGCACAACATCGAGCGGGCGCAGTTCTCGGACGGGGCCGTGTTCCTCACCAACGTGCCCGCGACGGGGGCGCCGACCGTCAACGACACGACCCCCACCGAACTGGCGACGATCAGGGCCAACGTGGCCGGAATCGCCGATCTGAACGGCCTGCCCACGACCTTCGCCTTCCAATGGCAAGCCCAGTCAGCCACCGGAGCCTGGACCGACATCGTCGGGGCGACCGGCCAGACCTTCACGCCGCAGCAGGCCCAGGTCGGGCTCCAGGTCCGTGTCGCGGTGAGCTTCACCGACCAGGGAGGCTATGCCGAGCGCGTCGTCTCAGCGCCGACCGACGTGGTCGGCGACAACATCGTCGACAACGGCCTGGGCAACAGTATCAACGGCACGGCAGGCGCCGATCGGATCCTCGCCAACGGCGGCAACGACACGGTGAACGCCGGGGCCGGTGACGACGTCGTCGACGGCGGGGCCGGCGCAGACACCATCAACGGCGCGGCCGGCAACGACACCATCCAGGGCGGCACCGGCAACGACACCATCGATGCCGGCGCCGGCGACGATGGTGTGACCTGGAACGGTGGAGCTGCGCTCGGGCCGGTCGCCCTCGTCCCCACCGATGGACGCGACGTGGTGAGGGGCGGCACCGAGGGACCCGTGGGAGACACCCTCGTGGTCAACGGCACCCTCGGTCTCGCCGAGACCTTCCGGGTCTACACGGTCGCCGCCTGGGGGCAGGTCGCCGGCAACAATGTCGCCACCCTGAGCCCCGGCACCGAGATCGTCATCACCCGTACCACGGGGGCTGGCATCGGCGCCGTCACCACCGTCATCGCCGAATTGCAGGAGATCGAGGAGATCCGGATCGGGACCGCCGCGGTCTCGGTGCCGAACCCGCCGACCAACGCGGGGGCAGGCGACAGCGTCTTCCTGATCGGCAACTTCTCGACGACCAGCCTGAACCTCAACACCGTCACCATCGACGGAACCGAGGGGAACGATACCGTCGACATCTCGGGCCTGACCTCGGCCCACCGGATCGTATTCCGCTCCAGTGGCGGTACCGACACCATCGTGGGAACGCTGCGGCCCCAGGACGTCATCGAACTGGCGCCGGGCACGACCCGCGCGAACTACACGGAGACGCAGGCGAACGGAGTCACAACCCTGACGAACGGCTCCCACAGCATCACCTTCGCAAGCTCGGGGACCCCCACCTTCGGGACCGTGCCGGCCACCGGCGGGAATCCGCCGGACGGGGGTGTCGGGAACGGCGGGGGCGGCGGGAACGGTGGCGGCGGCTTCGCGCTCACCGCAGCGGACCTTGCCGGGATCAAGGCCCTCGTCACCGGGCAGCCCGTCGCCGGAGGCGACGACGACGCCAGCGGGGCCGCCGGCGTGCGCCACCTCTCGGGTGCCGGCAACAACCTCGACCATCCCGAGTTCGGAGCGGCCGACCAGCCGTTCATCCGGCTCACCGACGCCCATTACGGCGCCTTCGACCCGGCGACGAACAACAACGCCCTCAATCCGCTCTACGCCGGCCTCGATCCCCGCGCCATCAGCAACGTGCTGGGCACGCAGGAGGCCGACCTGCCGCACCAGGCCAACGGTTCGAACATCTTCTTCATGGCGTTCGGCCAGTATTTCGACCATGGCCTCGACTTCCTGCCGAAGAGTGCATCCAACGGCATTGTTCAGATCGACCTGCCCGGCTCCGGGCGCGCGCCCGGAACCAACAATCCGGCCGATCTGACCCGGGGCGAGGTCTCGTCCATCGTCGACGACGTGCCCCAGCACCTCAACAAGACCTCCCCCTTCGTCGACCAGAACCAAGCCTACGGCTCGCACGAACTCGTCGGCCAGTTCCTGCGGGAGAGCGACGGCAACCAGGGCGTCGGTGCGCGCCTCCTCGCGGGTGTTCCGGACCCGTCCAATCCCGCCTTCAATCTGCTGCCCACTCTGCGGGAGCTCATCCAACATCATTGGGATGCGGACACGATCTTCCACGATGCCTCGCTCCCGGGTGGAGCCGTCAGCTTCCGAAGCTACGTCTCGAATTTCCCCCTCTCCGAGACCAGGACCGGCTCTTTGTTCAATGCGGCCGGGGCGTTCGACCCGGAGGCGGTGAGCGCCTTCGCCTCGAACTTCATGGGAAGCGGCAACGCGCTGCTCCTCGACACGAACCCCTTCGTCAGTCTGCTCGACCACTACGTGGCCGGCGACGGGCGCGCGAACGAGAACGTGTCGCTCACCGCCATGCACACGATCTGGGCGCGCAACCACAACTTCCACGTGGAGAACCTCGTGGAGGCCGGTTTCCAGGGTACGCCGGAAGAGGTGTTTCAGGCCGCCAAGACGATCAACGAGACGGAGTACCAGCGCGTGGTCTTCGACGAGTTCGCGGATCAGCTCATCGGCGGCATGAAGGGCAATGGCACGCACGGTCACGGCGGCTACAACCCCGACGTCGATGCCCGGATCTCCCACGAGTTCGCCTCGGCGGTGTACCGCGTCGGGCACTCGCTGATCGGCGAGACGCTGACGGTCATCGGTTCCGACGGAGCGCCTCGGCAGGTCGCCCTCTTCGATGCCTTCCTGAACCCCTCGAACGCCCCGGACGTCTTCACGGCACCCCTGCCGCCCGGCTACGTGCCGCAGCCGGGTTACGCCCAGCTCGGGGCCAACGCCATCCTGGCCGGCGTCGCGACGCAGCCCGCCGAAGAGGTCGACTTCAACATCGTCGATGCGGTGCGCAACGATCTGGTGCGGATCAACGCCGACCTGTTCGCCTTCAATGTTGCTCGCGGCCGCGACGTCGGCCTCGGCTCCTTGAACCAGGTCCGCTCCGACCTCATGGCGTCCGCGGACCCCTACATTCGGGAGGCATTGGAGTATGCGGGCAACCTGACGCCCTATGCCTCCTGGGAAGACTTCCAGGCCCGGAACGGATTGAGCGACACCGTTATCGCGCAGTTCAAGGCCGCCTACCCGGACCTCACCCTAACGACGGCCGAGCAGCAGGCGGCCTTCGTGGCGGCCAATCCCGACATCGCGATTCACCAGCGGGCGGACGGCACCCCATACGTGAGCGGCATCGACCGGGTCGACCTCTGGGTCGGCGGCCTGGCCGAGCAGCACATCAACGGCGGCGTCGTGGGCCAGACCTTCTGGGTCGTGCTGCACGAGCAGTTCGACCGCCTGCAGGAAGGGGACCGGTTCTACTACACCGACCGGTTCGACAATTTCGACTTTTACCAAAACATCGTCGATGGCCAGAACTTCTCCGACATCGTCGCGCGCAACACCGGCCTGACCGGCCTCCAGGAAGACATCTTCGCCGTCAGCGACGAGGACGAACCCATCGACGGAGGGGGCGGAACGGTCGGCGGGGGCACGGACGACGACGACGATGAGGACGGCGACACCCCGGGCGGTGGCAACCCCGATGACGGGGACGATGATACCGCGGGCGGCGGCGACTCCGATGACGGGGACGGCGACACCCCGGGTGGTGGCGGTTGCGACGATGACGGCGATACCGCGCCCGGGACGGGCGGGGGCGCGACGACCGGAGGTTCGACCGGAGGCACCACCGGCGGCGGGACAACCACGCCTCCGGCCGACCTTCCGGCAAGCCTGGTGGCCGGTACCGCCGGCGACGATGTCCTGCCCGGGACTGCGGGCGCCGACACGATCCTCGGCCTGTCCGGCGACGACAACATCCTTGCCGGCGAGGGGGCCGACGTGGTCCGTGGCGGCGACGGGAACGACTTCGTCGATGCCGGCGGTGACCGCGACGTGGTCTTCGGCGGGGCCGGCGACGACGACATCCTCGCCGGCGGCGAAGACGACATGGTCTACGGCGATGGTGGTGCGGATCGCATCCTGGCTGGGGCCGGCAACGACCTCGTGACGGCGGGGGCCGGCAACGACTCGGTGATCGGCGGCGACGGCAACGACCTGTTCGTGGCCGAGGTCGGGGATGGCAGCGACAGCTACTGGGGCGACGAGGTCGGGGGCGGCATCGGCATCGACACGCTCGACATGTCGGCTATCACGGCCACCATCATGGCCGACCTCGGCACCGGTCTTGCCGGACGAGGCAGCGTCACGAGCAGCCAATCCGGTTCCGATACCCTCTGGGGCATCGAGAACATCGTGGCCGGCTCGGGCGACGACACCATCACGGCCAGCGACGCCGTGAACGTGATGGATGGCGGCCTCGGTGCCGACGTCTACCGCTTCCTCTCGGCGTCGGCGGCGAACGGCGACACCATCGCGAGCTTCCAGCCCGGCGACAAGGTCGACCTCAGCGGCATCGACGCGAACCAGGGCGTGGCCGGCAACCAGGCGTTCACGCTCGCGACCGGGGCGGCCTTCACCGGGGTCGGCGAGTTGCTGGTCACCCAGGAACACCGGGGGGACGGGGACTACACCGTCGTGGCGGGCAACACCGGCGGCGACGCAGCCCCCGAGTTCAAGTTCAGCATCAAGGGAGCCCCGGCCGCGACGGCCGCAGACTTCGCCCTCTGACGCCGGAGGGGGCCGCGCCAGGCCCCCTCCGGTTCCGCCGCGCTCATGGGGGATCGAGACATGCGCTCCAGGGATCAGAAACAGCTCGCCAAGAAGAGAAGCACCGAGGCGCTGACCCGGCATTTCGGGATGCCGTTCGTCTTTCTCGTCGCGATGTCGGGCATCATCAACATCCTGGCCCTGACCGGATCGTTCTACATGCTCCAGGTCTACGACCGGGCGCTGCCGAGCGGCAGCCTGCCCACTCTGGTTGGGCTCTCGACGCTCGCCATCGGCCTCTACGTCTTTCAGGGCATGTTCGACGTTCTGCGCCAGCAGATCCTCGTTCGGATCGGGGCGCAGCTCGACCGCCGGATCGCCCCTCTGGCGCAGCGTGTCTCCATCGATATGCCGCGCTTCGGCTTCTCCACCGCAGAGGCGATGGAACGCAGCCGGGACGTCGACACCGTCCGTGGCTTCCTGGGGAGCCCCGGGCTCGTGGCGCTCTTCGACCTGCCCTGGACGCCCGTCTTCCTCGTCTTCGTCTACATGCTCCATCCCTGGCTCGGCGCGCTGACCGTCGCGGGCGCCGTCCTCCTCACCCTGATCACCATTCTCACCGAACTGCTGACCCGGCGCTGGACCGGGGCGACCCAGCAGGCGGTGGTGGCCCGCAACGCCATCGCGGACTCGAACGCCCGCAACGCCGACGTCCTGAAGGCGATGGGGTTCGCCGAGCGGGCCGTCGACCGGTATCGCCTCGCCAACAACGAGCACCTGGAACTGCAGACCCGGACGACGGACATCACCGGGACCTTCGCGGCCATCTCCCGCGTCCTGCGCATGATCCTGCAATCGGCGGTGCTGGGGCTCGGGGCCTACCTCGTCATCGGCGGCGAGCTCTCGGCCGGCTCCATCATCGCGGCCTCCATCACTTCGGCCCGAGCACTGGCCCCCATCGACCAGACCGTGGGCAACTGGAAAGGCATCGCCGTGGCCCGCAAGGCCTTCGGGCGGCTGACGGAAACCCTTGTCGCGCTCTCGGGCGTCGAGCGGCCGATGCCGCTGCCGATGCCGCAATCGTCCCTCCGCGTCGGGTCGATCACGGTTGCGACGCCCGGCTCCGGGCGGGTGCTGCTGTCGGACGTCGCGTTCGAGTTGAAGGCGGGCCAAGCCCTCGGCGTCATCGGCCCCAGCGGCGGCGGCAAGACCACGCTCAGCCGGGCGCTGACGGGCATCTGGCCCATCCTGCGCGGCGGCATCCGCCTCGACGGGGCCGACCTGTCGCAGTGGGACGAGGACAGCCTCGGTCGCATCATCGGGTACCTGCCCCAGGAGGTCTGCCTGATGGACGCGACGGTCGAGGAGAACATCTCCCGCCTCGCCCAGGATGCCGACCCGGCCCTGGTGGTCGCCGCCGCCCGCGCCGCAGGTGTCCACGAGATGATCCTGCGCCTGCCCGACGGCTACCGCACCGAGCTCGGCCCGTTCGGGACCGCGCTCTCCGGCGGCCAGCGCCAGCGCATCGCCCTCGCGCGGGCGCTGTACGGCAACCCCTTCCTGCTGGTGCTCGACGAGCCGAATTCCAACCTCGACGGCGAGGGAGAGGCGGCGCTGGCCGCCGCCATCCAGGGCGTGCGCGCCCGCGGAGGGATCGCGGTCGTGATCGCGCACCGACCGAGCGTGCTGGCCGCCGTCGACACCATCGCGGTGATCCAGGACGGCAAGCTGACCGCCTTCGGACCCAAGGATGCGATCCTCGGCAAGGCCGTGCGCGACGCATCGGTGGGAACCGATCCCGCAAAGATCGCAAGGGAGCGCTCCGTTCTGGAGCGGGTGCCGGCATGATCATCGAGACGAAGGGAACCAAGACCGGCGACGCCGCCCCGACCGGAGCGCAGACATACGCGCCGAAGGTAGCCGCCAAGTCGTCGCCGACGCCCTACTACCTGGCCCTCGCGGTCGCGGCCGTGGCCGGGTACCTGAAGTCCCTGTTCCACACCTCGGTTCAGGCCGAGGTCGAGCCCAGCGCCGCCGGACACGAGACGAAGGCCGCGCCCAAGCTGATCGTCATAGCCGCGTCGGACGTGGATTCGGACGAGCCCCCCGCCGAGCATCGGCTGCTGGGATCATCCGGGATCGTCCCCCAGGCCGAGACGCCAGCGCCAGAGTACGATGCCACCCACTTCCCCGCGCATACGCTCCACTTCGCCAGGCACGACCCCCAACCGAACCTCAGCGACTTCAAGTCGTCACCGATCATCCCACGCCCCATCAACGACAATGCCGATAGAGGACCTGGCGTTCGGGGCGGCGGCGGGGGAGGCCGGGACAAGGGCCACGTCGACGAGGGAACGGGTTCCGACAACGCCGATGATCCCGCGACACGACCGCCCGGCGGGCTGGGCGGCAGCGAAGCCCTTCCCGGCGGCGGCGAAGACCTGCCCGGCGGCGAAGACCTGCCCGGCGGCGAAGACCTGCCCGGCGGCGAAGACCTGCCCGGCGGCAAAGACAAGCCTCCGGCCGAGGACCGTCCCCCGGGACAGGATACCGCCGGCCCCGGCAAGTCGACCGGGATCGACGGAGATAGGGGCGTCGGGCTTGGCGACCCTTCCGGGGGGGCTAAGGATACCGGAGATGGCTCCGGCGCCGTCGCGCCCCGTCCCGTGTCAAACGATGATGGGGACGGCTCGACGGGCCGGCGCAATCGCGCGCCGACCACCAGCGGCACGGTCCAGCTCGCCGATATGGCCGCCTGTGCGCTGCTGCCCATCGCGCTGGCGGACCTTCTCAGGAACGCCGAAGATCCGGACGGCGACAGCCTTTCGGTCCGCAACGTCACGGTCTCGTCCGGAGCGCTGACCCGAGACGGCGACGGCTGGGTGTACGACGCCGATGATCTCGGTCCGGTCACCGTCACGTACGAGGTCACGGACGGCGAGCTCTCCGTCACCCAGACGGCGGTCTTCAACGTCGTCGAACACGAGCCGATGGTGGGCACGAACGGCGACGACCTCTTGCTCGGAACGCTTTGCGCCGACGAGATCGACGGCAGGGGGGGCAACGACATCATCGACGCCCGTGCCGCGGCCGACATTATCGACGGGGGCGCCGGAGACGACCACATCCTCGGTGGCGCCGGGGACGACGTGATCCTGGGGGGCGACGGGAACGACGTCGTGTTTGCGGGGATGGGGGCGGATCGGGTTTCGGGAGGCAACGGCAACGACCGCATCTTCGGCGAGGAGGGCGACGACATCCTTTTCGGCGACGCCGGTGACGACCTGCTCGACGGCGGGGAAGGCAGCGACATCCTCGTGGGGGGGATGGGAAACGACCTGCTCCTCGGCGACAGGGGCGATGATCGCCTCGACGGGTCGGAGGGAGCCGACGTCGCGTTCGGCGGCGCCGGGCGCGACGTGATTCTGGGCGGCCTCGGGGACGACCGTTTGGAAGGCGGCGATGACGCCGACGTTCTCTCGGACGGTCGGGGTCGGGACGTGGTCTCGGGGCAGGACGGGAACGACGTCCTCGTGGCAGCCCCGGACGGCGAGGCCGACCTGTTCGAGGGCGGCGCCGGAACGGATACGCTCGACCTGGCGGGGGTGGCAACCGATGTCGTGGTCGACTTGGCCGCCGGCACGGCTGTCGGCCAGGAGATCGGACGTGACACGGTCGCATCCATCGAAGTTGTGCAAGCCGGTGTCGGGAACGACGTCCTCATCGGAAGCTCGCAGGGCGATACCCTCATGGGAGGAGCGGGGCGGGACACGGTGTCGGGCGGCGCCGGCGACGATCTCGTCGACGGCGGGTCGGGTGACGATACCCTCGCGGACGGTGCCGGATCGGACACGGTCCTCGGAGGTGCAGGCGACGACCTCGTCATGGCCGCCCTCGATGGGGAAGCCGACATCTTCGACGGCGGCGCCGGCACGGATACGCTCGACCTGTCCGGGACGCGGACGGGCATCGCCGCCGACCTGCTCATCGGCATCGCGACGGGCGCCGAGACCGGGTGGGACCACCTCAACGGGCTTGAGGCGCTGATCGGTGGATCCGGCGACGATACCCTGTCCGGCAGTGACGGGAGCAACCGCTTGACCGGCGGGGAGGGGCACGACCTCATCGCCGGACGAGGGGGCGACGATGTCCTGGAGGGCGGTGCAGGGTGCGATACGCTCCTCGACGGAGCCGGGCGCGATACCCTGCACGCTGGTGCGGGCGACGACCGTATCGTCTTCGCGCTGGATGGCGACGACGATCTTGTCGACGGTGGCGCGGGCTCGGATACGCTCGACCTGAGCAGCGCGACCGGAGATCTGCTCGTCGACCTCGTCAACCATGTCGTGTCAGGCACCGAACTCGGGAACGACAAGGTGGAGTCCATCGAGCGGATCGTTTCCGGATCGGGCGACGACCGCTTCGTCGTCGGGGCGGACGCCGTCGTGCTCACGGGCGGCGGCGGGAACGATGGCTACGTGTTCCTTGCCCGTACCGGAACGCAGGAGACCACCCGCTCCGTGCAGATCACCGACTTCTCGGTCGGGGATTACGTCGACCTCCTGAAATGGTCCCTCTTCGAAAAAGGGGCGAGTGCCACCGGTGACTCGCTGTCCGAAGCGATGGACCGCGACGATGGCACCGTTTCGGGCATCCGCTACCGGGCCGCGCTCTTCGACGAGGGCGACGCGACCGTCATCTCGGCCGACCTCGACGGCGATGATTCCTTCGAGACGACCCTCGTCCTCGACGGGCACCACACCCTGCTGTTCGTCGAGAAGACGGCCGCGGCGACCCAGCCGACGGCCCCCATCCATTGATGCAGCCTTCGAAGGAGCGGACCATGCGTACGCGCACCATCGGTGTCCATCGTCCCAAGCCCTTGGACGGGATCGACCTTGGCACGGAGACTTCCTTCTCCGTCATCCCTCGCATCGCTCTCGGATTCGCGCTGGGCGTCAGCCTCCTGGTCGGGGTCGGCGGTTGGGCGGCGACGACCGATCTCAACGGCGCCATCCTGGCATCGGGAGCGGTCACCGTCGATCAGAATGCCAAGGCGGTCCAGCACCGGGACGGCGGCGTCGTCGGCGCGATCCTGGTGCGGGACGGGCAGGTCGTGACCGCCGGTCAGGTTCTCATTCGCATCGACGATGCCCAGACACGCGCCGAACTCGCGATCGTCAGGGGACAGTTGGGGGAGTTGTCGGCCAAGAAGGCCCGCCTGTTGGCGGAGCGCGACGGGCTGCGCGAGATCGCCATCCCGGCGAGCCTGTCGGACGGTGATGCGGAGATGCGGGCCATCCTCGACGGCGAGAGCCGTCTGTTCCGCGGCAATCTCGCCAGCCGTGACAGCCAACGCCAGCAGCTGGAGCTGCAGATCGGTCAGGTGGCCGAGGAGATCGCCGGCCTGGTCAAGCAGAAGGAGGCCAAGCGCGACGAACTCGCGATCCTCACGAGCGAACACGGCAAGCTGCAGGGCCTCGTCGACAAGCACCTGTTCGAGAGTTCGAAGTTTCTGCCCATCAGCCGCGACCGGCACCGCCTGACCGGTGAGCAAGGCTCGCTGGAAGCCTCCATTGCAAGGGCCAAGGTCCGCACCAGCGAAATTCGGGTCCAGCTTCTCGCCATCACGGAGACCGCGCGCACCGAGGCCCAGAAGGAGCTCAGCGTCGTCGATGCCAAGCTCGCTGAGCTGGGCAACCGTCGCATCGCCCTGGAGGATCGGCTCACCCGGACCGAGATCCGCGCCCCCGCCACGGGCGTCCTGCACGAGCTGAAGACCTTCACGGTCGGCGGCGTCGTCACGCCGGCCGACGTGCTCGCGACCGTCGTGCCCGCGGACGCCGCGCTGCGGATCGAGGTCCGCATCTCTCCGGCAAGCATCGACCAGATCGGCATCGGACGCCCGGCCAAGCTCCGGTTCACCGCCTTCAACCAGCGCACGACCCCCGAACTGAAGGGGACGCTGACATACGTCTCGCCGTCGACCACCAAGGGAGGCAAGGATGAGGCGTTCTACGTGGGGTACGTCGAACTCAACGAGGGGGAGATGAACCGTCTCGGCGAGAGATCTCACCTGGTTCCCGGCATGCCGGTGGAGGTGCACGTCGCAACCGAGGAACGCACCGCGCTTTCCTATCTGATGAAGCCCATTCAGGATCAATTCACGCGCAGCTTTCGGGAGAGATGATTGCGGGAAATGACGTAAATCATTCCATCTTGTGGTCCGATGTGCAGTCGATGACTGGGATGGCGGGAATGATATCAGGAATATGTATTTCTACTTATTCCGAATTAGTGGTTTCATTGAGTTTTTTTGTGCTACTCTCGTGACGATAAGGTCAAGGAGGGAGCGCGGCCGATGGGCCCAGAAGCCGTTGGCGTAGCGGACGTCGCGCGAGCATCGATCGCCATCGACCGGGAGGATTTCCTCGGCATGGTGTTCGGTGCCTTCACGGACGCCCTGGACGATGCCGTCGGAAGGTCGGAGGCGAGCGGCTTCATCGCCCTGGTGAGCATGGCCGTGTCGGAGGAAATCAAGGCGCGATACCTTCGCGCGTCGGGAACGCCTCGGTTGGATCTCGCCGCCACCGTCGACGCCATGATCGATCTCAAGCGGCGCTTGGGGGGAGACTTCTACGTCATCGAGGCGACACCCCGGCGCATCGTGCTCGGCAACAGGCGCTGCCCGTTCGGCGAGTTGGTGAAGAAGTCCCCCTCGATGTGCATGGTGACCTCGAACGTCTTCGGTCACATGGTTGCGGAGAGCCAAGGCTATGGTCGAATTACGCTTGGTGACACCATCGCCCGCGGCGGCACCGGCTGCAGGATCGTCATCGACCTCGACCCCGATGCCCCCGACGAGGGAGGACAGGACTACTTCGGACAGGACTACTTCGGAAAGGATGTCGCCTAGGTCGGATTTCGAAGTCCTGTTCGAGTTCGTCCCTGCGCCGATGCTCATCGTGCGGCCGAGCGGGGAACTCGAAGCCGCCAACGCCTCCGCGCGCGAAGTGTTGGACGGTCTCCGGCTCGGTGACGTCCTGCCCGTCCAGCAAGCCGCCGAGCCGGAGTTGCGCCGCTATCTCGAACGCTGCGCCTCCTGTGCGGCCACGTTGCCGGGCACCCTGTTCCTCCAGGACGACGATGGAAACCTCGAGCGGCATGCCTGCCACGGGGCGCGTGCCCGGCTGGGCGGCTTCCCGGGTCGTCCGCTCATCATCCTGCACCTCGACGGGGTGGGACTCGGCCGTCGGTTCGGGATTCTCGCCTCGAAGCTCCACGATGCCCGCCGCGTCATGCTGGAGCGGCGGCGGCGCACGCGCGAGATGCAGGCGCTCCTTCGGGAACGCGAGGATCTGCTCGTCCGCCTGGAGGCCGATGCCGCCGCACGCTTGGCGGCCGAACGGGAACGCGACGAGGTGCTGACCCGGCTGTACCGCGCCGGACAGGACGAACGGCGCCGGCTCGCGCGCGACCTCCATGACCATGCCGGCCAGCATCTGGTCGCCCTGAACTTCGGTCTTCGACGCCTCCTGCCCTACCTCTCGGGTGAGGATGGACGCTGCGAACTCAACCGCCTCCTCGATCAGGCCCAGGAGGTGGGACAGGCGCTGCGTCGCGTCACCCTCGAACTGCGACCGGCGGCCCTCGACGAGTTCGGTTTCGTCACCGCCCTGCGCTACCTCGTGGAGGAGTGGAGCCGCACCACGTCGGTTCCGACGGAGCTGCAGGTCAGCGGGGCGGAAATCCCCCTGCCTGCCGAGCACGCCATCACGCTGTATCGCATCACGCAAGAGGCGCTCAACAACGTCGCCAAGCATGCGGGCCTGCCGAGCTACGTTTCCATCGTGCTCCTGTTCGGCGCGGGGAGGCTGACCCTCACAGTCGACGATGACGGCCTGGGATTCGAGGCCGATGCCGCCTCGGTGAATGTCCTGGTGACCCAGGGCAAGCTCGGATTGATCGGGATGCGTGAACGCATGGCCCTCATCGGGGGCGGCCTGGAGATCGAGTCCTCCCCTGGCCAGGGGGCGTCGGTCGTCGCACGGGTGCGGCTCGGAAAGGATGCCTCGGGCCATGAATGACCAACGCCCCATCCGGATCGCGCTCGCGGACGACCATCCCGTGTTCCGGCACGGCGTCGCCGACCTTCTGGCGAACACCGGCGGGATCGAGATCGTCGCGTCCGTGGATACCGGCCTCGACGCGGTGCAGGCGATATCCAGCTTGTCCCCGGACATCGCCATCCTGGACTTCGCGATGCCGGACATGAACGGGGTCGCGGTGATCCGCAAGCTGGTCGAACGGCAATGCCCGACCGGGTCGATCATCCTCAGCGCCTACGAGAGCCGGGTCTATGTCGACCAGGCGTTCGAGGCCGGCGCGGGGGGATACGTCCTGAAGCGCTCGGCCTTCCTCAACATCGTCCAGGCCGTCCGAGCGGTGGTTGCCGGCGGCATCTACGTGGATGCCGCATTGCCGTCGCGCGCTGCCGGCCACAAGGCGCCGATGGCGTGTCAGAGCCACGACGACATGCAGGCTTCGCTGGCCGACCGCGAGAGGGAAATCCTCCGCTTCGTGGCATTCGGCTTCACCAGCAAGGAGATCGCCAGCCACCTCGGTTCCACGCCGAAGACCGTCGAAACCCAAAAGGCCCGGGCATGCGGCCGGCTGGGCATCAACAGCCGCGCCCAGATCGTCCAGTTCGCCATCATGCAGGGATGGCTCCAGGGCTCGATCCCGGTTCGTTGAGAATCGTTGACGGCCCCGGCGACGTCGTCGGAATGGGACGCCGGTGACGTGCGTGACGCCAGGCCCTGGATGAAGCCGACCGGAGTGCCGGACTAAGCCTCTCCGGCTGGCCCCATGATCGCCTCCGGAACCTTGAACGCGTCATCCGCCCGACGACACGTCAGCCTCCCAATACCTCGATGCAGCGAGAGGTTGTCATGAGCCGGCCGCGAGTCGAGCAACCTGGCTAAGCATGAGACAGGCGAAGATATCCCGCTCCGGGCAGCCCGTCTTCCGGGAGGCCGGTCGCGGAGCTGCACGAAGTGCGGCCCGAGGAGCAGCGTAAGCAGCGGAGCATGGGGCCGCGCGCGTGAACACCTCCGCCGGGGCGCCCGTATTCCGGCGCCAGCCGCTTTGGCCTATCAGGCGCCCATGTCCGCCGTTCCCGTTGCTCCCGACGACATCGCCCACGTCATCCAGATCGCCCTCGCGCCGGCCTTCCTGCTGACGGCGCTGGCCACCCTGCTGAACGTCTTCTCGACCCGACTCGGGCGCGTCGCCGACAAGGTCGATGCCGCCGCCGCCGGCCTGCGGGACGCGGATGCGCGCGAGACCGTCCGGCTGACCCGCCAGATGTCGTACCTGCGGCGGCGCTCCTTCGTCCTGGACGCGGCCGTCGTGCTGGCATCGACCGGTGCGGCGATGACCGGCATCGCCGTGCTGACCCTGTATGTCGGGGCGCTGCGCGACGCCGCGACGGCCTCGATCCTCTTCGCCTGTTTCGGCATCGCCCTGGTCTGCACCGTGGCGGCAGTCTGTGCCTTCCTGGTCGAGATCCTGATGGCCGGGCGCGGCATCCGGGACGAGGTCGACCGCCAGCAGGAGCAGGCGGGCGATCCGGGTTCGTCCCGACGCGGCTGATCGGCCCGGGATGCGCCGGGCGGCGGGGCGTCCTGCGCCGAGGCCGTCTCGATCACCGGCCCGGCGCCTGCTAACGCGGTCCGGCGATCGGGCCGCCGGCCCGGACAGGTAGGAATTTCCGGGACCTTTCGATGGCGGTCGAGCAGACGACGAAGGCGGACGTAATCGTCATCGGAGGCGGCATGGTCGGGCTCGCCTCGGCGATCGCCCTGCGCGACCGGGGCCTCGACGTCCTGCTGTGCGACCCCGGCGAGGCGCGGGCCAGAACCTCCTACGGCAATGCCGGCGTGGTCAGCCGGGGCTCGATCTTCCCGATGTCGAGCCCGGCGCTCTGGGCCAAGCTGCCGACCTACCTGCGCAACGCCGACCGGGGCCTGCGCCTGCGCCATACTCATGTCGCCCGCGTGCTGCCCTGGACGGCGCATTTCCTGGCCGCCGCACGGACCTCCGCCTGGGAGCGGGCCGCCGCGGCCCTGGTCCCTCTGACCAGCGCGGCCCTGCCCGAGCATCTCGGCCTGGCCGAGCGGGCCGGGGCCGGCCACCTCATCCGCCGCTGCGGCTGGATCAAGCTCTATCGTACCCCCGAGGCCTTCACCGGCGCCGCCCTGGAGCGTGCGATCCTGGCCCGGCACGGGGTCGCGGTGGACCTGCTCGATGCCGAGGCGGTCCGGGAAGCGGAGCCGGCGCTGATCCGCGCCTACGCGCACGGGATGCTCCTGCCGGAGACCGGCGCCGTCAGCGATCCGGGCGCCCTGATGGAGGCCTATCAACAGCTCTATGCCGACCTCGGCGGCCGAAGCCTGGGGATGGTGACCACCGGCCTGCAGCCGACCGAAGACGGGTGGCAGGTGCGGCACGCCGAGGGCGCGGTGCAGGCGCGCCAGGTGGTGCTCGCGGCCGGAGCCGCCTCCGGCGAGATCGCCCGCGGCCTCGGCTATCGCTTCGCCTTCGCGGCGGAGCGCGGCTACCACACCCATTACGCACTCCATCCGGACAGCCCGGCGCTGACCCGACCGGTGCTCGACACCGGCGCCGGCTCGATCGTCGCCCCGATGGGGGAGGGGCGGGTGCGGGTGCTCTCCGGGGTGGAACTCAATGCCCGCGCGGCGCCGCCCGACTACGTCCAGATCGAGGCGGCCGCGCGGGAGGCGGCCGGGACGCTCCGCCTTGGCGCGAATCTCGACAACCGGCCCTGGATGGGCGCGCGCCCCTCGACCCCCGACGGCCTGCCGGTGATCGGCCCAGCCCCCCGCCATCGCGGCCTGATCTTCGCCTTCGGCCATGGCCATATCGGCCTCTCCACCGGGCCGATCACCGGTCGGCTGGTGGCCGACCTCGCCACCGGGCGCGAACCCGCCATCCCGGTCGCGCCCTTCGCGCCGCAGCGCCTGCTCGGCTGGCCGCGCCGGCGGCCGCCGCAGCCGGACGGTGCCATGGCCCGGCCGTAGCGCGCCTCGACCGTCCGGCCGCTCGCTTCCGAACCTCGCTCGGCCCCGGCGTGGATTGACGGCCCTCGCGCAAGGCCCCATTCCGAGCCGACGCGTCCCTTCCTCGTCCGAGGACACCGGTCTCCATGCGCCTGAGCGTTCGCCTCGACGGGGGCCTGTGCCGCCGTTGGCACCTCCGGCTGATCGAACGCATCCTGCGCCGTCCGGGCCTGTCGGTGTCGCTCGATGCGTCGCCGGGGCCGGGCGCCCTTCCGGCCAACGCCGCACTGCTGTTCCGCCTCGAATCCCTGCTGCGGCGCCTGCCGGGGACCGGGCCGTCCCAGCCCATCCCACGGGCGGGCCTCGACGCCGTCGCCGGCCCGGCCACCGGGGCGCCCGACCTGATCCTCGACCTGTGCGGCGATGCCGAGGCGCCCGCCGGGGTGCCGGTCTGGCGCCTCGCCTATGACGGCGTCTGCGGCGAGGCCGCCCTTCTCGCCGCCCTCCTGGCCGGCACGGCGCCGGTGGTGAGCCTGACCGATGGCGTACGCGTGGTGGCTTCCGGCCGGGTCGGCACCGAGGCGCGCGGCGTCATGCTCACCGCCTTCGAGGATGCCCTCGTGCGCACCACGAGCCTCATCCTGGCCGCCCTCGCGGGATCGGGTCCGTGCCTGTCCCCCGAGGGAGGCCCCGCCCGCGCCCCGCCGCCGGCATCCTTCACGGCGCTCGATCTCGCCGCCCGCGCCGTGCGCACCTGTACCCGGATCGCGGGCCGCCGGCTCCAGTCGCTGGTGACCCGGGCGCCGCATTGGCGCGTCGGCTGGCGCGCCCTGTCGGGGCCGGACCTGATCGACCTGCGGGCGCATCCCGAAACCGGCTGGCACACCCTTCCGGATGACGGCTTGCGCTTCTACGCCGATCCGTTTCCGATCGCCGATGCCGCGGGCACGGTGCTGTTCGTCGAGGATTACAGCCACGCCTTGCAGAAGGGCGTGATCTCGGCGGTGCGTTTCGGCCCGGCGGGGCCGCTCGGAACGCCGGTGCCGGTGCTGGAGGCGCGCCATCACCTGTCCTACCCCTTCGTGTTCGCCGCGGCCGGCGCCCACTGGATGGTGCCGGAGAGCGGCGCCACCGGCACCCTCGACCTCTATCGGGCCACCGCGTTTCCGGGCGGCTGGGTCCGGGAGGCGACCCTGATCGCGGGCCTCAACGCCAGCGACCCGACGCTCCTGTGCCACGGCGGGCGCTGGTGGCTGTTCGCCACCGTGCGCGACGACGGCGAGCAGGATGGCCCCTTCGCCGCCTGGGGTTCGTATTCGGACAGCCTGCACCTGTGGTCGGCGCCGGACTTTCGCGGGCCGTGGACGCCGCATCCGAAGAACCCCGTGCTCATCGACATCGCGGCGGCCCGGTCGGCCGGGCGCATCGTCGAACGGAACGGAACCCTGTTCCGGCCGGTGCAGGATTGCCGGTCGAGCTATGGCGAGGCCCTCGGCCTCGCGCGCATCCAGCGGCTCGATGACGACGGCTACGCCCAGAGCGTCGAGATGATCCTGCGCCCCGGCCCGCGCTTTCCAGGCACCGGACTGCATACGCTCAACCGCAGCCCGGCCTTCGAATTCATCGATGGCGCCGGCCGCGTCCGTCGATGCGTCCGGGCGAGCCCCTGAGGGTCCGCAAGGATCGCTTCGCCGATCTGCGGCACGTCATCACGGAGAGTTTAATCCGTCGGCCAGGAACAATGGTTCGAAGCTGCGCTTTGGGCAGCGTCGTCGCGGACCGGGTTCCCCCGTCCGTGTTTCGTCCTGCTCGAACGTCCGGAAGGGCCCCTCCATGGCCGAGACGCCGTCTTCGCACATCTCGACCACGCCCGGGGGCTCCTTGCGGGCGCCCTCGACCGGGGTTCTGCGTGGGCTCGATGCCCTCAACTTCTTCCTCGCCGACGTGCGTGACGGGCTCGGACCCTACCTCGCGATCTACCTGATCGCCGTGCGGGGGCCGGACCAGGGCTGGAACGAGGCCACCACCGGCCTCGTGATGACCATTGCGGGCATCGCCGGCCTGATCGCGCAGACGCCGGCCGGCGCCCTCATCGACCGCACCAATCACAAGCGCGCCATCGTCATCGCGGCCGCCGTCGCGGTCACGCTGAGCTGCCTGGTGCTGCCCTTCATCTCGAATTTCTACGTGGTGGCCGCCACGCAGTCGGTCGCCGGCATCGCCGGGGCGATCTTCCCGCCGGCGCTGGCCGCCATCACCCTCGGGGTCGTCGGCCCGAAACTGTTTGCCAAGCGCATCGGCCGGAACGAGGGTTTCAACCATGCGGGCAACGCCGCCTCGGCGGCGATCGCGGGCGGCACCGCCTATTTCTTCGGCCCGATCGTGGTGTTCTGGCTGATGGCCCTGCTTGCCGTCTGCAGCATCGGCGCCATGCTGATGGTGCCGGCCAAGGCCATCGACGACGATCTCGCCCGGGGTCTCGACCAGACCGAGACGCAGGCGCGCACGGACGGGCAGGAGGAGCCCTCGGGCCTCACGGCCCTTCTGAAGAACCGGTATCTGCTGCTCTTCGCGGTGCTCGCCGCCCTGTTCCACCTGTCGAACGCCGCCATGCTGACCTCGGTGGGGCAATTGCTGACCAAGCTGTCCGGCAAGGACAACGCCACCTCGCTGATCGCCATCTGCATCGTGGCCGCGCAGCTGGTGATGGTGCCCGTGGCGGTGTTCGTCGGGGCCAAGGCCGACGCGATCGGGCGCAAGCCGATCTTCCTCGCGGCCTTCGGCGTCCTGGCGGTGCGGGGCGTACTCTACACCCTGTCGGACAATCCGTTCTATCTCGTCGGCGTCCAGCTTCTCGACGGCATCGGCGCGGGCATCTACGGCGCGCTCTTCCCCGTCATCGTCGCCGACCTGACCCGCGGTACGGGCCGGTTCAACGTCTCGCAAGGGGCGGTCGCCACCGCCCAGAGCCTCGGCGCGGCGCTGAGCGCCACGCTCGCCGGCCTGATCATCGTCTCGGCCGGCTATTCCACCGCCTTCCTGGCCCTCGCGGCCATCGCGGCGGCGGGGTTCGCCCTCTACCTCTTCGCGATGCCGGAGACCTACGGCTACGAACCCGGCGCCGCGCGCACCGGCGGCGGCGGTCCGTCGCCGATCCCGTCCCCGGCGGCCTGACCCGTGTCCGCCTCCGACGACATCCTCGCCTTCGCCCATATCGGCGACCTGCACCTCACCGGCGCGGAGGCGGACAATGCCCGGGACTTCGCCGCCATCGTCGACCAGCTCAATGCCGTCGAGGGGCTCGATTTCGTCTACCTGCCCGGCGACAACGCCGACAACGGCACGCTCGAGCAATACGCCCTGGTGCGGACCCAGCTCGATCGGCTGCGCAGGCCGGTCCACGTGATCACCGGTGATCACGACCGCGAGGGCGGCAGCCTCGAGGCCTTCTATGCCGGGCTCGGCACCCCGCGCCTGCCCTATGGCGTCACGGTCTCGGGAACCCGCTGCCTGTTCCTCGACATGTGCGGACCCGGGACGGGCGGCCTCGACTTTCGCCTCGGGCCGGATCAGCTGGCCTGGCTCCGGCAGGCCGTCGCCGCGGCCGAGGCGGAGGGCCGGGATTGCGCCCTGTTCATGCACAGCTATCCGGCCGACCTAACCGATGAGGGGGAAGCCAAGGCGGTGGCCGAATTGGTTCACGCCTCGCGCATCCGCCTCGTGGAGATGGGCCACACCCACTACAACGAGCTCGCCAATGACGGCCGCACCATCTACGCGGCCACCCGCTCGACGGGACAGATCGAAGAGGGACCGGTCGGCTATACGGTCGCGGCGATCGACCGGGGCGTGGTGAGCTGGCGTTTCAAGGAACTCGCCGCAGGTTGGCCCTTCGTGGTGATCACTGCGCCAACCGACCGGCGCCTCGCCCATGCCGAGGACCACCTCGTCGCGGGACCGACCGAGATCCGCGCCCTGGTGCTCGGCGCCAACCGGATCGCGGTCTGCGAGTTCAGCCTCGACGGCGGCCCCTGGCGTCCGATGAAGCGCGGCGACGGCGAGCGCCGCTTCCGCGCGACCGTCGATTGGCCCGCCGGCGGAAGCCGCCTGACCGTCCGCGCCCAGGATGCCGAGGGCGGCGTCGGCGAGGACCGCATCGAGCCGGCGGGCGATGCCGCCGCCCTGGTCCGCTCGAAAGGGCTCGGCAGCGACGCTGATTCCGTCGGCGCTTGGCCCGATCGGGGAATTCTCGGAACCCAGCTCGGCCCGAACCGCAACGGGCGCCACTGGTGACGCGCGCCCGGCGCGCCTGAACGCTTCTCTCTCAAGGACGTCGAATTGCGATGGGTGCGCTGACGCTGACCCCGAACCTTGCCACCTGGGCCATCGCCGGCCTGGCCACCCTCGGGGTGATCACCCGGCCGTTCTCCTGGCCGGAGGCGGTCTGGGCCGTCCTCGGGGCGGCCGCCCTGGTGCTGTTCGGCCTGATGCCCGCCGGGACCGCCTGGGAGGGCGTCCTCAAGGGCACCGACGTCTACCTCTTCCTCGTCGGCATGATGCTGATGTCGGAGGTGGCCCGGAAGGAGGGGCTGTTCGACTGGCTCGCCGGCATCGCGGTGCGGGCGGCCAAGGGCTCGGCCACCCGGCTGTTCACCCTGATCTACATCGTCGGCACGGTCGTGACGGTGTTCCTCTCGAACGATGCCTGCGCGGTGGTGCTGACCCCGGCGGTCTACGCCGCCACCAAGGCTGCCAAGGTTGAGAACCCGCTGCCCTACCTGCTGATCTGCGCCTTCATCGCCAATGCGGCGAGCTTCGTTCTGCCCATCTCGAACCCCGCCAACCTGGTGGTCTTCGCCGAGCACATGCCGCCGCTGACGCAGTGGCTGGCGATGTTCGCGCTGCCCTCGGCGCTGGCCATCGTCGCCACCTACGTGACCCTTCGGCTGACCCAGAACGCCGCCCTGCGCACCCAGCAGGTCGCGACGGATGTCGCGGCCGTGCCCCTGTCGCGGACCGGCCTCGTCGCCGGCCTCGGCATCGTGGCGACCGGCGGCGTGCTCATCGGCGCCTCCGCCCTCGGGCTCGACCTCGGCCTGCCGACCTTCGTGGCCGGCGGCCTGACCACCGCGGCGGTGCTGCTGATGAAGCGCGGCGGCCTCGTGGAGGTCGCCAAGGACGTGTCCTGGAGCGTGCTTCCCCTGGTGGCCGGCCTGTTCGTGCTGGTCGAGGCGCTCGAGACAACCGGCGTCCTGAGGATGATCGCCGATGCGCTGAAGCAGGCCGCCTCGGCCGCGCCCACCGAGACCGCCTGGGGCGCCGGCACCCTGATCGCGGTGCTGTGCAACCTCGTCAACAACCTGCCCGCCGGCCTGATCGCCGGTGCCGCGGTGCAGACCGCCCACGTGCCCGACACGGTGGCGGGCGCGGTGCTGATCGGCGTCGATATCGGCCCGAACCTGTCGGTGACCGGCTCGCTCGCCACCATCCTGTGGCTGACCGCGATCCGCCGCGAGGGCCAGGATGTCGGCTTCTGGCGCTTTTTCAAGCTCGGCCTGCTGGTGATGCCGCCGGCCCTGCTGCTGGCGCTCGCCGGGCTGCTCCTCGTCTGACTCCCTGTCGTCCGATCCATCCTCGTCCGACCCGCGCTATTCAGCCCAAGGCTCCCCGTGAACGCCGCCCTGCTCTATCCCTTCATTCTCGTCGCCGGCATCCTGCAGGCGCTCGGCAATTCGATGAACGCGCAGCTGCGCGGCCGGCTCGTGAACCCCTGGCTCGCCGCCTCGGTCTCGTTCCTGCCCATCGTCTTCGTGTTCGCCACCCTGTTCCTGGTGATGCCGACGCCGCTCCCCACCCTGGAGAGCTTGGGCAGGATGCCCTGGTATGCGCCGCTCGGGGGTGTCGCCGGCGCGGTGGCGGTGTTCGGCGGCCTCGCCTTCATCGACAAGGTCGGGGCCGGGCCCTTCAACGGGTTGACGCTTACCGCCAACATCCTGGCCTCGCTGACGATGGATGCGTTCGGCCTGTTCGGGCTCCCGGGCGGCGGCTTCAAGCCGATGCCCTGGCTCGGCGGGCTGCTGATGGCCATCGGGGTGTTCTTCATCGCCCGCACCACCGCCGACAAGGGCGGCGCGAAGGGCGAAGGCCATGGCCTCAATCCGAAGCTGCTCTACCCGTTCATCGTGGTTGCGGGCATCCTGCAGGCCGTCGGCGTGGTGTGGAACGCGCAGCTGCGCGGCGCCCTCGTGAACCCCTGGCTGGCCGCCACCGTCTCGTTCCTGCCGGTCGTGTTCGTGTTCGTGCTGGTGTTCCTCCTGCGCCCGACGCCCCTGCCCACGAAGACGGACGTCGCGGGCGTGCGCTGGTGGATGCCGCTCGCCGGCATCACCGGTGCCGTGGCGGTGTTCGGCGGTCTGCTGTTCGTCGACAAGGTCGGGGCCGGCGCCTTCAACGGGCTGCTGATCACCGCCAACCTGCTGACCTCGGTGGCCCTCGACCATTTCGGCTGGGTCGGCATGAAGCAAGTCAAGGCTGGCCCGGCTCGCCTCGGCGGCGCCGCCCTCATGGTTGCGGGCATCGTCCTCATCTCTGTGTTCTGAGGCCCGCCTGCGTATTCCCAAGCGCGAAGCTTGAGGACAAACGGTTGCACCCACCGGGTAACGTTGGCCTTTTCGGCCCCCGGCGTGCTAAAGCTTCGACGATCCCGCCCGGAGCCGATCCGCGTCAAGGGTGTGTGGACTGCCTCTCGTGCCGCCCGATCGCCGTTTCCGGCGTCATCCGGCGCGCGTCACGACCCCATCGGTCGCCGGACCTCGGCGCGTCGAGTCGCCCACGCGGCCGCGCCGTCCGACAGTCAGGACGCTGCGCTGCGCGCGTGCGGGAGGGTTCAAGGATAGGAATGCAATGAGCGACGAGACCGACGCCCGGACCCGATCCGAGGAGCGTGCCGAGCGTGCCGAGCGGATGGCCAAGGAAGGCGCCCAGGCCATGGCCGAGCACATCGCTTCGGTGAAGGCCGTGGACGAGCGGACGGTGAAGCTGCGTGCCCTGCGTCTCGCCAAGGAAGCGGCCGAGGCCGAGGCGAAGGCCGCGGCTCCGCCGGCCGCCCCCAAGCGCAAGCGCTCCTGACACGATCCGGCGGAGAAGAAGCCATGGCATTCGATCGCTCCCGTCGCCCGAGCGACCCGCGACAGGCCGCCGAGGCGGCCTTCAAGGCCGCGACCACCAAGCCACCCGAGGTCGCCAAGCCGGCCGCCGTGGCGCCCGTCGCCGGCGTCGCGAGCGCTGCGGTGCCGGGTGCCCGCGAGATGGTGAGCCTGCGCCTCGATCGGGCGGTGCTGGAGCATTTCCAGAAGGACGGCCCGGGCTGGCAGGATCGGATCAACGCGGCCCTGAAGAGCGCCGCCGGCCTGTAGCCGACGCCAGCCGGTTCAGCCGAACCCGCCCCGCTTGAGCCGCATCACCGTGCGGTCGAGGACGCCGAGGAATGCGGAGCGGTCACGGGCCGAGAACGGCTTCGGGCCGCCGGTGATCGCCCCGGCCTCGCGCAGGTCCTGCATCAGGTTGCGGGTGGCCAGCGCCATGCCGATTCCGCTCTCGCTGAACGGCTTGCCGTTGGGGCCGATCACCTCCGCCCCCGCCTTCACGCAGCGGCTGGCCAGCGGGACGTCCGCGGTGATCACGATAGCTCCCGGCCGCGCCCGCTCGGCGATCCAATCGTCGGCGGCATCGAAGCCGTCGCTGACCACCACCCGCTCGATCCAGGGTTCCCGCGGCAGGGCCATGAAGCTGTTGGCCACCACGAACACGTGGAGCCCGTAGCGGCCGGCGACCCGATAGGTCTCGTCCTTCACCGGGCAGGCATCCGCATCGATGTAGACCACGATCGGGTTGGGCGGGGCGGCGTCGGTCATTGGGCGGCGACGCTCTGGGCGAGGGGCGTTTCGTCCAACATCGCGACCGCTGCCGGCACCCGCTCCAGGGTTGAGACGCTGAGCGGTTGTCCACGCCCGCGCAGGGCATGGGCCCCGAGGGACCGGGCGCGGATGCCCTCGGGCAAGCGGGTGATCCGGGCCAGAAGGTCGTCGGAGACGAGGATCTCGGTGGCGAGGGGGCGACACAGGGATTCGATCCGCGCGGTCACGTTCACGGCGTCGCCGAAATACGCGATCTTGTGTCGGTCGACCCCGACTTCCGCCGTGACGATCGATCCGCCGTGCAGGGCCGCGCGCAGGCGCGGCACGGTGCCGAACCGCGCCATCCAGGCCTCGGATTCGGCTTCGAGGCGATCCATCACGTCGAACACGCAGGCGACGCAGCGCGCGTCCTTCAGGCCACGGGCCATGGGCCAGGTGATCATCGCCATGTCGCCGATATAATCGTCGATGGAGCCCGAATTGCGCCGCACCGGTTCCGCGAGCGCGGCGAAGACCGCGCCCAGATAGGCCTGGGCCTTCAGGTCGCCATGGGTCTCGGCGAAGGCCGTCGACCCGACGACGTCGAGGAACAGGAAGATCCGCTCCTCGCGCACCGGCTGGTGATAGCGCCCGACGAGGAAGTTCACGAACACCTCGCCGCCGATGAGGTCGCGCATGCGGATGACGAAGACCAGCATCGCCGAGACCGCGAGGCAGTAGGCCAGCACCCGCGGGGTGATCCGCACCGCGTGGCTGAGGTCGTCGTCGGTCAGCCCGAGAGCCCAGACCAGAAGTCCGCCCAGGGCCATGCCAGCGGCGATCATCAGCACGTAGGCAAGTTCGGCCGCCGGAACGTAGAGCTTGGCCGGCATCCGGCGCATCCGCGCTTGGAGCCCGCCGAGAATCATGCCCCGGTCGAAGGCCAGGGTCGTGCCGCCGACCGCCAGACCGTAGATCATGCCGGCGAGCGGCGTGGCGCCGCCGGCGAAGAGCACGTTGTAGAGGAGGCCGGCCCCGCCGCAGGCGATGAGGATGAGGAGCCAGAACCAGCGGTGCTGCGGCAGCATCAGCGGCGTCCCCCGTGCGGCGCCCCGGCACGGTCCGGCGGCGGCGATCCGGCGGGAATGGGGGAGGGAGCAGCGCTGCGCAACGGATGTACCCCTTCGGGGATGGGTCCGCCGGCGGCGCAGCCCCTTGGCGCGCCGAGCTTCGAACCGCGTTCTGATCACCGTCGCATGATGGCGCGAGTAAGGCCAAGGTGGCGCCCCCCGTCGGAACGGGGACCGGTGTGGCCTCCGCGCGTTGGTAGGGGGGACCCAACAGGACGGGAGTGGACGGGCATGCGCAGCAGAACCTTCGGCGGAACGGCACGCGCGGTCCCGGTGGTCGGGTAGGGCACGTGGCACCTCGACCAGGCCGATCCCGCCGCCGCCATCGCCACCCTGCGGGCCGGGCTTGAGGCCGGCATGACCCACATCGACACCGCCGAGATGTACGGCGAGGCCGAGCCCCTGGTGGGTGCGGCGATCGCTGGCCGGCGCGACGCGGTGTTCCTCGTCTCCAAGGTGGTGCCGGGCAATGCCAGCCGCGCGGGCGTGGTCGCCGCCTGCGAGCGCTCGCTGAAGCGCCTCGGCACCGACCGCCTCGACGCCTACCTGCTGCACTGGCCGGGCCGGCACCCGCTGGCGGAGACCATCGCGGGCTTCGACGCCCTGCGGCAAGCCGGCAAGATCCTGGCCTGGGGCGTGAAGCAACTTCGATGTCGCCGATCTCGACGCCGCCCTGGCCATCGCCGGGCCGGGGCAGATCGCCTGCAACCAGGTGCTCTATCACCTGCAGGAGCGCGCCATCGAGCACGCGGTCCTGCCCTGGTGCCAGCGCAACGGGGTCGCGCTCGTGGGCTACTCGCCCTTCGGCAGCGGCGATTTTCCGGACCCGCGCAGTCCCGGCGGCCGCGTGCTTGCCCGCATCGCCGAGGCGCACGGGATCACCTCGCGCGCGGTCGCGGTCGCGTTCCTCACACGGGCCGAGGGCAGTTTCACCATTCCGAAGACGGCGCGGCCGGAGCGGGCGCGGGAGAACGCGGCGGCCGGGGCGATCACCCTGTCGCCGAAGGATCTCGCGGCGCTGGACGCGGCTTTTCCGCGTGGCCCGCGTCCGCGTAGCCTGCCGATGCTGTAATCCATCGGATGAACCCATGGCCTATGGCCAAGGTTAACACGGGCGGACCGTCCGCGCCGAGGGCGGCGCCGGTCGATGCAGGGAGTGCGAGCGATGGCGCGTTGGCTGGGTCCGACCGGTCTTGGGCCGTACAATCTTGGATTGTTCGGTCTTGGGCTGTGCTGCCTTGCCGGTGCGCCCGCTGCGGCCGAGGAGGCCCGAGCGCAGACGCGCAATGCGTACCAGCCCAACGGCGAGACCCTGACGATCGACGAGAAGGGCATCACCCTGACCTTCCCGGACGATGTCGCCAAGCTGCGCATCGGCGGCAAGCTGCAGCTCGATTTCGGCGTCGCGGGAATCCGCCAAGCCGGGTTTCCCGAGCCGTTCCCCGAGAACTTCGCCGTGCGGCGCTCGTGGATCGAGAGCTACCTGACCCTCGGCAAGAGCCTGGAACTCGCCTTCCAGTACGATTTCGCCGACCCGATGCGGCCGATCAATGATGCGGCCGCCGCCTATACGGGCTTCGAGAACACCCTGCTGACCGTCGGCAACATGAAGGAGCCCTTCAGCCTCGATCAGCTCACCAGCGACAACAATACCCTCTTCACCGAGCGCTCGCTGGCCGATGCCTTCGCGCCCGCCCGCAACTTCGGCTTCGCCGTCGGCCGGCACGGCGAGGACTGGACGGTGGTCGCCAGCGTCTTCGGCGGTAACGCCAACACGGGCGTCACTCGCGAGGGCGTCGCCGCCACGGCACGCGCCACCTATGCGGTCATCCACGAGGAGAACCGCGTGCTGCATCTCGGCCTCGCCGGCAGCGTGCGCGACCTGCCCCGCGACGGGTCCGGGCTGGCTCTGTCGAGCCGCTCCGAAGCCTTCCTGTTCCAGCGCACCTTCGTCGATACCGGTGACATCCGCGATGCGTCGGGGGTGCGCCGGATCGGGCTGGAGGCGGCCTATCGCGACGGGCCGTTCCTGATCCAGGCCGAGTACATCCGCACGGATGTCGACCGCTTCGGCGGAGCGCCGTCGGCCGGCTTCCAGGGCGGCTATATCCAGGCCAGCGTCGTTCTCAACGGCAAGGGCCGGGCCTACAAGCTCGCCCCCGATTACGGCACCACCTACGCGATCTTCTCAGGGGTGGAGGTGCCGGAAGCCGACCGGGTCTCGCGGGGCGGGATCGGGGTGTTCGAACTCGGCACCCGCTTCAGCGCCATCGACCTCGACGATGCCGGAATCCGCGGCGGCATCGAGCGCGACGTCACGGTGGGGCTGAACTGGTATCCCGACCGCAACATCCGGATCGTGGCGGATTACGTCCGCTCCCATACCAGCCCCTCCGCCGTCCAGGGCGGTCGCACCCTCGACGCGGACACCTTCATCGGCCGGTTCCAGCTCTACTGGTGAAGCGCAGGGCCAGGGCGCGGCAAGCGGCGCCCGGGCGCTACTCGCCGACGCCGAACAGCTTCTCCAGGAAGTTGCGGTCGTCGCGGCTCGGGCCGCGGCCGGCATCGGCGTGGCGTGCGGTCGGGCGCGAAGGGGCGGCCGCCTGCGGCTCGCCCAGGAGGGCGCCGATCAGGCCGCCGGGCGTGCTGTTGGTCACGGCCGGCTCGGAGGGAGCCCGGTTGCGCCAGTTCCTGGCGCCGGGGAGCATCACGGGGGTCTGGCCCTTGAGCGCCACCGTCATGTAGGCTTTCCAGATCTCGCCCGGCAGGTTGCCGCCCGAGACCTTCTTGGTCGGCTCGCCATCGTCGTTGCCGAGCCAGATTCCGGTCACCAGGGTGGCCGAGTAGCCGATGAACCAGGCATCGCGGAAATCCTGGCTGGTGCCGGTCTTGCCCGCGAGGTCCCAGCCCGGGATCTCGGCCTTCCGGGCGGTGCCCGAGACGAAGGTCTCGTGCATCATCGCGTTCATCATCGCGTCGGCGTTGGCGTCCATGACCCGGCCGAGGCCGCCGTCCTTGCGCTTGTAGAGCACCTTGCCGTCGGCGCTCTTCACGCTGGCGATAATGTAGGGGATCACGCCGGTGCCCCCGTTGGCGAAGGCCGCGTAGGCGCCGACCATCTCGAGCGGCGTCACCTCCGAGGTGCCCAGCGCAATCGAGCCGTTGGCCTGGAGCGGAGACGAGATGCCGAGCCGCTGCGCGGTCTGCACCACGGCCTTGGGGCCGACCTCCTGGCCGAGGCGGACCGCCACCGTGTTGAGGGAGAGCGCCAGCGCGTCGCGCAGGGTCACGGCCCCGCGATAGTCGCGCGAGTAATTCTCCGGGCTCCAGCCCTTGATGCTGATCGGCGCATCCTCCCGCACCGTGTCGGGGGTCAGGCCGCGCTCCACCGCCGCCAAGTAGACGAAGGGCTTGAACGAGGAACCCGGCTGGCGCTTGGCCGTGGTGGCACGGTTGAACTGGCTCTGGGCGTAATCGCGCCCGCCCACCAGGGCGCGGATGGCTCCGTCCGGCTTCATCGACACGAGGGCGCCCTGGCCGACGTTGTAGCGGCCCCCCTTCTGGTTCAATTCGTCCACCAGCGCCTTCTCGCCGGCCGCCTGCAGGCCGGTCTCGACGGTGGTGGAAATCACGATGTCGCTCTCGAACTTCGGCACGAAGTCGTCGAGCACGTCCATCACGAGGTCGGCGACGTAATTGGCCGAGCCGCCGCCGCGGATGCCGGCCGGTCGGGCCGGGGTCGCGAGTGCCAGCTTGACGTCGGCGGGCTTGGCGAAGCCCAGCTCCTCCATGGCGGCGAGCACCTGGGCGGCGCGGGCCTGCGCGGCGGGGAGGTTGCGGTTCGGCGCGAGGCGCGACGGTGCCTGCACGAGGCCGCCGAGCATGGCCGCCTCCGCCAGCGTCACGGCCTTGGCCGGCTTGCCGAAATAGCGCTGGGCCGCCGCCTCGACGCCGTAAGCGCCGGCGCCGAAATAGACCCGGTTCAGGTAGAGTTCGAGGATCTCGTCCTTGCTGTACTTGTGCTCCAGCCACAGGGCCAGGATCGCCTCCTGGATCTTGCGCGAGGCCGAGCGTTCCGGGGTGAGGAACAGGTTCTTGGCGAGCTGCTGCGTCAGGGTCGAGCCACCCTGCGACACCCCGCGCCGGGTGATGTTCTGGGCGACCGCGCGGGCGATGCCGACGGGATCGACCCCGAAATGGCTGTAGAAGCGCCGGTCCTCGATCGCCACGAAGGCGCGCGGCAGGTAGGGCGGCAATTCCTTGATGCTCACGACCCGGCCGCCGGTCTCGCCGCGATTGGCCAGCAGCGAGCCGTCGCTGGCCAGGATGGCGATGTTGGGTGGGCGCTTGGGCACCGCGAGCTGATCGATCGGGGGCAGTTGCGAGGCGTGATAGGCCACGAGGCCGGCGATGCCGATCACGCCCCAGAGTCCCACGACCACCGTGACGTAGGTGAGCCGTCCGAGGATCGAGCGACGCGCCCGGCGCGGCCCCTTGCGGGGACTGCGCCCGCGGGAGGGCGCGGGCTTGCCGGCAGACGCAACCCGTCCGCCCCGTGAACCTGACTCGCCTCGCGCCACGCCGCCTCCCGGGCGATCGGCCCGCGAGAGGCGCAGGTCGAGATCGGCCGGATCTCCGGCGCGCCCCTCGGGCACGTCGAAATTCGGCTCCCCCCTGCCTCCGCCTGCGCGTCCCTTCGCCATTCGTCTCGTCTGCCCCAAGGTTCGTTCGTGATCCGAGCGACCCTGCTTGCGCACGGTAATTGCGGCGGGTTTAAGGGGTGTTAACCGGAGGAATTTTCAACGCTTTGAGAAATCAGGGAAATTTCGGAATCGGCAGGCTTCGTCGTCAGGCTTTCTCTTCAGGTTTTCTTGCGCAGCGGCCTGACCCAGAGCGATCCGATGTCGGAGAAGCCGGTGGCCGCACCGAAGGCCGTCAGTTCTGGCTGCTCCGGGCCGATCAGCAACTGAATGGTGCCGCATCCGGAGGCGCGGGCGGCCTGCGAGGCCGCCTTGAGCAGGAGGCGGCCGATGCCGCGCCGGCGCTCGTCCGGTCCGACCAGCAGGGTGGTGATCAGGGCCGTCGGCAGGTCCGCGTCGAGTGAACGGTAGGCGTGCCAGACGATGAGACCGCTGGGGGGACCCCATTCCAGGGCCAGGAGGGCCGACCCTGTTCCATGCCGGAAGGCTTCGATCCTTTGCGACAGGCGATCGGGGTCGAGGCGTTGACCGGCGGCGCGCAGGAGTTCGGACAGGCCCGATGCGTCGGCGCCGGTCGCCGCCCGGATCTCCAGTCCGTAACGGCTCGCCACGTCCGACTCCGGTTTGCCCCGCGGGCGATGCGCCGGCGGAGCCAAGGTGTTTCGAGGGAATGGTGGCGGGCGGGTGTTGCCCGGGCGTCAGTCCCGCCGCATCAGGCCGTACAGGGCGAATCCCGCCAGGGCCGCCAAGCCGAGGGCCAGCCCGCGATGATCCTGGAGCCGGCCCATGGCCGCCTGGCCCGCGTCGCGCAGGTCGTTGCCGAGGGGCGAGCCGTTCAGGATGCGCTCGGCGCGGGCCTGGTTCTCCGGGCGGATCGCGATCGAGACGCCGAAGGCCTCGTCGTCGATGCGGTCGATCTCGACGCTGTTGCGAGCGAATCCGGCCCGGGACAGGCGGTCCCGCGCTGCACGGGCGGCCCGGAGGGACGGAACCGTCACGGAGGCCAACACGCTGTCAGACATTCAGTTTTCTCCTTATTTGGCAGACCAAACTTCGGCCGCGCGAAGGTGGTTCCGCGGGGACGCGTCGATGCCGGTCTCTTAAGCTCTCGGCAACCGCCCCGGTTCTAAGCCCCGCTCGTCTCGCCCGAGCCGATCCCGCGGGCCGTCGCATCAGGAGTTTGCCGGGCTTGCGCGATCCGTTCGTACCTGCCGCCCTTGCCGACCGCCTGCGGGAGAAGCGCCGCAAGGCGCGCCCGCGCGCCGCCCTCGCCTACGAGCCGGCCCAGCCGGTCTTCGCCGAACTGCTCGACACCCGCGGACACGGCACCGGGCAGTTCGTGCGCCTGTCGCAGGGGATGGTCGAGGCCATCACCCGGAGCGCGCGTGAGATGTCGGACCCGTCCTGACAGCTTGGCCTGTAGCCTGCCGGCTTGGCCGGTCAGCGGTCGCAGCCGATGCAGATGTCGCGCACCACGCGCTGGCGGCTGGGGCCGGTGTGCTGGTTCGGCAGGCTTCCGTTGAAGGCGTGCTCGGCCGCGCGGGCCACCGGCGGGACTGGTCTCGCAGGTTGCGGTACCGGGAGTTGCGATGGTGTCGGGGCGGGAGCCGTCAGGGCCATGTACTGCGCCGCCGCAGGTGCCGGGAGTGCGAGCCTGGAGATCAGGCCCGCGAGGGAAAGGACGGCCAGCGCCCGTCGCCGCGACAGGACGGCGCACGCCTGTCTCGGCGGCTTGCCGGGCGTCGGCGGTGCAGGACGTCGCGTCGCCATCCGGGCCTCCGGTCGTCAATCCTTGATCGGTGCGGCCTCGGTTCTCCGCCGCGGCTGCCGTGACGGGAACGAGGCGGAGTCCGGATCGTTCCGCGACCGGCTTGCCCCGGGGGCCTGGCAGGCGCCTTACCGACGCGACGGATCAGACTGCCCGGAGCGATGCCACCTCCGGCCGCGTCCGTTCGCCGACGATGTGGAATGCCCGGGGCCGCACGAACAGGAACGACAGGCGCGTGTGGCGGACGAGCCGCTCGAAGGCCAGCGGGACCAGGATCGCCACCACGGTGACGACGAGGCTCGCGAGCCCGATATCGGCGATCACCCCGGATTTCACGATCAGCGTTCGGGTCAACGCCATCGGCAGGAAGAACGCCAGGTAGATCACGATCGAACGCTGGCCGCAGGCCCGCAGGGCCGCTGTCACCGGTCCGCCCGTGCGGGACAGCAGGGCGCCGATGGCGACGACGGCGAGGGCGCCCGCGCCGCTGAGGATCAGGGCGAGCCCCGGCAGGGCGGCCAGGACCGGAACCGCCCGGAACCCGGTCGGGACGAAGACCAGGGCGGCGTTGACCACGGCCCACAGGGCCAGCCCGATCAGGGCGGTGCGGGCGTGGCGCTGCACCAGATCGGCGAAGGTGAAGATGCGCTCGGCGAAGAGGTAGCCCACCAGGAACCAGACGTAGCGGTCGCAGAATTCATCGACGAGCTCCGCCCCGGTGTGGATCGGCAGCACCTGCAGCAGAGCCGCGCCGCCGAGGAGCCACGGCAGGGGCACCTGCCGAAGGGCCTTGGTCAGCACTGAGAACAATGCCAGCAGGTAGATGAACCACAGGGTGGAATAGGGCTCGATCAGGGACTGGGCGAGATGGGCGACGAAGGCGCCCGGGCCGGCCCCGTCGACGATCTGGCCGTACTTCACCGCCGACTGGATCAGCACCCAGAGGAGGTAGAAATAGACGAAGTGCACGAGGCGCCGGTCGAGGAAGAGGCGCCAGTCACGGTCGATGACCCGACCGAGAAACAGGCCCGACAGCAGGAAGAAATCCGGGATTCGGAACGGGCGCGCGAAGGCCACCACAATGTGGAGGAAACCCTCGCCCTCCATCGCGATGCCGGTGCCGAGGGTCGAATGCATCATCACCACGAGGATGATGCAGAGGCCCTTGGCGACATCCACCCAGGCGAGCCGGTGGCTCTCCTTCGCGGACACCCCCGCATGCCGCTCCGCTCCGACCACCGTCATGATCCCGCCCCTGCCCACCGGGGGGGCAGTTTCGGCGCAGACCCTTAAGGAGGCGGATACGCGGCCGAACGCGCCGGGATCATGCCGAATGTGGGGTTAAGGAGCCGGTGGCGATTGTCCCGGTCAGTGCGGGTCGCGCTTGGCGCTCCGGCGCCCGCGGGTCATCCGCGTCGCGGCGTGGAAATCGTCGGGCTTGGTGCGGACCCAGGCCAGGAACTCCGCCATCTCGGGGGCGGCCCGCAAGGCGTCGACGTCGGCGAGGCGGCGGGCGATCTCGGCCTCGCTGAAGCGGGCATGGATCGCCGAGTGGCAGATTTGGTGCAGCCGTACCGTGCCGGCTCGCGCGCCGCCCTTCAGCTTCGGGGTGAGATGGTGCAGGCTCGACTTGGCGTGCGGCGGGATTGCGCGCTCGCAAAGCGGGCAGATGACCGCCGGCTTCGCCTGGGAGCCGTGCGTGGTCGGGTCGTCCTCTCGCCAGAGCCGGGCGCGTCGTCCCACGGTGTTCTCCTGATCAGACCCGTCGGGGGATTGGACTCGACGAGGTGTTGGTGCCGACGAGGTCTTGGTGCCGACGAGGTCTTGGTGGGAACAAGGTCCTGGTGCCGACGATCGGCAGTGTCCCGGCGGCGGGGCCGGAAAATCCCAAGCTTCCACGCAGGTAGGGACTGGACTTTGGCGTGTCACCAGCGATGTTGCGTCGCGTGAAAGCCCCCGATCCGTCCCCCACCTCCCGCATGGTCCTGCGCGCTCATCGCGGTGCGGCCCGCCCGCGATCCGCATCGGCGGTCAGGGTCGAGTGCCGCGCGGATTGATGGGCATGGCAGGGCGCGTGCGGGGACAGGGGCGGATCGGCATGAGCACGAACGTGCTGCTGGTCGGACTGATCTTCAGCGGGTTGGGCTTCGGGATCGGAGCCGACCTGATGGAAGGCTCGGGCGCCGCCTTCGTGTTCCTGATGGCCGGGTGGGTGCTGGGGCTCTGCCTGCACGAATTCGGCCATGCCGAGGCCGCCCGCCTCTGCGGCCTGCCCGCGGCCGGGAGCCTCAGCCTCGATCCGCTGCGCGCGCCGAATCCGCTGGCGACGATGCTGTTGCCGACCGTGTTCACGATCCTGGGCGGGCTCGGCTTTCCGGGCGGGGTCGGCGCGTCCCCCGAGGGCGTTTCGAGTCCGGCGCGCCGGTCGATGATCGCCGCGGCCGGCCCGGCGATGAGCCTCGCCTTCCTGGTCGCGCTCGTGGTCCTGTATGCCCTGGCCAGTCCCGCGGCGGAGACCCTGCGGGCGGCCCTGGCCGTCTCGGTGCTGTTCCAGGGCACTGCCCTGATCCTCGGCCTGATGCCCGTGCCGGGCCTCGACGGTTACGACATCGTCCGCCCCTGGATCTCAGGCCCTGCAACGGCCCGGCCCGGGACGGCCGCCTCACGCCCGTCCGGCATATGGACCTGGGCGGATCTGATGGCCCGGCATTCGAGCCTCGTGCTGCTCGGCATCTTCCTGGTCTCCGGCGCCTTCACCCGCCCGCTTTTTCGCGCGAGCCTGCGGCTGACCGCCGGCCTCGGCATCGATCTTGCCGACGTCATCACCGGCTACAGGCTCGTACGCCTCTGGTGATCGCGGGCGGCGATCGGTCGGGGCGTGCGTCCGTGGCGCGTGAGGATCGCGCGGCTTTCGTGCTAGGTGCGCTCCGCACCCGGACCCGGCTCGCTCCGCCGCGGAGCCGGTGGAGACCCAAGATGGCCCTCAAGACGACGTTCCTGGTCCAGACCTTCGTGATCAAGCGCAAGCGGCTCTCGCCGGGCGACCGGGAGGTGGTCGTGACGGAGAGCGGCGCCCTGAAGAAGGCCGAGGCGATGGCCGGCCGCTTCCCCGGCACGGCGGCGATCAAGGTCGTGGCCGACGACGAGACGGGCGAACTGGAAAGCGCCACCATCCTGGGCAGCTTCGGCGAGATCCCGGACGATTTCGCCGAGAGCCTGCAGGGCGGCTGAGGGCAGACCAGAGTCGGATCCCGGGTTCCTCGACGCACGAAGGCCCCGCCTTTCGGCAGGGCCCTCGCGGGTATCGGGGGATTCGTGCTTGGCTCGGATCTTACGGGCAGGCGTGGCGCTGGCCGTCATTGCCCAGATAGGTCCCGCTCCGGCGATCGTAGGAGCGGAAGCGCTGGACGCAGTAGGCGACATCGTTGCCGGCAGGCGCGACTTCCGTGGTTTCCGCGTAGCCGGCCGGGGCGTAGGCGCCGCCGTAGGGCGCATAGCCACCGCCGTAATAGGCCGGCGCGTAGCCCCCCGCGTAGTAATCGTCGCCGTAATAGCCGCCATAGGCGCTGCCGAGGCCGTAGCCGATGCCTGCGCCGGCAAGACCCAGGCCGAGCCCGAGGCCGATTCCGCCGTAGCCGCGACGATACCCGTGGCCGTAGCCGCGGCCGGCGAAGTGGCCCCGATCGAAGCCGCCCCGGTGTCCCGCGAAGCCGCCCCGGTGTCCGGCGAAGCCCGCGCGATTGAAGCCGCCCCGGAAGCCGTTATTGGCGGCGAAACCCGCTCCGGCGCCGAGACCAGCCCCCGCACCGATCACACCACCCCGGTTGAAGCCGCCGCGGTTGAAGCCACCCTGGGCCAAGCCGCCGCGGAAGCCGCCGCCACCGAAGTTGCCACCGCGGAAGCCGCCGCCCGCGAATCCGCCGCGACCGCCGAATCCGCCGCCACCGATTCCGCCGCCGTGGAAGCCGCCGCCGCCACCCCGGAACCCGCCGCCGCCCGGACGCGCGTCGGCGGTCACGGGAATCATCGAGAGGGCACCGACCAGGGCGGCCGAGGCCAGAAGAATGCGCTTCATGGGAGAAATCCTATGGTGGCATGCCGATCGTAGAGACCGGACGTCTGATCAGTAAACGCGGGACTGAGCGACGAAGTTCGTCTTGGACGACATTCCGCGTCGGTTTGTCAGGGCAACGATTGACAAACGCGACGCCGACCTTGAATCTGGAACCATTCCGAGGGGGGCCCCGAGTGCGGGGGCTGAGATTGGGCGCGTCGCCCTGACCCTTGAACCTGATCCGGTTCGTACCGGCGGAGGGACGGGAATTATCAGAAGCGGCGCGTGGGTTCAGGCGTCGTCCCATCCAAACCGCCGTTCGCGAGTCCGGATCGTCTCCCACGCCAGGAGCGACCCCGATGAATGCACCCGTTCTCCCGAAAGATCTGCCGCAGGGCCAGGCGCCCGCGGTGACCACCGGCCCGATCATGGGCTCGCGCAAGGTCTATGCGGCGGTGGCCGGGCATGACGACATCCGGGTGCCGTTCCGCGAGATCACCCTGAGCGATCCGAAGGAAGCGCCGGTGCGGGTCTACGACCCGTCGGGCCCCTACACGGAGACCGATGCGGGGATCGACCTCAGCGCCGGCCTGCCACTGGTGCGCGAGCCCTGGATCGCTCGGCGTGGCTACGCCACCGTGACCCCGCGCGCGGTCAAGCCCGAGGACAACGGCTTCGTGCCCGAGGACAAGCTCGTGGCCCCGTGTCCGGCCACCCGCGAGATCCGCAAGGCCGCACCGGGCCAGATGGTGACGCAGTACGAGTTCGCCCGCGCCGGGATCATCACCGAGGAGATGATCTACGTCGCGCACCGCGAGAACCTGGCGCGCGAGACGATGCTGGAGGGCGCCCAGGCGGCGCTCAGCGACGGCAACAGCTTCGGCGCCGCCCTGCCGGCCTTCATCACGCCCGAATTCGTGCGCGACGAGGTGGCTCGCGGCCGCGCCATCATCCCGGCCAACATCAACCACCCCGAGGTTGAGCCGATGGCGATCGGCCGCAACTTCCTGGTCAAGATCAACGCCAACATCGGCAATTCGGCCGTGACCTCGTCTGCGGCCGAGGAGGTCGAGAAGCTGGTCTGGGCGACCCGCTGGGGCGCCGACACGGTGATGGACCTCTCCACCGGGCGCAACATCCACAACATCCGTTCGTGGATCGTGCGCAACTCGCCGGTTCCGATCGGCACGGTGCCGATCTACCAGGCTCTGGAGAAGGTCGGCGGCGATCCGCTGAAGCTCGACTGGGAAGTCTTCAAGGACACCCTCATCGAGCAGGCCGAGCAGGGCATCGACTACTTCACCATCCATGCGGGCGTCCGCCTCGCGCACGTGCCCCTCACCGCGCGCCGGGTCACCGGCATTGTCAGCCGCGGCGGCTCGATCATGGCGCGTTGGTGCCTTGCCAGGCACCGCGAATCGTTCCTCTACGAGCGCTTCGACGAGATCTGCGACATCATGCGGGCCTACGACGTCTCGTTCTCGCTGGGCGACGGCCTGCGCCCCGGCTCCATCGCGGATGCCAACGACGCGGCGCAGTTCGCCGAACTCGAGACTCTGGGCGAACTCACCAAGATCGCCTGGGACAAGGGCTGCCAGACCATGATCGAGGGCCCCGGCCACGTGCCGATGCACAAGATCAAGGTGAACATGGAAAAGCAGCTGGTGGAGTGCGGCGAGGCGCCGTTCTACACCCTCGGCCCGCTGACCACCGACATCGCCCCCGGCTACGACCACATCACGTCGGGCATCGGCGCCGCCATGATCGGCTGGTTCGGCTGCGCCATGCTCTGCTACGTCACCCCGAAGGAGCATCTCGGCCTGCCCAACCGCGACGACGTCAAGGAAGGCGTGATCACCTACAAGATCGCGGCCCATGCGGCAGACCTCGCCAAGGGCCACCCGGCGGCGCAGCTGCGCGACGACGCTCTCTCGCGCGCCCGGTTCGACTTCCGCTGGGAGGACCAGTTCAACCTCTCCCTCGATCCCGACACCGCCCGCGCCTATCACGACGAGACCCTGCCGAAGGACGCCCACAAGGTCGCGCATTTCTGCTCGATGTGCGGTCCGAAGTTCTGCTCGATGAAGATCACGCAGGACCTGCGCGCCGAGGTGCTGGCGATGGAGGCGGCCGGCCAGGTTCTGGGCGAGGCGACGGCCATGAGCCAGGCCGAGCGCGAGGCGGGCATGGCGGCGAAGTCGGCCGAGTTCCAGGCCGAGGGCGGCAAGCTCTACGTCGACGCGGCGGAGTAGTCCCTTCCTCCCCGGATCGGTCAGGGGCGTCTGACGGGTCCGGGGCAGGCACGAAAAGGAAGGATCGCCATCGGTGCCTTGAACGCGAGCTGGGTCTCCATCCCTACGCCGTAGGCATCGTAAAGCGCACCGAGCATGAGCTTGGCTGCGATGTCATAGTCCGGTGGTGTCCCGAGCGTGATCTCCCGGGTGTGGTTTTTCGTCTGATCGGTTTGGGTAAATCCCAACTGCCGCAGAGCCGCGTCCGAAGCGTGCGAGAGCTCGAAGCGCAGTGTCGCTGATTGAGGGCCATAAGCACCGGACGAAGCTTCGCAGAACATCTTCGTGTCCTCATCGAAGAACATGCATTGAAGAACATGCATTGCACGTAGCTCTGGTCCACTCGGGCATCGCTGACGACGAGGAACCGATCCCGAGAGGTTGAGCGCGGGCCAAGCCGGTGGATACTGCGCACCCGCTCGATGACGGCGCAGCGACGGGCTTTGATGAAGGCTGCCCGGTCGCGATCGGCTGGAGCCGCGTCGGAGGGCGGACCGGAGGCGGCCATCAGCATCGCGTAAGCGATGCAGCGGGTTCCGATTCGCCCCAAGGTGGTGAGGGTCATTCCAGCGGCTCCCGATTCCGATCGTCGGGAGAATCATCGCCCGCGCCCGTCATGCAGTCTGTAATTGCATCACGGGGCTTCTCCGCCATCTGTCATCTCAGGCGAACAGCCCGTGCACGAACCAGCGCGCCGGCGCCGGTATCGCCGGAACTTCTTCGCGATAGACCCAGAGGCGGCGGCCGGCCTCGTCCTCCACCACGTAGTAATCGCGCGTCGGGCCGGGGGCATGCCACCACTCGTCGGCGATGCGCTCCGGGCCGTCCGCATGGGCGATGCGATGGACCCGGCGGCGCCAGCGGAAGCGGTGCGGCGGCCCGTCGGGAGCCAGCGCGATGACGTCCTCGGCCGCCTCGCCCCGGCTGAGCAGCACCAGCGGGCGCGGCGGCAGGCGCGCGCGGGCTCCCGGATCGGGCCGGTCCGCCTGCGCGGGGAGGCTGGCGCGCCACGGCTCCGCGGCCTCGGCCTGCTCGGGCAGATGGGTCTGGCGAAACCCGAGCCGCATCATCCGCCGGCCGAGGCGCTGGCGCAGGGCATCGCCCAGATGCTCGGCGCCTTCACACCCGCCGGAGGCCTCCATCAGCGTCGCCTGGCGTGCCGTGATCGTGCCCGTGGCGGTGACGTCGAGACTGACGGTCTCGAAGCCGAACCCGGCATCGAGGGCCGGGCCGAGGCGGTCGAGGCGCAGGGCGAGCAGGCGTCCGATCTGGCTCGGGCAGCGTGTCGGCAGGCTCAGGCCGAGATCGAGGGTGCGCAGGATTCCATCGACGCGGGTCAGGGTCAGGCGCACGGCCCGGGCACCGAGGCCGGCCGCCTCCAGCCGGGCCCCGATGCGCTCCATCAGACCCATGGCGGTGGCCACGATGGTCTCCGGCTGCCCGATCGGTTCGAGGAAGCCGCGCACCGCCTGGAATTCCCGGGGGTCCTCGGCGGTGACCAGGGGGTCGGGCCGGTGTCCGAGGGCCTGATCGAGGCGCAGCAGCAGGGTTTCGCCGAAGCGTCGGGCCAGCGGTGCCCGGGGCGCCGTGGCGAGGTCGCCGATCCGGCGCAGGCCGAGGCGGGCCAACGCCTGCGCCATGGCCGCATCGAGGCGCAGGGCCGAGACGGGCAGGGCGTGCAGGGCCTCCGCGTTGCAGCCCGGAGCCACGAATCCGCCTCCGCCATGGCGCGCCAGGGCGAAGGCGCAGGCCGGCGTATCGGCGAGCGCGATGCGGGCCGCGATGTCGCGCGTCGACAAACGCCGGGCGAGGTCGTCCATCAGCGCGGCTTCGCCGCCGAACAGGTGGCTCGCCCCCGCGATGTCGAGGAAGAACCCGTCGCCGCCCTCCGCCGGGCCGTAGGGGGCGACGACGGGCGTGTAGCGCTTGGCCCAGAGGCACAGGCGGTGCAGCGCGGCGGCATCGGCCTCCGGATCGGCCGGATGGACGGCGACCGGCGTCCCGATCCGGGCGCGGGCCCGGGCCAGGGTTTCGCCGGGCGCGAGGCCGAGCGCGCGGGCGGCCGCGTCCACCGCCACCAGGCGCAAGCCGTTGGCCTCCATGGCGGCCACGACCATCGGGCCGCCTTCGCCGGTCCCGCCTTCGCCAGGGCCACCTTCATTTGGGCCGCCATCAGCCCGAGCGCTGGGCGCGTCGTTCGCCGAGGATGCCGCCTGGGCCCGCCTCAGCCGCGTGATCGGCCAATGCTCCAGCCAGACCGAAACGATGCGCGGCATGATCCCACTCCAGAAGCCAATGTCCGGTCCGTCCGTTGCGGCTCCGGTCGAGCGTCACCTGCCAGCACGGCCGCTCGATGCAGCCGAAGCGGTCGCGCAGGGCCTTGCCGGCGGCGACCCGCCAGCGCGTCGCCGCCACGTTGGGGCTGTCCGCCTCCGGTGGCCTCAGCACGAGGAGCAGCAGGTCGGTGCGGGCCGCCGCGAGATGGAGCCGGCGGCTCTGGGCGAGAGGCAAGGCGGCATCGATGAGGCCCGCCACCGCCGCCAACCCCTGCGCGCGCAGGGATTCCTCGAGCGCCCGGTAGGCGTCGCCGTCGCTCGCCACGTCGAACAGCAGCAGGCGGCCGGGATCGAGGCCGAGCCCGGCCAGCCCATGCCCGTAGGGAAGGGGGTGCCCCCGGCCCACCACCAGCAGGGCCTCGCCGCGCACCCGGGCGAGGTGGCGCGCCACCAGCGCGAGGGCGAAGCCCAGCGCCGCCGGTTCGTCGCCCGCCTGCGCCGGGGCGATCTCGTGCAACTGCCCAAGGGCGAGGCCGCCCTGGGCGAGGCGTGTATCGACGTCGTGGATGCCGAGAGGCAAGGCCCCCCGGAGGACGGACGTACCCCCGCGATCGGCCACGAGGGCGCGCAGGGCGGCCAGATCCAGGGGCGCCAGATCCAGGGGTACACTCGAACTCAAAACATCCGGACCCGAAGCATCCGGGCTCGAGGCGTCCGAATCTGGCGCATTCGCCGATGACGTCTCGGTCTCCGCGTCGGGAGGGTCTTCAGGGCTCTGTCTCATCGGCTCCGTTCCATCCCGCTACGCTAAGAACAAAACAGGAACGCACTCAATCGGTTTCCGGGGGGATTCAGAATTTCGCTCGTGCTCAGGGACTTGGCCTGTGGACGGCTGTGGATGCCTGTGGATGGCGGTCTCCGGGCCGGCCGATCCGCCACGCTTGACCCTGTGGCGAGGGCAGGGCAGCACTCCTCACCTGCCGCGCAGAAGACGCGGATCAGCCGGGAGAACTCCATGCGTCTCGCTCGTGCCCTCGTGATCCTGTCGGGCCTGATCACCGTCGCGGGCGGCCTGCCCGCTGCCGCGCAGACGGCGGCCCAGCCCAGGAGCGAGGCGGCCAGAACGCGCCGGCCCCAGGCCGTGTCGCAGCCGATCCAGGTCTACGATGCCCGTTTCGAGAACGGGGACCTGCGCATCTCCGGCAGCGTGCGCAAGCCGGGCACCGTGGTGGTGCTCGACGAAGACATCTCGATCATCGCCGACAGCCGGGGCCGGTTCGTGTTCCGCCTGCCCTACGTGCCCACCAACTGCATCGCTACCCTGAAGGCGGGCGAGGACGAGCGCGAGGCGGTGATCGCCAATTGCGGCCCGGCCGGCCAGCCCGGCCCGAAGGGCGAGACGGGGCAGAAGGGTGACACGGGCGACAAGGGCGAGACCGGCCCCGCCGGACCGCAGGGTGTCGCCGGACTGCCCGGTCCCCAGGGGCCGAAGGGCGAACCGGGCGCCAAGGGCGAGACCGGTGCGAAGGGCGAGACCGGTCACAAGGGTGAGGCGGGACCCAAGGGTGAGGCGGGACCCAAGGGCGAGGCCGGCCTTAAGGGAGAGGCGGGTCCGAAGGGCGAACCGGGCGCGAAGGGCGAACCGGGCCAGAAGGGATCGGCTGGCGAGCGCGGCCCGGCGGGTCCGAAGGGCGAAGCCGGTCAGGCCGCCCTCGCGGCCGCCGCACCCGCTTCCCCGTTCCGGGTCGTGCGCCAGGACACCTGCCCGGCGACGGGCTGCGCGATCACCTGCGAGGGCACCGAGATCCTGGCTTCGGCACTCTGCTTGAAGGGCGGCAGCGCCATCGTGACGGCGGGCGCCGACGGAACCTTGAGTGCCGCCTGCCCCAGCGAGAGCCAGGGTCTCGTCGGCCTCTGCGCCCGACGCTGAGGCGCCTCTCGCCTATCGCCGAACCGAAGCCGTCCGGTGTAAGGACGCGCTTCGTTTCGCGCCGATATCGATTCTGCCCTTGTCGATCCCCCTCATGCCGCTTGCCCGTTCCAGCATCCATCCCAGCCCCCGCGAGGCCATCCGATGAGCCTTGGGATCTGGGGCAAGCTCGGCGGCACCGGAATCGGCCTCGCCATCGGCGGCCCCCTCGGCGGCCTCGTCGGCGGGGTCGCCGGGCACTTCCTGGTCGACCGCGAGGGCGCGCTGTTCGGCACCACGCCCCGCGACGTGGTGTTCACCACGGGCCTGGTGGCGCTCGCCGCCAAGATGGCGAAGTCCGACGGCGTGGTGACGCCGGCCGAGGTCGAGGCCTTCGCCAAGGTGGTGCAGGTGGACGAGCGGGCCCGGCCCGGCGTGCAGCGCCTGTTCGATCTCGCCAAGGGGACTTCGAACGGCTTCGAGGCCTATGCCCGCCAGCTGGCCACCACCTTCCGTGACGAGCCGGCCCTGCTGGAGGACGTGCTCGACGGCCTGTTTCACATCGCCAAGGCGGACGGCGCCATCCACGAGGCGGAGGAGCGCTACCTGCGCGCGGTGGCGGAGACCTTCGGCTACGACGAGGCCGCGTTCCGGCGCATCGCCGCCCGGCATGTGCGCCTGTCCGACGACCCCTACCTGGTGCTGGGTCTCGATCACGACGTCGACGATGCCGCCCTGAAGGCGGCGCACCGCGCCCTGGTGGTGGAGAACCACCCGGACCGCGCCATCGCCCGCGGCCTGCCGCCGGAGGCGGTGGCCATCGCCACCCGCCGGCTCGCGGCCATCAATGCCGCCTATGACCGGATCACCGCCGAGCGGGGCCTGCCATGAAACCCACCCCCGAGAGCCCCATCGCCACCAGCGTCCACCCTTCGCCGAACCACGGTGAGCGCCGGGCCGGCCCGATCGACCTGCTGATCCTGCACTACACCGGCATGGACAGCGCGGCCGCCGCCCTGCAACGCCTCGCCAACCCGGTGGCGGAGGTCTCGGCCCATTACGTGGTGCTGGAGGACGGCCGCGTGGTGCAGATGGTGCCCGAGGGGCGACGGGCCTGGCATGCGGGCCAGGGCTCCTGGGGGGGAATCACGGATATCAATTCGCGCTCGCTCGGCATCGAGATCGTCAACGGAGGCCATGCGGGCGGGCTGCCCGCTTATCCCCCGGCGCAGATCGAGGCGGTGATCGCCCTCTGCCGCGATCTCACCCAGCGCTGGAACCTCGCCCCGCACCGGATTCTTGCCCATTCCGACGTCGCGCCCGAGCGCAAGGAAGATCCGGGCGAGCATTTCCCGTGGGAGACCCTGGCCCGCGCCGGCATCGGCCACTGGGTGGCGCCGGCCCCGATCCGCGACGGACGCTTCTTCGCGCAGGGGGATGCGGGGCCGCCGATCGAGGCGCTGCAGGCGATGTTCGCCCTCTACGGCTACGACCTGCCGGTGAGCGCCACCTTCGACGCGCGCATGGGTGCGGTGGTGACGGCGTTCCAGCGCCACTTCCGCCCGGCCCGCGTCGACGGCGTGGCGGATGCCTCCACGATCACGACGCTGCGGGACCTGATCGCGGCCCTACCGGGGCGGTAGCGCACCCGGATGCGCAACCCTCCCCCTCTGCGGGGAGAGGGAAGAGCCGGCGTGAAACTCCAGGCACAGGTCGCCGCTCACGCGCGGTGCTGCGCCGCCTCGCCGCCCTGCGCCTGCATATCCTCCGCAACGGTGCCGCGGGTGCGCCAGAGGCTGTAGCTGACGCCGGCCACCAGGAACACGATGGTCACCGCGAGCGAGACCCACGGCGGCACGTGGACGAGGTCGAAGGTATCGGCCACCACGATCTTTCCGCCGATGAAGATCAAGATGAAGGCCAAAGCCGTCTTGAGATAGGCGAAGCGATCCACCATCGCGGCAAGCGCGAAGTAGAGCGCGCGCAGGCCCAGGATCGCGAAGATGTTGGAGGTGTAGACCACGAAGGTGTCGGTGGTGATGGCGAAGATCGCCGGCACGCTGTCGACGGCGAAGATCACGTCGGCGCCGTTCACCAGGATCAGCGCCAGGGCCAGCGGGGTCAGCCAGAGGGCTGTCTTGCCAGTCTTCGGGTCGGGTTTGCGCACGAAGAAGTGCTGCCCGTGCAGCTCGGGCGTGATCCGCAGGACCCGCTGCAGGAACCGGACGGCCCGGTTCTCGCGGATGTCGCCCGGCTCCTCGTCCTTCGAGAACAGCATCTTGAGGCCGGCGAAGATCAGGAAGGCGGCGAAGATCGACAGCACCCAGGCAGCCTGGTGCACGAGGGCCGCGCCGAGGCCGATCATCAACCCGCGCAGCAGCACGGCCGCCAGGATGCCCCAGACCAGGACCCGGTGCTGGGCGGCGCGCGGGATGCCGAGCGCGGTCAGGATGACGGCGATCACGAAGACGTTGTCCATCGACAGCGACTTCTCGACCACGAGGCCGGCCACGTATTCCTGCCCGGCCTGCGGACCGAGAAACCACCAGACCCACCCGCCGAAGATCATCCCGAGGGTGAAGTAGAACAGCGTCAGGAGCAGGCTCTCCTTCACGCCGATTTCGTGGTTCTTGTCGCGGTGCAGGAGCCCGAGATCAAAGGCCAGCAGCCCGGCCACGAGGGCGTGGAACCCAAGCCACATCCATACGGGCTTGCCGAGCCAGTCGTAATACAGAAAATCAACCATGACGCAGGACCGTCGATGCTTCTTGAGGAGAGAAAGCATCGGCTCCGACATCACGGAATGCATCATGCAGCATCCCGCCAGAGGGGCCCGCAGCCGATGAGGCGCAGTTGGGACTCGCCCGATGGCGAATCAAGGGCGAAGACCGGCTACGTTTGAGAAGACCGGCTACGCTTGACAGGCGTGCCGCGCGACGGCTTCCCAGAACGCATGACTGAGATTGAACGGAGCGGCCCGAACACGTGTGAACCGCAGCCCTGCGATCCGAAGGCCCGTGGCCCTGCCGTGATCGGCGGCGGCCCGGCCGGTCTTGCGGCAGCGGAGGTGCTGGCGCAGGCCGGGCATGCCGTGACCCTGTACGACCGCATGCCGAGCGTCGGCCGCAAGTTCCTCATCGCCGGGCGCGGCGGGCTCAACCTGACCCATTCCGAAGCGCTGCCGGCCTTCCTGGCGCGCTACCACCCGGAGGGCGGCACCCTGGCCGGGGCCATCACGGCATTCCCGCCGGACGCCCTGCGCGGCTGGTGCGACGACCTCGGCCAGCCGACCTTCGTCGGATCGAGCGGCCGCGTCTTTCCGGAGCGCTTCAAGGCTTCGCCCCTGCTGCGCGCCTGGCTGCAACGCCTCGAAGGCCTGGGTGTCCGCATTCGGACCCGCCACCGGTTCACCGGCTGGGCGGCCTCGGGCGGCCCGGTCTTCGAGACGCCGGAGGGCCGGATCGAGACCGCCCACCGCCCGGTGCTCCTGGCGCTCGGAGGCGCGAGCTGGCCCCGCCTCGGCTCGGACGGGACCTGGGTGCCGCTCCTCGAAGGCGAGGGCGTCGCGGTGGCGCCGCTGAAGCCCGCCAATGTCGGCTTCACCGTGCCCTGGACGCCGGTCTTTGCCGAGCGCTTCGCCGGGACGCCTCTCAAGCGCATCGCTCTCGCGATCGACGGCACTTCGGTTCGCGGCGAGGCCGTGATCAGCGCCGACGGGATCGAGGGCGGGGCAATTTATGCCCTCTCGCGCATTCTCCGGGCGGCGACGGAACGGGGCGACGCCGTAATGCACCTGGATCTGCGCCCCGATCTCGCTGCGGCCACCCTGGCGAAATCCCTGCGCGATCCGAAGCCCGGGCTGTCGCTCGCCAACCGCCTGCGGAAGGATGCGGCCCTGCCGCCGGTGGGCATCGGCCTCCTGCGCGAGGCCGCCCATCCGCTACCCGTCACCGCCGAGGCGCTGGCGGCGCTGATCAAGGCGGTGCCGATCCGCCTCCTGGCTCCGCGCGGGCTCGACCGGGCGATCTCGACGGCAGGCGGTGTGGATGGTCGAGAACTCGACGCACGCTTCATGCTGGCGCGGCGGCCCGGCACCTTCGTGGCCGGCGAGATGCTGGATTGGGAGGCGCCCACGGGCGGATACCTGCTCCAGGGTGCCTTCGCCTCCGGCCGCGCGGCGGCCGAGGGCATGCTGGCCTGGATGGCGGCCCGGACAGAGGCATGAGACAGACGCATGAAAAAGGCTCCCTCTCGGGGGAGAGGGAGCCTCGCGGTCCGGCGCAGGCCTGAGGGCCGTACGGGTTTTGGGGTCTCAGCGGCAGTACACGTCGCCGTAGGCGTCGCGGTAGGTGCCGTAGGGGCAGCGGGGAGCCGTGGAGGCGCCCACGATGGCGCCGCCGGCGCCGCCGATGGCCGCACCCGCGAGCGCACCACCGGCGCGGCCGGTGGCGGCTCCGCCGATGGCGGCACCCGCGAGGGCGCCGAGGCCGGCGCCGCCAAGGGCGCGATCCTGCGGCGTGTTGCAGGCGCCGAGCGAGAGGGCGAGGGCGCCCGCGAAGGTGGCAGCGATGAGCTTCTTCATGGTTCCGAGACTCCCTTGTGCGTCGTGACCCGGCCTTCGGCCGTGATGTTCGTGCCGCCCGAGCTTAAGCATTCCACCTCAGAAATGCACCCCGTACGGCTAAGGTTCCGGCCCGCCTTTCCGTTTGGTGAAAAAACCCTCTAGTGATGCGGCCTTCAGGACCCATCGGGGCGGTGCCGGCCACCCCTTCCGACGCGAGGAAATCATGCAGCGCGCCACCGCCATCGTCCGCAAGGTCGCCGTCCGCGCCGATGCGATCGTCGACACGATCGTGCTCGATCACGCCGCCCGGCAGGCCCCGCCGGAGAGCCTGACGGCGGAGGGTGGCCTGAGCCTTACCCTCGCGCTGGCCAAGGCGGCCGCCTTCGAGGACGGCGATGCTCTGCGCCTGGAGGACGGCCGTCTCGTCGCCATCCGGGCCGCGGGGGAGCCGCTCCTCGAAGTCCGCGCCGAGAACCCGGCCCGGCTCCTGCGCCTCGCCTGGCAGCTCGGCGGAAGCCATGTCCCGGCCGAGATCGCGGCCGACGTGCTCTACGTGCCCCGCAGCGCTGCCGAACTGGTGCGCGGCCAAGGCTGCGCCGCCACCCAGGTGACCCGCGCCTTCAAGCCCGAGCGCGCTGCCCACGACCACAGCCAGTGCGGCCATGATCATCATGCGCATGATCACCACGCGCACGAACACCACGATCATGCCCATCACGATCACGATCACGGCCATTCCCATACGGGGCATGACCATGCGCACGACCACTCCCATGCGGTGCATGACCATGCGCACGACCACGGCGCCCCCGGCCATGTGCACGGGCCGGACTGCAAGCACGACCACTGAGCGGGCCGGCCCCGCGTTGAAGCTCCGGGCGCGGACGGTTATGTCCGGCTCATGATCGCCCGCGACCTCCGCTTTTCCATCGCGCCCATGATGGACTGGACCGACCGTTACTGTCGGGCCTTTCACCGCACGCTGTCGCGGCGGGCGCGCCTCTATACCGAGATGGTCACCACCGGGGCGGTCATCCATGGCCCGCGCGACCGGCTGCTCGGTTTCGACGCGATGGAGCATCCGGTGGCGGTGCAACTCGGCGGATCGAACCCGGCCGACCTCGCGCATGCCGCCCGCATCGCCGAGGGCTTCGGCTACGACGAGGTCAACCTCAATGTCGGCTGCCCGTCCGACCGGGTTCAGGACGGGCGCTTCGGCGCCTGCCTGATGCGTGAGCCCGCCGTGGTGGCCGCGTGCGTCGCCGCCATGAAGGCGGCGGTGTCGGTGCCGGTTACGGTGAAGTGCCGCATCGGCGTCGACGACCAGGACACCGAGCAGGCCCTCGATGCCCTGGCGGAAGCGGTGATCGCGGCCGGCGTCGACGGCCTCGTGGTGCATGCCCGCAAGGCCTGGCTCCAGGGCCTGTCACCCAAGGAAAATCGCGACGTGCCGCCCCTCGACTATCCGCGGGTGGCGCGGCTGAAGCGGGCCCACCCCGCCCTGCCCATCGCCATCAATGGCGGCATCGCCACCATCGCCGACGCGCGGTCCCATCTCGCGGAGGTGGACGGCGTGATGATCGGTCGGGCCGCCTACAGCGATCCGGCGATCCTCCTCGACGTCGATCCGGTCCTGTTCGACGAGGCCGCGCCGGCCGCCGACCCGTTCGCCGCGATCGCGGCCTTCGAGCCCATCCTCGCCGGATTCCTGCAGGACGGCACGCGCCTGCATGCGGTGACGCGGCACATGCTCGGCCTGTTCAACGGCCGCCCGGGCGCGCGCGCCTATCGCCGGCACCTCTCGACCTTCGGACTCCAGCCCGAAGCCGGGCTCGCGACCCTCCGGGACGCGGTCGAGCAGGTCTCCCGCGAAAGTCGGTCCCTCGATCTGGCCATTCCGGACAAGGACAGGGCACAGGATGCCGCCTGAATCTCGTGGCCCAGATTTTTCAAGACAAAGAGGCGGATTATTATCTGCTCGCGCGTAATGTAGTTGATATATCAAAGTTGTTGCTGATTCAGCACGGCGGATATCAGCTTAAAATATGACATCATTATGAACAAGTTGGAGATGTAGTTTTCGCTATTCAAACCATCGATCCGATGAACGGATTCGCGGGGGCGAATAATGCGACTTCAAAACAGTGTTTCGCGTGCGGCCATCATGCTTGCGGCCACGGGGCTAGCCTCGGCGCAGGCACAGACAGCCAATATCACGCCGTCCAATGCCAATGTGGTGAACCTGCTCGCACCGTTCCTGTCCCTGAATGCCAGTGCGATCGGCCAGGCGACATTGCAGGACAACCTCTCGCAAGCCATCGCCGTCAACAACCGGTCGACGCCGGACCAGCGCGCCCTGGCCATCAGCGGCAAGGCCCTGCCGGGCGCCGCCCCCTTCCTCGGCTCGATCACCCTGGTCGACGGATCCGTGGTGAAGCTCGGACCGGCCGACAATCTGGCCGGTGGCCTCCCGCTCCAAGCCATCCAGAGTAATCCGGGAATGCCGGGCACGATTCACCCGATACAGCCGGTGGGCGGGTACGGCCCGGTGCTGGGTCCGCTCTATCAGCAGGGCATCCGCGCCAGCACGGATACGACGGGACCGCTGGCTCGGACATTTGATTTCTTGAACCGAGCCTACAAGTTCACCAGCTCCGATCTTGGCGTTGCGAAGAACTACTTTGCCAACGGTGCGGCCACCAACCCGAGCGTGACGCCAGCCGGCTATGTTGCGATCCCGGCGGTGGCGCCCGCCGGCTACACGCTGCCCCGCTTCAACGGGTTGCCCAACACGACGACGAGCGTCCTCGATATCGCCGCCGGCGTGACCAACACGCAGGCCGGACAGGACGTGTACGGAAGTTCGCGCCCGGTTCAGGTCCGTCCGAAAGGTATCGACCAGTTCGATCCGACCTCGATCAACGGCCTGACCACCAACCCTTCGTTCCCGAGCGGCCACACCAACTACGGCATCACCGATTCGATTTTGCTCGGCATGCTGACGCCGTCGCTCTACCAGAGCATGCTCATGCGCGGCTCGGAGTTCGGTGACAGCCGCATCGTACTCGGCGTCCATTATCCGCTCGACATCATCGGGAGCCGCGCCTTCTCGGCCTACAATCTCGCGCAGGCCTTCACCAATCCGGCCTATATCGACAATGCCGCCACCACCGGCACGGCAATCAACCTGACATCGCTCTTCACCCAGGCCCAGGGTGAACTCCAGAGCTACCTGTCGGCCGGCTGCGGCGCCGCCGTCGCGACCTGCGCCACGAGCGCGGCTAACATGGGGGCCAACCCCTATCTCCCGTCCGCCGCCAATCAGGCCTTGTACCAGTCGCGCCTGACCTATGGTTTGCCGACACTCACCTTCGCCGAGGCGCCGCGCGAAGCCGCGCCTGCCGGCGGGCCGGATGCCGCCATTCTGCTTGCGCCTTTGTATGGCGGTAGCAGCAGCGCGGCTGCGCAGATCGCGCCCAAAGGCGGCCTCTATGGCTCGCTCCAGGACAGCACGATCAATCAGATCATCGTCAATACCGAGACCAACGCGCTCAGCGCCTTCTACGGAATGCCACTGAGCTACTGGGCGCGCATCGACCTCTACAGCGCCGCCGGCTACTTCCAGAACGTCGTCGGCATGCTGTCCATGGCCGCGAGCGACCGCGTCGCCACCGACGTCACCATCGGCCAGACCGGGGCCCTCTACGCCAACGGCACCATCGCGGGGACCGTCACGGTGGGCACGGGCGGCCTTCTCGGCGGCACCGGCACGATCGGCGGCCTCGCGGTTCAGGCCGGCGCCGTGGTGGCGCCGGGCAATTCCATCGGCACCCTGACCGTCGCCGGCAACGCCGCCTTCGCGGCCGGCACGACCCTCCGGGTCGAGGCCGACGCCGACGGCCGGGCCGACCGCCTCGCCGTGGCCGGCACCGCGACGCTGGCGGGCGGCACCGTGCAGGTGCTGGCGGCCGATGGCGCCTACGCTCCGCGCACCCGCTACACCGTCCTGACCGCCGCCAACGGCGTGCAGGGCCGGTTCGCCGGGGTCAGCGCCAACTTCGCCTTCCTGACGCCGACCCTCGGCTACGGCGCGAACGCGGTCGACCTGACCCTGACCCGCAACGACGTGGCCTTCTCCACCATCGCCCAGACCCGCAACCAGGGCGGCGTCGCCGACGCCATCCAGGCGGCGGGGGCCGGCAGCGCCCTCTACGGCCGCACCGTCGGCCTGAGCACGCCCGAGGCCCGGGCCGCCTTCGGGGCGCTCACCGGCGACATCCACGCCAGCGCCACCGCCGCCCAGTTCGAGACCGCCTTCTTCGTGCGCGAGGCCATCCTCGACCGCCTGCGCTGGGGGCCGGCCCCGGGCGCGGACGAGGCCGAGGATTACGGCGCCCTGCCGGCGACCTATAGCGCCGACCTGCCGGGCCGGGCCGCCCCCGTGGTGCCGGTGCCCATGCGGGTGCTCGACCCGCGGGTGTTCGGGCTCTGGGGCCAGGGCTTCGGCAGCTTCGGCCAGGCCCGCGGCGACGGCAACGCCGCCGCCCTCGCCCGCCAGACCTCCGGCTTCGTGCTCGGCGCCGATGTCCGCCTCGAGACCGGCTTCCGCCTCGGGTGCACCGGCGGCTACACCGTCACCAGCCTCGACAGCGCCGGGCGCCTGTCCTCCGGCACGATCCAGAGCGGCTTGGGCGGCGTCTATGGCGGCTTCGAGCGTGGGCCCTTCGCCCTGCGCCTCGGCGCGGTCTATGCCGACCAGGCGAGCCGCCTGCGCCGGAGCGTCACCTTCGCGGGCTTCTCCGACAGCGACACGGCCCGCTACGGCGGCTCCGCCGTGCAGGGCTTCGGCGAGATCGGCTACCGGTTCGTGATGGCGGCGGCCCCGGCGCCTGCGCTCCAGCCGACCTCCCTCGAGCCCTTCGTGGGCGGCGCCTACGTGTCGATCGGGCGCGACCGCTTCGCCGAGACGGGCGGGCTCGCGGCCCTGAGCGGCGCGGCCCAGACCACCGAGGTGGCGACCTCGACGGT